>JAHFDY010000116.1 GCA_023248735.1 Myxococcales bacterium
GGCGCGTGTCATCCGTTCCTGGTAGCAGAGCGCTTAGTCGAGCTTGCCGAGCGCGCTTTTGCGGCTTTTGAACGTGGAATCCTCTTTAACGTTCGCTGCGAAGCGATGTCGACGGTCATTGGCGTGCGCCTTGGTGAGGACGCATCGGTCGCACTCACCCTCGGGACGACTGCTCAATCGGCGAAACGAGCGGTCTACACATTTCCGTCGCTTCCGCTGGTTGATTTCCTAGAAAGCGTCGTCTCCTTCGGCCGCACGCTCTGTCGCACGCTTGTACGCCGCGATCGTGCGCAAACGAACAACCTACGTCTTTCGTTGTTCCGTCGAAAAATCCGCGAGCTCAGTGAGTCAACGCGCGAACTCACGCGACAAGACGAACGCGTCAATCCGACGCCCGAGCCCTACCGTGCGTTCGCCGAGAGCGCGCGCGAGTCGATTCGCAACCAAGGCGGTCACCGTCCTGCACGCCTTCGTTACGTGCCGCGCTGGCAAGCGATAGTTCCGGGCATTGACCTTCGGGCGACTTTCCTTTGTGGCGATCGCATCGTCGTAGCTGGCAGTCACGAGCTCTATTGCCTTGAGCGTGACGCAGGCGAGGTCCTGTGGCGCGTTCCGATCGCGCGTGGCGCGAGTTTTGTGACGCCCGGCGGAATCGCTCGGCTCGATGCAGAGGGGCTGCTCAACGTCCACGATTTCGGTACTGGCGAAGTGACGCTTCAGACCCGCATTGAGCCACGCTTCGGTGGGCCGACTGTCGGAACGGTTGTCAGCGGCGCGGGCTTGCCCCGCCTGCTCGTGACGACCGAGGGCGAACACCACTGGGTCGCGATCGATCTGACGAGCGGCGAGAGGCGATGGCGCCACGCGTGGGGTCGGGGGGAACCGGCTTCTCGCCTCGGCACCAAGGCCGTCCGCATCAAGCGCATTGGTAAGCTCGCTTACATAACAAGCGGCGATACTGCGCTCTCTGCGATCGACGTCCTCACCGGCGCGCTCGTATGGCGCGTACGCGATCGGCTTCGATTCCGCGCGCTCCCGACACTCGACCACGAGCTGCTGTTCGCCATCGCCGGCGGAATGAGTTCACTCGCCGCACTTCACGCTATCGATCCCTACGCAGGCACGGTTCGTTTCCGCGTGTCGATTCCTCGCGTTTCGACAGCGTGCACCGTTGAGGGCTCACCGATCGTTGCGGGAAGTACTGTCGCCATCGCCTATCGCGACGGAGGACACCTTCGACTCGCAGGCTACGATCGGGACTCGGGTGCTCACGAATGGACGAGCTCTCCCATCGCGCCACCAGGAACATCTTGGCTCGCGGTTGACGATCTCTTCATCGGAAATACGCCAAACGCCGAAGTCATCGCACTCTGTGCTCGAACAGGAACGCTGCGGTATCGTCACGCGCTCTCAACGCTCATCGAAGCCGACGTCCCTCGTCGACTCGAGCCCGTCCTGCGATCGGGAGCGCTCTTCGTGCCGAACAGCGACGTAAGGGTCATCCGACCAAGCGACGGCGAGCTGCTTGGTACCATAGGCGGAACAGACCTCATTCCCGACCTGCTTCGCGTCGACGAGCGCTGTGATGTGTACTTGGCGGAGGAAAGCGGACACCTGGCCGCGTTCAGTGCGCAGACGAAACTCAGCATCGCGAAGTAGACGATCGCTGGGAACAATTTTGCGGGCTCTAGCGTTGAGCCGTGTGCGAGAAAGCCATGCCAATCCCTTTTCAAAGTAACGACCCGGCACGAACCGAAGCCACAAAGCGCGTTTCTCAATGGGTGCGAGATCTACTGGCGATAAGCACCCCGCAAGATTCGATTGCCGTAACCGTGTACGAACGCCGCTGTGGCGAACCGCAATTCCCTCCCCTTGAGACCGTTGTCACGGTGATAAGCGGCGCTCGGTTCGTCAACCAAATTTACATTCACATGCCGGTAGTCGACGTCACGACGCAAGACCTACGGCAATCATTCGGTGCACCATGAAACTAGGACTCCGACGGCCACCACCAGTGTCATCCTGAGCACGAAGTGCGGGGCTCCAAGCCGGCAAGAATGCGAGGCTCTGCGAGCATTATGGCCGTGCGTCGGAGCGACCGAAGGGAGGGGACCCCCTCTCGCACCGCAGCCCTCTCGCACCGCAGCCCCTACGCCTTTGCCTTCGCGTACTGCTCCAACTTAGGCCCTGAGCTACGAATGATCTTACGCATCGTTTGGCGCGTCACGGGCATCGACAACTTCCCGAGCAGCGTCGGCTCGATGGCGAGCCGCCACTCAAGACGTGTGCCGCCGTTCTCGGCGAAGAGTTCGTAGTCCTCGAGCATCGCGCTCGCCGCGGGCATGCTTGCCTCGAGCATCGTGAACGAGAATCGCTTGCCGCGATCGAACGCTACGAAGCGCTCCTGAAGATTGCCGAGCACGTGGATTGACACGTGCCGCTCAGCGCCGACACGCGCGGTCTCGCTTGAGGTCCAGCGCGCATGGCGCATGAAAGTAAACCAACTTGACCACGTTGCCGGATCGGCGAAAATATCAAAGATCGCCTCAGGCGACGCCGCCACGTGAAGGGTTTCGCGAAGGACGACAGGAGCTGTGTCCAAAAACTCAAGGCCCTCGGGGCGCAGTGCGAACATGACGCGAGGCTACCGCGACTCGGGCGGTACAGGAACACCCACGCGCGCGAAGGACAGACCGAAGGGTTCACTCAGCTGATAGATGGCTGCGTAACCACCAAACATCGCCCGCACGATCGACGCCGCAACTTTGCCGTGGCGCTCGGTTAGGGCAGCGGTGATTTGGGTGCTCAGCGCGAGCAGCCCACTGAGAGGCCGCATGAAGATCGTCATTTCGGCGATGCGGCCTTCATCGTCGAAACGCATGAGATTGGCTTCTTCGAGATAGTGTGAGCCGACGTACCCTCGCCAGAAAATCACGTGCTTACGATCGCCTTCGCTCACCGTGTCGTAGACCACCATGTTGCGGATGATCGGAAACACTTGCCGAAAGAGATCGCTCACTTGGTCGAAGCCCTCCATTCGAATCTGCTGCGTCACGGGCGAGCGAACGATGATGGTTGGCGAAAAAAGCGAAATGAGCGCCTCGACGTTGTGAGTGTCAACGGCTGAACGAAGGTTCTCAAGTGTTGCGTTCAACGAAAGGTCTCCCTGTTTTGGGCAAGCGCAGTATTGGGCAGGAGCCTCCCACGCAACATAGGATTGTCCAGCTCGTCCGAAGCGCCCGCTATGCTGAAAAGGAGTATCCGAGGTACATTTGCTCAACATGCGCGTGCGACTTCTCTTGGTTAGTCTCATTGCGTACGGCGGCACGCAGTTCAAAGGCTGCCAGTGAACGTAGCGTCGTAGGACCGGGCTAGAACGACCAACCAATATTGGCGTTGAGCAGCGCTCCGTACCCCGTGGAGTTAAGCCCGTTTTGCGAAACGGAAACCAGCTTGGCAGGCGTTGCAAGTCCAAACCCAGCGGCGAGGTCGGAGTATCCAGTTCCCGCAGCCCCGGCAATCCCCACCTGAAACTCGATGGTGAGCCCGAAAGGCGCCGTGTATTTGTAGCCGACGTAAGGGCCAGCGCTGATGCTGAGTGGGATCTGGGACGAGCGGTCGATCAAGAACGTGTCGTGGAAACCAAGGCGCACTTTGGCCTGCAACCCTAACTGCACGCCGTGGTCGAAATCGCCGATCACGTAGTAGCGAGGCGAGAAGCCGACCTCGACGGCAAGATAGTTGACGTCTTTCGTGTTCCAAAAATCCTCACGCAAACCGTGGAGAAATGCAAATCCGAGACTCCCGCCAAGCCCCACCTTCCGCGTCGCTTTGGCCTCTGCCCCGATTTCTGCGAAGCCTCCCGCGCTCTGAAAGGTCGACCACGTCAGCGTGACCTTCTTTTCATTGATCGACTGACTTCTCCGCTTTGGCGGAGCGGGCGTAACAGGCTCCGCCGCCTCCGTACGCTTGGGCGCCTTCTTCAGGAGCTCGTCTGCATCGCCGCGCGTGAGGTCGCCAACGAGCAGCGCGATTTGCCGAACCTGGCGTCCTTCGCCCGCTTCGAGTGGCACCGTCCTCTCGATATGACGAGCGTCGAAGACCACGTGCAACTGGCCGTTGCTCGTTGTCACCACCAAGCGTTGCTCGTCAGGGTTTTTCGACGACGAGTCGAGCACCACTTCACGACCTGTCTCGTGCGCGATGGCGGCACGAAGGCGTTCGATGTCAATGCCCGACACTTGCGTCGCGTCGAGCACAAGTGGCGATGGAGCCCCGTCGGCGAATGCGTCGCGTGAACAAAGCACGATCGCGAATCCGACGGCATACGTATGAGGTCCTAGTTTCAATTCACACGCCCTCGATCTCGCGATTCGTCTTGTCGATTTCCGGGTGCGACGTGGACGTGATTGACCGGCAACGGAGCGTGCCCACAAGACTTGCTTAGGTTCATCACCTCGTTGCTGCAATACGTAGGCCTCGCACCACGACACGTTTGGCGGCGATTTCCTTCGCCGGCGTGCGTGCTGTGACCGCGGGTTCACGGCATCTCCGTGCGCGGGCCTTTCACTGGCCTCGCGACGTTGCGGCCGAACTAAGAATACCTCGCGTGGAAGCGTACGGATCGCCCGGCGAACGTCGTGAACGCGCGGTTACGACCCACGCACCGAGGCTAGAAAAACGCTGCAAGACGCGTCGTCATGGGAGGCCTAAATATTGCGTCAACGAATGCGATGAACCTCAACACTTCGCTTTGCTCACGCTCCGCCACCGGTCATTCACACCCACGTCGCGCTCCGGAATCCACCCGACGAATCGTCAAGATGCGGAACCGTCGTTCGCGCATCGGACGGGTTGCCGCGAGCGCGTCCGCACCCTGCACCCTTGCCCTTTCGCTAGCGGGCTGCTCAAGCCTCTACGGAACGCCTCGCACCATTCCCAAGGGCGAAGTTCAGCACACGGTGGCGATCGAAGGCATCGCCGCACCAGGGTCGGGTTTCGGGTATGGCGTACAAGGTGCGGCGAATGTCAGCTATGGCGGCATGTTGCCGACGCTACCCACGTACGAGCTGCGATATGGCACTTCGGATCGCGTCGACGTTGGATTCCGCTTTGCCAACATGACCGCACTGGGGTTCGACGCAAAGTGGAACTTTCATCGCGGGCACGTTGATCTGGCCATCGATCCATCGCTGCAGGCGATCGTGGTGCCAACGACACCCGACGCGACCGCGGTTGTTTACGGGCACCTACCACTTCTTGTCGGCGTGAACCTCTCCCCACGATCCGCCATTGTCTTTAGCCCTGGGGTTGCGCTCTTCTACACGTCGGCACACGACACAGGGACGCAACAATGGACCCCGATCGCGCGCTGCGGAATCGGATTTCAGCGGCGCATTAACCCGCAGTTTGCCATCCAGCCTGTAGTCACGACCCAATTCGCCTTCGGCCCCGGCGGTGTGAGCGCCCCGCTTCTCTCTTTCGGCGTCGGATTTCTCTTGGGTGCCCAACCCAACACCGACGACCTGAAATGATCCGTTTCGAGCACGTTTCTCGGCAAAAACGGTGCCGCTAAGATAAACTTGCGACTTCTCGTTTGCGCGCGGTGTTGCCGCATGGTACCTCGCGCGCTCATTCGTTCTTGGCAACCGGCTCGCTGCATCTCTCTCTAAGGGGCTTCCCACATCGGGAATCGCGGAAGGTCGTTTTCCCGGAAACACTGCAACGCCCTCGCGTTGCACCGTTCTTCGAGGCGCTGCCTCTTCGAAAAAACGGCTTCGCGCACTGACCAGGCGCCCCTCACGGCAGCGAGAGAACCAAGCCACCATGAAACCATTTCGTCGCAACCGAGGCGTTGCCTCGGAGGGAACGACTTCGTCCCAAATCGCTGCGCAAGACGCCGCGCGTTTTGACACGGGCTTTGCGCCGCTGCGCATGGCCCGCGCACGGAAGATCGACGCCCGCACCGACACGCCCGCACCGGCCCCACGTTTTGATGCGAGGCCACGCGGCGACGAGTATGCGCCACCGCGACCGTCTTTCGCCGACCGTCCGGTGCGCCAGGGCGCCTTTGCGCGTCCCCACGAGCCAAGTCGCAAGATCGACACAAGCGATTCTCGCCAAGACCGACGTCCAGTCGCGGTTCAAAGCGATCGCCCAGCGCGCGCCTTTGAGCCCCTTCGTGAGCGACCGCAGGCAAGCCCGTTCCAGCCGCGCGATGATCGCGGGCCAGCGCGCTCGTTCGACACGCCCGGTGGCGATGCAACACGTGCCCGCTCGTTCGACACACCAGGTCGCGACGCAAAGCCGGCGCGCACATTTGAGTCGCCCTTGGATGCGCGGCCCGCACGCTCGTCACACGAGCACGCTGGCAAGCGCCCCGTGCGCAGCTTCGAACCCCGGGAGCAGACCGCGCGTCCGCCCGTGCGCAGCTTTGAATCGCGGGAGCAAGTCCCGCGTCCCGTCGCTCGCACTTTCGAGCCGAAGCCTCGCACAGAGCATGCAGTTCCGCCGCCGCCTGCACCTCGTCCAGTTACTTTACCATCAGTGGCTTTGCAAACAGTCGCCTTGCAAAAAACGAACGTAGAGAACGTCGAGACTTTTGAAGATCTTCAACTGATCGAGCCTCTCCTCCGTGCGATTCGCGAAGAAGGTCACGAGCATCCAACGCCGATCCAAGCGAAAGCGATTCCGCACGCCCTCCAAGGGCGTGACCTGTTTGGGTGCGCCCAAACCGGTACGGGAAAGACCGCGGCGTTCGTGCTGCCGATCGTCCAGAAACTTGTCGGATCACCGCGCAGCGGAAGGCCCGTCCTTCGCACCTTGGTCTTGTCGCCAACGCGAGAGCTCGCGGTTCAGATCGCGCGCTCGTTTGAACGCTACGCACGATTTACGGGCATCCGTCACACAGTCGTATACGGCGGCGTTCAGATGGGACCTCAAGCGTTTGCATTGCGGCGGGGCGTCGACGTGCTCATCGCGACGCCGGGTCGCTTGTGCGACCTCATGAATCAAGGGCTCATCGATCTTTCGCAGATTGAAGTGCTCGTGCTCGACGAAGCTGATCGCATGCTCGACCAAGGGTTTCAACCTGTCGTGAGCGACCTTGCCAAGCTCATGCCTAAGGAGCGCCAGACGCTCTTTTTCTCCGCAACGATGCCACCCTCGATCGAACCATTCGCGCGTGAGCTCTTGCGCGATCCCATTCGCGTGCAAGTTTCACCTGTCGCGTCGACACCCGATCGCGTCGAAGAAGCCGTCTACTTTGTTGACCAAGAAGAAAAGCGAAAGCTCCTGCAGCACGTGCTCCTCGACCCCGCGATCACCCGCGCCATGATCTTTACGCGGACCAAGCACGCGGCCGACCGCGTGGCGCGCATGCTTACGGATGCCGACGTGCGAGCAGACGCCATCCACGGCGACAAGACACAAGGCGCGAGGCAACGGGCCTTGTCGAGTTTCAAGAACGGACGTGTGCGTGTCCTCGTCGCAACAGACGTGGCAGCGCGAGGCATCGACGTTGACGGTGTATCGCACGTCATCAACTACGATCTACCCGCCGAGGCCGAGGGGTACGTGCACCGGATTGGTCGTACTGCGCGAGCTGGAATGGACGGCATCGCCCTTTCCTTCTGCGCTGCGGACGAGCGTGCGTCGTTGTTCCGCATCGAGCGACTCATTCGACGAAGAGTTAAGATCGTGGACGAGCATCCGTTCAAGCCGGAAGGGTCACCCACCAACGCGAGCGTGGCCGAAAGAGAGACTTCACAGCGCCGTGATAGTCGACCTCGCTACGACAGGCCTCGAGGCCACGGCCCATCATAGGAGCCGAAGCCGAGCCGGTTTGCAGCTCACAATCGCGAAGCGCTCGACGGTAAGTTCGCCCATCGCGAAAGGTCGATCGCGTCGATTGCGTCACGGCCGAGTATCCGTTGCTCGGCGTGAACCAACGAATCGACGCCCCAGAAAATCTCTCCGTCCACGACGATCGTCGGTACCCCGAAGACGCCGTGCTTAATGGCATCTTCTGTTTGCGATCGCACACGCGCCTTCGCCTCGTCTGTTCCCGCGGCGCGCACCAAGGACGCACCGTCGAACGAGTGCTCCGAGAGCATGCGGCCAACGTGAGAGGCATCCTCGACCCCGCCCCCGCCGGCCCACACCATACGAAAGAGCGCGGTTACCACTTCGGAACGTAGCTGGATGTCGTCAACCATCGAGACGATGCGGAGCGCGAGCAGCGGAGAAAACGGGTGCGATGGCGGGGGCGCGAGTGGCAAACCGATTGCCGCTGCCTTTCGCGTCGCGTCCTTGAAAACGTAGTCTCGCTTTGCCGGCACTTCAGCCGGCCCCTTTGTCCCGTGATGATTGAGCAGCGCCGCAAATAGCACTGGCACGGGCACGAATTGTCGATCGAGTTTTTTTCCGAGAGCCTCGGCTGCAAACCAGGCAACGTAGGTGTAGGGCGAAAGAAAATCGAAATAGAAAGGGTAGTTCATCGTCAACAAACTGTACCAGCAAGTCGCTCGAGCTCGCCAAACGGATCGAAGACCGCGCGCAACACTCGGCGTTCGCCACGTCTCTTTAGCTTTCCGGCTGCGGTCCACGCAGCATAACGAAGCTCGCCGAACGCCAGCCCCATAAGAGGCGTGTAGATGAGATCCTGAAGCGATGGTCGCGTCCCGTTTGCTTCGAACCCAAACTCCCAAACGGCAGATGCTCCAGCAGCGAACGCAAACGATCCGAACCATCCGAAGTGGCACTGCCTCGCTCGAAGGTAGAGCTCGCTCCCAAGGAGGCCGTGGCCCACGACGTTAACGGCCAACGAATCGCCGTCCCAGCGCATGAATGGGGCGGAGGGGTCGAAGAGCGGAGGCTTCGTAAACGCTTCCTCATAGTGACCACCCCACGTGTCGAATTGTGCGAACGGCTTCGGCCACAGCGCTGCCTCAGACACCCGCAATGTGGTCAGAAGCCCCAACGAATGAACGACCGGGACGCCCCACTCGACGCGATCGAGCTCCTTCGCTCGCGCGCGCGAGGATGTGAGCGCGATTAGGAGGGCGGCGACTCGCCATGCCGTGACCATGGCTCAGCTTACCAAACGTCAACGAGATCCTCACCGTGAGTTCACCTGGCGCCTCAACCTGCCTCTGCTACGCCGTTGCTGTATGTCGAGCCTGCCTCATGCTGTTATTACGGGCGCATCTTCCGGAATTGGTGAGGCCATCGCACGCGAGCTTGCGACCCATGGGTACCGCGTTACGCTGGTCGCCCGTCGAGCGGAGCTTTTGCAGAAGCTAGCGGACTCCCTTGGCGATTGCGCGCGCATCGTCGTCCACGATCTCAGCGATCACCTGCGAGCAACAGAGTGGATTGCCGACGCAGAAGCCGCGTTTGGTCCTATCGATGTGCTCGTCAACAACGCGGGAATTCAGCTCCTTGGAGGGCTCAGCTCAGCCGATCCGGAAGCGGGCGAGCGGCTCATGCGCATCAATGTCTTCACGCCGCTTCGCCTCACGCGCGCGCTGCTTCCGGCCATGATCGCGCGCGGCTCAGGCACCATCGTGGATATCGCTTCACTCTCGGCGATCGCACCGACACCGTACATGCCTTGGTACTCCGCGTCGAAAGCCGCACTCGCGGCTGCGTCCGAGACACTGCACGGGGAGCTGCGGGGCACGGGCGTCCATGTTGTCACGGTTTACCCGGGTCCGGTCGACACACCGATGGCGCGCGACGCCATGGTGCGCTTCGAAAACGCACGCGCTGCGACAAGCGCACCGAGTGGTACGACCGACAAGCTGGCGAGTCTCGTGCGCGATGCGATTAAGAACAAGCGCGACCGCATCATCTACCCACGCAGCTATTGGAGCGCTCGTTGGTTTCCAGGTCTCACACGATTCGTCCTCGATCGCTTCGCACCGAAGCCTGCATAGTCAACCATGTGAGCTATAGTTTGGGGTTCGGACTTAGTGCCGCTGCCTCGCGCTCGACGCGTCGCTCGAGCGTGTCGAGGTGTCCCTTGAGGTACGACTCCGTGAACGATCGCAGAAAGTCACCCGGCCCACCCTTTGCGTCGAAGGCGAGATCCCACTCAAACTGCGTACCGACGCCTCGTTTGGTGACGCGCATCACGCCGCAGTGGTTCTTGTAGCTCGCGGATCGGGTGACCCCGTACGTAACCTCGCGCTGCCACTCGTACCCCCATACCGTCTCTTCAACGATCGGCGCCGAGTCGAGGCCAACGACGCGAATCGATCCCGTTCCATAGCGATATGGGGCGCCGTACTTGCGCATGTGAAACGGACCGAGCCAATCGATGCGGTCTTCGTACGTAAGGTAGGGAAACACGACTTCCACAGGTGCGCTCAAGTAGCGCGAGAAGTGAACCCGCTGCGCGCCCACTGTTCCCTGACAGCGTGAGGACCAGAAAAGCGGTTCCGTCGGATCGGTCGAAGCGACCTCGATCGCTGATTCCGCTACCTCAGCGTCAGTGCCAGCACTACCGCACCCCATTGCGAAGCACGCCCACACGATTGCTACAGACTTGCCCATCGCGTGTTCGTGCATGCGAAAGGTGGCAACGTCCACACCGTGTAACGCCAATATCGAGGATCGCGGCGCGCTCAAGCCGTGAGGTAGACGCTCGGATCGAACCGCCTTGTTCGCCACCGAAACTCGACCGTGAAGCCCGGCCAAAGGGTTGTGTTCTTCCCCGACCGCGTCCGATACCAAGCGTTGCAGTCGGTCGCCCACACCGTCTTCGCCAGACGCGCGTGAAGGTGCTTGTTGAACCGGGCCTGAGCGTCGGCCATGACGTCAACTCTCTTAACGTTCTTGAATCGCATCCATTGGAGGCAGCTCAGGATGTAGGCAATTTGTGACTCGATCATGAACACCATGGAGCTGTGTCCAAGGCCCGTGTTCGGGCCGACGATCATGAACATGTTCGGAAAGCCTGTCACAGTCATACCGAGGTAGGCCTCAGCGCCGCTCTTCCATTCGTCGTTGAGATCTTGACCATCAATTCCCTTGAGTTCAAAAGGCGCCGCGCACTCGGCCGCCTCAAAGCCTGTGCAGTAGACAATGGCATCGACAACAACGACGCTGCCATCGACCATCTCGACCCCGCGCGGGACGACACGCTTGATTCCAACCGTGACGAGATCAACGTTGGGCCGTTGTACGGCCTCGTAGTAGTCGTTCGAGATAAGCACGCGCTTGCATCCAAACGTGTACTTCGGCGTTAGCCGCTCGCGGAGCGCGCTGTCTCTCACTTCACGTGCGAGGAAGCGTTTGCCCAAGTAGGCCCCTAGCCTCATGATCTTCGGATTGACGGTGAAACCATACGCACCAAGTTCGTGTCGCCAGAAAATTCTGGCGCGAAGGACGGTCTGCATTTGTGGCAGCTGCGCAAAGAGCACGCGCTCCACTTCGCGCATCGCGCGATCGGGGCGCGGCATGATCCAAGGTGGGGTTCGTTGAAACAAGTGAAGCTTCTTGACCGTGCCCGCAATCGCGGGAACGACCTGAATCGAGCTCGCTCCGGTGCCGATAACGGCGACCGTCTTGCCAGAGAGGTCATAGTTCGCGTCCCAACGCGCAGAGTGAAACCACTTGCCCGCAAACGTGTCGATTCCTTCGATCTCAGGCAACGTCGGTCGGCTCAAGCCACCGCAACCCGACACGACGACGGGCGCTTGCACAGTTCGACCGTCAACAAGCTTGATTGTCCATTCGTTTGACTTCTTGTCGAACGTCCCTTTGGCGACCGTGGAGTTGAATGAAATGTGCCGCAAGATGTCGTACTTCTCGGCGCAATGCCGCAGGTACGCTAGAATTTCAGCTTGCGGGGCAAACATCCGTGTCCAACCCGGATTCGGCTCGAAAGAAAAAGAGTAGAGATGCGATTCGATGTCGCACGCCGCGCCCGGGTAGTGGTTGTCGCGCCACGTCCCGCCGAGGTCGGCCGACTGCTCGAAGATGACGAAGTCATCGATGCCGGCTTGTTTGAGGCGAATCGCCATGCCGAGGCCCGCAAAACCCGTTCCGATGATGACAATCGACGTTCTTTCCATGCACCCCTCGCGCCGAGAATAGAGGAGGAATCGGCGTGCGCAAACTGCAGGCGAGCCTCAAACGTTCGTAGCTTGGCCGCGAATTACGCTGCGTTCAGACGGCGCTCCAGCGCAATAGCCTCCACGCGGGGATCCTCGATGCCTAATTCAAGACGCACGTCAGCGAGCGCGTGAGTCCATCGGTCTTCCCACCTCACGCTGGGGAGAAAACTCGCCCTTCTGCCTCGACGAAAGCCGTCGAACGTCATCTTGAAAATGCGACGATCTTCGATTCCAAATCTCATCGAGCCGAATACCGAAACAAGGAGCGGCGGTGGCATGTCGGTCTGCCCATACGTGAACGCCTGAAGTGCGAGCTCACCGGCTACGTCGGTGTGATACCCGGTCACGACATGCCACAGATCATGCGTCTGACGCATGCGTTGGCTAATGTACGTAGGCACGGCCGGCAAATTGGGCGGCGGCTGGAAGAAATCGGGATCGATCTTCTCGCGGTCGACGAAGTCAATGTATGCGCGACCCAACGTCCCTTCTGGAAGTGAGCGCAACCACGCAAAGTCAACGTGCTTACTGTCAATCGCAGGCCGCTCGCTCAGCAGCGATGCGCCATCGTCGGTCAGAAGAAACCGGGTGAGAAACAGCGGAAAGCGAGATCGGCCGGCGACCAAGCCGAGAATCAGAACCTGTTCGGTGTCGTTCGGATTACGCAGCACCTGGAGGAGCGCACGCGTTCCTACGTTGAGGCGCTCGAAAGCGCTTCCATGCAACGCCGCGTGCGTAGCGGAGACTTGTGTAGGCTTCTGCATCTCGTTTCTCCCTAAAGTTATTGTCATCCATGACAATAACGACTCGATCCATATTGTCAAGATTGACAATAGCGAACGTGGCCTCCGAAGTTGTGAGCCTCCGCGATTTCCAAGATAGAATGCTACGCGATGGCGGCACCACGTAAGCGAGCGGCAAAACCTCCCAAGGTTCGCCTGAGGCGTGCACCGGAGGAAGCGCGACGCGTCATTCTCGAAGCAACGAGCGAACTCCTGGTCGCCCAGGGTCCGGATGCGATCGGTCTCAAGGACGTCGCTGCACGCGCTGGGGTCAGCCATGCACTTGTGACCCACTACTTCGGCACAAAGGACAGCCTGTTTGAAGAAGCCATTGCTGCGCATGCGATGGACCTTCGGCAAACCATCATGTCTGCGTTGGACAGCGAAGATACGATTCCCGTTGAGACGCTCATCGGAATGCTCCTCGATTCACTCACCGAGGCGAGTGCCGGACGTCTGGCCGCGTGGCTCATGCTCAGCGGACGCATGGATCGCGCCGACTTTTTTTCGCAGCGCCAAAAAGGTGCAAAGCGCATCGTCGATCGGTTGATGAATCGCTTTGCTGAAAGTGGGGTCGTCATATCGCGCGAGCGCATCGAGTTTGCCATTTTGCTCGTTCTTACCGCGGCACACGGTTACGCGGTCGGCCGCAAGGCGTTTTTGGGAAGCCTTGGTCTCGAGGCGACAAAGGAACGCGATGCGTGGTTCCGGCGTGAGCTCGCACTCGTACTTGGGGGCCTTGGGAGCCCGACGTGAGCTGAATTTGCTGCTAGACCCGTTGGATGCACTTTGACGCTTGGTGTGCGACCGGCGCTCGTATTCGCCTTGGGGGCCACGACGTCTTCGTACGAAGCGAGGGGACAGGCGACACAATCTTGTTTCTCCACGGATTTCCCACCAGCAGTCTCGACTTCGCCGGCGCCGTCACCACCCTCAAGAACTCGTTCCGCTGCTTGACGTTCGACTTCTTGGGCTTCGGGAATTCCGACAAGCCAGATTCGACCTACTCGTATCAGCAGCAGACAGATCTCGCGTGCGCCGTGGCAGAGCACTACGGCGTTTCGCAGGCATTCGTCGTGGCGCACGACTACGGCGTCAGCGTGGGACAGGAGCTCCTCGCGCGGCATGCGGAGGGTCGCCTCCCCTTCGCGCTGGCGGGCATCACGTTCATGAACGGCGGTCTCACTCCCTCTCTTCACAGGCCTCTCCTTGTGCAGCGACTCCTTGCGAGCCCGATTGGCTTCGCTCTCGCCCCCTTGCTCGTCAATCGGCTTACACTTCGCCGATCGCTTGGGCGCATCATGCACACGCCCGAGGCGCTCGACATCGAGGAGCACTGGAAGGCGATCGCAATGAGGGGTGGTCCCAACCGCATGCCGGCGCTTCTCGGCTACATTCGCGAGCGGCGCATGTTCGCGGAAAGGTGGAGCAGCGCAATGCGCAACGCCACGGTCCCCCTCTCGTTCGCCTGGGGACTACGGGACCCCATTTCGGGACCGCACATGCTCGAGTGGGCTCGCAGCATTCGTCCGGACGCAGCCGTCCTTGCACTCGACGAGGCCGGACACTATCCCCAGCTTGAGCAAGAAACCGAGGTAACTACATTCGTCAAGAAAGTTGCCCTATTGGCTCTCGAAGGTGCGTTCGCGCAAGCATCGACTATCGCGTCAGGAGGCGCAGCTCCGGATCCGACCCGCTTTTCTGAACCGCCAAAAGAGTAAATTGCGGATGCGCGACGGGCGCAGCGAGCGACAAGCCGTCGAGCTCTGTAACGGCGACTGGCGCGATCTGATCAAGACGAGTTCGCCAAAGCCGCATCGCGAAAGATACGTCTTGGCCGATCCACTCGACGATTCCATTTTGCACGCTGGGTAAAATGTAACTCGCCGAGCCGTCATTCGTAACAAATGCAACTTCAGCATCATTTGCAACGTTTGCGCTTATAGGTCCGGTCATAAGCTCATAGGCGTTCATTTTTGGCTCAGGGTGGATCAGGTTCCAAGAGAGATAAATCATGGCTGTCCCGCTCGCGACGCGAGGAAACGCTTGCTTGCCAACCAACTTTCGGGTCACAGACGTGCGACTCGCACGATCGTAGATAACGACGTCTGCTACGTCAGCCTTGTTGCCGTTGAAGGTCCCGTCCGGATCTTCCCCGAAATCGCTGTAAAGCACGTGCGCGTCCGACACGTCGGCGAACCGTTGTTGCCCGTTGCCATCGAGCGCTATCGTCGCCTTGGTGCTCAAGTCGTAGACGTCGACCTCTGAATCGCCCAAGTCATCAGCGGTCTTCCACGCCGTAAACACAAGCGCCCCACCACCCAAGCGAGGCTCACCCGCGTGGTCGAACGCGCCCACCATATCGACCGTGGCGAGGCTTGCGCTCCGCACGCGTACGACCGACTTGCCCGACGTGTTGACGCCCTCCCACGCAATGGCGCCGTCCTTCAAACTCGGCCGTCGCGGATGTTCGGACGCGCTTGCAACAACTTCTTCGCTTCCTGAGTGCAGCGCGCGAAGCATCAGGTT
>JAHFDY010000117.1 GCA_023248735.1 Myxococcales bacterium
ACGGGAGAGCGCGTCGAACACACCTTGGTTTGCAATTTGTGTCGGCGCCGTGATCGTCGCGGTGACGGCGGTTGCTTTTCGCGACAGGCTATTTGGAGCCGACGCAGGTTCGCCAGCGGCGACGACGAGCAGCGCAGCGCCAGCATTGCCGACCGCGCCATCGGTGGCGGCGAAGCCGAGTGCGTCGGCGTCAGCACCCGCGCTAGCGTCGGCGTCGGCACCCGCGTTGGCGCCACCGTCGGCTCCGGCGCGCGCGGTGACGTCGACACCTCGGCCGAAGCCACCGCGTCCTGTGATCGCGCCGGCTCCCGATCCGGGAGATAACCCATACTGATCAACGTCGGCGCGGGCAGCGTTGCGCGGACGATTGCATTTGCAACTGTCGGTGTTACTTTTGCGTTGATCGTCGGCGTTGCCGGTTATGTGATGCTCACGTGGGGGCTGATGCGGCCTCACACCGAGCCACGAACGTTCCGGCGGAGCATGGGTTCAGCACTTCGCGAATTCGGTTATTCGGTCGTCATTTCGGCGCTGAGACCGGTGGCCTTTCTCCTTCCGAGGCGGCACGCGGGGGGCACCGGTGACACGCCGATCATTTTGGTGCACGGGTACATGGGTGGGCATATCGACTTCATCGGTATGGTCAAAATTCTGAACCATCGCAAGGTGGGACGCATCTACGGGTTCAGCTACCCGTGGATGCTACCGATCGAACGATGTGCTGCGCTTCTCAGTCGCTATGTCGACGAGGTGCGTGCCGAAACGAAGGCCTCTCGCGTGGACCTCGTTTGCCACTCACTCGGGGGGGTGATTGCGCTTCACTATGTTGCAATGGGTAGCGATCAACCTGTGCGTCGCTGCGTCACGATCGCTTCGCCTCACGCCGGCGTTGCGTGGCAGGGTCCTATGCCAGCGGGGAGCTCTCGCCAGCTGAAGAGTGGCTCGTCTTATCTGACGGAGCGACAGGACCGCGTCCTCTCCGTTCCGTGCCTGAGCGTCTACTCGAGCCACGACAACATCGTGCATCCGGGTTCAACCGCGTCACTTGCAAAACGTGGTGGCCGAGACCTTCTCGTAAGGGACCTCGGCCACTTGGAAATTCTCTTCAATCGAAACGTAATCGATGAAGTTGCGAATTTCTTAGAGGCGCCCGCAGACGCCGATCACTTTGCGCAAAACACTCCGGTGAACTTGACGAAGAACTCTTTGTAGACTTTTTCGTCATTGGTGTTCGGGAAAGTGCAAGCGTCGAGCTCCGGCGTCGTGTCGTTGGGGTCTTTGAGACCAAGGCACTGGTCGGACGCGGACCACTTCGCCGCGCACGCGCTGGTTTCGGCGCTCTTCCAACACGCGTCGTAGTTGCTCCACTCCTTGTCGCTCATCGTTTCGCCTTCGTCGCTACTGGCCAAGTGCCCGTCGGCGTAGCAAGGTTTGCACGCGAACTCCTGGCACGCGTCGGCGACTGCGTAGCTTCCCGCGCAGCTTGCCGCGATGCCTTTGAGCTCGAGGCACCCGGCCGTGTTCGTGGCCTCATCACCCGCGTCATTGTACGAAAAAGGTCCCCAACTTGCCTCGGTGTCGGCACCACCAAGGCAAGGGTTGCAAACGTCGTTCGCGGCCATCCATTTGTTGCAGGCGTCTTGTGTCGAAGTGCTCCCCCAACAGGCGTCATACGCGGTCCCAAGTTGCTCGGTCGTGCAAGCTCCGGCCGTGCGAGCTGCGGGGTGATAGGGAGGATCGGTGAAGCCGGTCAGGTCGGGCTTGCAGATATTGGACACTGCCGCGGGCGCGTCGGTCTGGGTTGCCCCATCCTTCTTGACCGTGCCAGCGTCTGTTCCGCCATGGCCTCCAATATCCACTCCGCCAGTTGCTTTTACTGAACAGCCGACAGCCAAGGCCGCGACCCCAAACGAACCCCAAATTGCGATGGCAAACAGCTTCATGGCGTGCGCTTTAGCGGTTACAGGCGCCGCCCGCTAGCACGTTTTTTGACGCGCACCGGTGGAGACAAAATACGGTCAACTGCATTGACAATGACGCACTGGGACACGGCCTAGCCATTACGGAATGAGCACGACTTTTCCTATGGCCTTGCGGTCGTGAATGTAGTCGTGAGCCGCAGCCACTTGTTCGAACGGAAATGTCATGTCAACGCGCGGCTTGATCTCACCGCGCACGTACATCGCCAAGATTTCGTCAAACTGGGGTGTCAACAAGTCGAGCCGTGAGAACAAGTGTCCCATGTTGCAACCCGAAATGGTCTTGTTGTCCTCCATCAAGACGCGCGGTGTGTACTTTGGAATCGCCGCAAGCTGACGCGCTGCGTGGATGATACTGCGCGTCTTGCCTGACGTCGTGGCCGACATGCCGAAGACCACCATGCGACCGCACGGCGCGAGCAATTCGTAACCGTCAGCCCACGATTTTCCGCCGACCGCGTCGAGAATCAAATCGACGCCCTTGCCTCGAACGATTTCGCGAACGAGCGGCGCGTACTCCTCGGTGTTTTCGATCGGGTAATGCACGCCGATGCTGCGCAGAAAATCGAGTTTTGACTTCGATGCGATGCCGATGATGGTGCAGTCTCGCGTCTGCGCGAGCTGGATCGCCGCAATGCCAACGCCGCCCGCCGCAGAGTGGATCAGCACCGTCGATTTCGGACGGAGGTTGCCCGTGAACATCATCATGTTAAACGCGGTGAGGTAGACCACCGGTATCGCTGCCCCCTGTTCGAACGTCATCGCCTCGGGCATGCGAAAGACGAACGACTCGTCGATGATGAGCGTGTCCGTGTAGCCACCGAACTTCGGAAAACCAATGACCCGTCCCCCAACTTCAGCCCGCGTGACGCCCTCGCCTATTTGGTCGACCACGCCCGCGACCTCGTAGCCGATCACGCACGGAAGCGGCGGCGCGTCGGGGTAGAGCCCCAGACGTGACATGAGATCAGAAAAGTTGATGCCCACTGCCTTCACGCGAATGCGCACTTGCCGGGCGCCTGCGTTCGGATCAGGGGCTTCTCTCACTTCGAGAACCTCGGGAGCACCTTCTTTTGTGATCCAGATTTGCCTCATTGTTCACACCTTTGCGTCTTCTGCGAGCGCGGAAATGGCACACGCGCACGCTGGGGGCAACCCCGCGGCCTTTCGAGCCCAAATGCGCGCACAAGGGAAAATTCTGTCGCCCGCGCGGGTCCGTTGCTATGCCAATGCGCTCGAGAGGCGACCATGACACGATACGCGATAGTTGGACTCCTCATTTTGGGCTGCGGAACGACTTCAGTCACCCGCTTTGACGATGGGGGGAAGGGCGAAGGCGGGGGTTCAGACGCGAGCGATCCGCACGGCGACGCCAGTTTTTCGACCGATGCGGCTGCCGCGGACGACTGCAGTGACGCCGCTAAGTTGGTCTACCTCTTTACCGATTCGGCAAACCTTTACAGCTTCGACCCGCCGAACAAAAAATTGACCTCACTTGGTCAACTGTCTTGCCCATCTTCGTCTTCGCCCAACTCGATGGCAGTTGCGCGTGATGGGTCCGCATACGTCAACTACGCAGACGGCTCGATCTTCAAGGTCGATATCAAGTCGCTCTCGTGCTCGAGCACCGCGTTCAAGGCGAGCGGGTGGACGACGATGGGCATGGGGTTTTCGACCAACGGAACCGCAAGCAAGGACGAGACGCTCTACGTCGCAAAGATCGTTTCAACCTTGGGATCATCAAGCGAGCTCGCGCGCGTCGTATTGCCGACGATGAAACTCGAGACGATCAATACGTTCTCGTCGACGGCTTTCGGCGG
Source organism: Myxococcales bacterium (assembly GCA_023248735.1). GTDB lineage: Bacteria > Myxococcota_A > Polyangia > Polyangiales > Polyangiaceae > JAHFDX01. Next base: position 3,800 of record JAHFDY010000117.1, read on the forward strand.
ACTGAGCCCTGAGCTCACAGGTACTGGTGATGGCCGCCTCTACGGTTTTTTCGTCGATTTCGTGCTCGGGTCAGCGGCCAAACTTGCCGAAGTCGACAAGACCAACGCGAGCGCGCTCAGCAACGTGACGCTATCGCAAATCACTTCGGTCGGAGCGTGGGCCTTCTCGTTCTGGGGCGGAGACTTTTATCTCTACTACGCGAGCGGGGTTGCGAGCAGCAAGGTCGGTCGCTACCGGCCGAGCGACAAGACGTTCGTCGACTACATGACAACGAACGTGCGCATCGTTGGTGCCGGCGTCTCCACCTGTGCGCCGGTCACGCCACGATGAGGGCCTATCTTCCCGCCACCATCTCGCGAATATAGTTCACGGCCCCGAGTGGTTCTGCCGACGCGGCGGCCAAGAGTCCTCCGATCATCGCGCCCATCACGCCGACCGACGCCATGTCGCTTCCGCTTAGGAAAAGACCCTTCACTGGTGTGCGCGGGCGCAAGTGCGGCGTGAGGTACCGCTCGGGTGTCGGCTCGATGCCATAGATCGCGCCCGCGGTGGCGCGCGTGAAATGCTCCGTGCTGAGCGGAGTCGACAGTTCGACGTAAGCGACCTTGTCCTTCAGCTCGGGCATATGTTTGAGAAACTGCGCGAGCATGCGCTCTTCGATGTCCTTCTTGAATGAAGCGTAGTCCTTACCGCGCTTCTGCCACCGTGCGTCTCGCCATTTGGCGAACACGTCATAGGGAACAAACGTGACCACTTCACCCGTATGTAGCTCTTCGGGGCCTGGGTCGTGCTCGGGATCCTTGAGCGAAGGAAAGCTCGTGTAAAGAACCGGTGCTTCGGATGTTTCGTCCTCCACATTCCAGTACATCGTGTCGGAGCCCCACACTTCGTAAAACCACTTGTTCGCGCTCCCCGCTCCGGCCTTGCGAATGTCGCCCTTGAAGCCGATGTAGAGACACAAGTGGCACGGCGAAGGTTTGAGCCTTGCGATCGATTGCGCCCACGGTTTTTTTCGCTCGCTCTCGGGAAGGAGGTGGTTCACCGTCGCAAGGGCCCCGGCCGCACTCACAACGCGTTTTGCTCGAATGCGTTCGCCGCCCTTAAGGTCAACTCCCTTGACCTCTCCGTTTTCAACCACGATTTGATCGACCTCGGCACGAATGCGGGTCCACCCTCCCGAAGCGGCAATCGTCGCCATGAGCGTCTGGGCGATGCGCTGGGAGCCACCCTTTGGGTAGAATCCACCTCGTTCGAAGTGTTTCGCGACAAGGGCGTGCATCGCGAAACTCGATCGCGCAGGTTCGACGCCGTAGTAGCCCCACTGCGCCGTGAGCACGGTCCTCAATCGGTCGGAAGTCGTGATCTTCTTAAGAACAGATTCAGTCGACTTGGTCAGGAGTTCATTAGCCTGCCGCGTAATCGTACGATCGACAACGCGAGCAAACTTCTCAGGAAGAACACGTGAGAGGTAGTACGGGCGAATCTTGTCCGAGCAAACGTGAACGAGTCGCAGATACTCGTCGATGGCGGCTTGTTCCTCGGGAAATTTCTCGAGAAGGTTGGTTCGAAACTGCGCAAGGCTGTCCGGAAAATCAATGCGCAAGCCGGGGAAGTAGAACTCGTCGTAGACGCTGCCAAGGTTCGTCCACTCGAGCGACCCGCGCGACATCTTGCGCAAGAAGCGGCCCAAAATGGCTTTGGGATGCACCTCGCCCACGGCATGCACACCAACGTCCCATCGCCAGCGCTTGCGCTTGAAGGTGTGCGTGAAGCCGCCCGGTTCATAATGTTGCTCGAGCACGAGGACGCGCTTGCCGAATTGGGAGAGGATAGTGGCCGACGTAAGGCCACCCATACCCGAGCCGATGACGACGTAGTCCCACTCGACGTCGGGCGACTTCGTGGAGAATGTGCGTTCCTCGCCTTTTTTCATCGATCCCTCTTCCTGCGCGAACACTGTTCCGCGGCGCGACTCGGGTCAAGTCCGCTTTGCCGCCAGTGGAAAGGGCGCCATGCGCCTAGTCAAGCGGGGCTGGCGTGATTGCACGGCGATAGCGTTCCCGCCTGCCATTGTCGCGCAGCACTTCGTACGCTTCGTCCAGAAGCTCGACGATCGTCGCCACTTCACCTGCGAGTGTCTCGAGCTCAAGCGGAAGACGCGACGGCTCGAGTGTGCGCCTCAGCGCAAGATACGCGCGCCGAATCTCGTGGCCCGACGCTTCGGAACCCACGCCAAGCAAGGCAAAATAGTCACCTTCCTTGACCAATTCCGACCGGGCCGAGATGCGCGCTCGCATCACCGTTATTGGCTCGGGCGGCGTAGCACTTTGAACGCGCGACACAAATCGCAACGCACCTAGACGTTCGAGCGCGATGGCAGCAGCACGCGTCGAACGTGGTTCGTTTGGCAGTGCGAAAAGAGGTTGCTCGAACAGCGGCGATAGCGCGGCGTCTTCTTCGGGGGTCAGCAACGCAAGCAATCGCTCGTGCTGTCCACGCGCAAGGATTGAGTCGCCGCGAAATTCGTCTACGGCGTGCTCGGGCTCGATCGCGCGCCTATGCGACTCGACCCAAGCCGACGCACCTTCTCGCGCAGCAAATGGAACCATGTCAACCCCATACGCATCGCACGCATCGTGCTCGAGAGGGAGCCAGCTACTTTGACGAAGGTCTTTGGACGAGACAAAAATCGCGAGAAGCCAGTCGGCGTGTGCTGCGAGGAACTCCTGAACCTCACTCGCTTGCAGGAGCCCGAGGGCCACCGCGGAAGTGCCTGCGTGCGGGCCGAAAGGTGATGTTTGCGGTAAGAGCGACGCCCGTGACGAGCGCGCGATCACGCCACGCACGGCGAGGAACGAGAAAAACGCGTGCTCCGCCGCAGTGCTGGCAACGTACGCAAGATCGCCCTCGCGCAGAACAAATGACCATTCCGACGTGCCGGTCCTCACGACGAAGTGTCCTGTTTCGCGCCCTCCAATCGCCGCACCGAGGCGATGGTGAGCAACCGATGCCGTTTCATGCGATGCGAATACGCGCGCCTGCGCTAGTGCTTTCGGCCGCTCCGACAGCAATGAAAATGGAGGAGGGGCAAGTGACCGCGGTTCCCGATTCTCTACCGATGGGGTCCGCGGAGCTGAGCCGGCCGAGCCCTTACGTTCTTCATCCGACTCTATCCCGTCGTCGTCGATGGGCTGCGCGAGGAGCGCAAGGAGCTCTGCAGGAAGGGGCGCCAAAACGTTCTCGCTCACCCTTGCGTCGCCCAAAATCGGGCTGGGGCCGGACCGAACCGGCGCCGCAAACTCTCCCGACGAAACCCCTTCCCGCAACGCGTTGACCTTGCGCACAACCTGCGCATCGTCAACAGGTCTCGCGAAGAGCCCGCTCGCGCCAAGCTCCATCGCTGAGCTCCGATCCAGCACGCGCGTCTCGGATACCAAAAGCACATCGACGCCGCCCAGCGAGGCATCGTCGCGAAGCTCTCGAAAAGCCGCAAAACTCGCCTCGCCGTCTGCGTCGATCACTACGAAACGTGCGCGCGTCTGCTGCACGCACGACAGTAGCTGCCGCGGCGAGACCTCGAGCGCTTGGTGGCCCGCTGCGCGAAGAGCCGCGCATACACGGTCCCCGTCCGGCGACGCGTCACAGACCACGACGGTTGCCTGCATCGTCAAGAAACTAACCTTTCTTGGCGATCTTGTCTTGTGGCTTTACCGACTTGCCACCCATGAGGCCAGCAACCCATCCAAAAGCGCGCGGCACTGCATGCGCACCCAACACAAGCCCGAGGATAAAGATAACGAGGGCCCATTCGCCTCCCGACATGCCGACGATCTTCATGAGCGTTTCGGCTCTGTACGCGCTCGCTTCGCGCGCCGCAACTCAGCCTTCTCCGCAGGCGAGCTCACGGCGACAGGTGCCAGGTGGAACCGTGTTGAAGGGCGCACGGCCGACTCCGCGACGCGCATGCGCTCGCGGGTGAGCTCGATGAAACGCGACTGGCTTCGAATAGCGAGACCACCCTCTTTGACTTCGCTGCGTTGGTAGACGCCGTCGTTACGAAGGATCCAAGTCTTAATGTTGTCGCTGATTTGTAACTTGAGCAGCTCGATGAGGCGCGATTTCGTCACAGGGTCCTCGATGGGAACGACGACTTCGACGCGGCGATGAAAGTTGCGTGGCATCCAATCTGCGCTTCCCATGAAGACTTCGTCGCCGCCGTCGTTACCAAAATAGAAAATGCGGCCATGCTCCAAAAAGCGGTCCACGATCGCGCGAACTTCGATGTTCTCACTGACGCCGGCAACCTGCGGCTTTAGGCAACAGATGCCCCGAACGAGCAGCGTAATCACAACGCCCGCTTGGGACGCACGATAGAGCGCTTCAATGACGTCAGCGTCGACGAGCGCGTTCATTTTCGCGATGATCCGAGAGGGTCGACCCCGACGTGCATGATCAGCTTCGCGGGCGATGAGGCCCAATATGGCTTCGTGCAAACCGAGAGGCGACACGAGAAGTTTGTTCCACTTCGCCGGCGCACTGTAACCGGTAAGTAAGTTGAACAACGACGAGACATCCTCGCAAACGTCGGCGCGTGCTGTGAGCACTGAAAGGTCGGTGTAGTAACGAGCGGTCGTCGGGTTGTAGTTGCCGGTGCCAAGGTGTACGTAACGCCTCAAACGTCCCTTTTCGCGGCGGACAACGAGCAAGCACTTGCAGTGGGTCTTCAGCCCCAGCAGCCCGTAAACGACATGCGCGCCCGACTGTTCGAGCGTGCGTGCCCACACGATGTTCGATTCCTCATCAAAGCGCGCTTTGAGCTCGACGATCGCCGTTACCTGCTTGCCTGCTTCGGCTGCGCGTACGAGCGCTCGCACGATCGGCGAGTTGCTACCCGCTCGGTAGAGCGTCTGTTTGATCGCGAGAACGTCCGGGTCTTCCGCAGCGCGGGCGATGAATTCGACGACGCTCTCGAACGACTCATAAGGGTGATGCAACAGGACGTCGTGATCGCGAATGACTGCAAAGAGATCGTCGGCCTCCCGGAGGACGGGCACAATGTGAGGCGCATACGGTTCGTCGCGCATTTCACGACGGTCATCCAAGTTGACCAATTGCATAAGGTCGGCAACGTTCAAAATGGGCGTTCGGTAGACGTCCTTTTCGAGATCGAGCTTGAGCGCCTTGACCAACTTCGAGAGTGAGGCGTCCGGCGGATCACCCGCCACTTCAAGGCGAACGGCATTGCCACGCTCGCGTCGTCGCAGCTCCTGTTGAATCGTTTGCAACAGATCGTCGGCCTCTTCGTCGTCGATCTCGAGATCGAAATTGCGTGTCACGCGAAAGCCGTAAATGCCGTGAATTCTCGCGCCGGGAAAAATCGTGGGCATATGCCTTGCGATGAGATCCTCAAGGAGGACAAATGCGTGGCGCGCCGGTTGTCCTGACGGCGAAAGCACCCCGAGCACGGGCATGAGACGAGGAATCATGCTCGGCACTTGGACCACCGCGAAGCCGACTTCATTGCTCGCATCGCGCGAAATCATGACACCAACGTTGAGGCTTCGATTGCGCACGTGTGGAAACGGATGCCCGGGGTCGATCGCAATCGGCGTCAAAATAGGAAAGACGTCGTTACGAAAACGTTCGTCGAGCTCAGCCTGCGCGTCCTTTGGCAGCGTGTCAGGCTTTACGATCTGCACGCCTTCTTGCGCGAGCCGCGGAATGATCTGATCTTGCAGATTTTGCATCTGCTGCGCGATGAGCGCGTGAACACGTTCCGAAATCGTCGCGAGCTGGTGGGCCACACTCATGCCGTCGGGCGAGGGCTCGTCGACCTCGCCAGTGAGCTGTTGCTTCAGACCCGCAACACGCACCATGAAGAACTCGTCTAAGTTCGCCGCGACGATCGCGTGAAACTTGAGACGTTCAAGAAGGGGAACACTCTCGTTGAGCGCTTCGGCGAGAACCCGTGCATTGAACTCGAGCCAAGACAACTCGCGGTTCAAGTACAGCGACGGCGCAAGCAGGTCGGGTGCCTCGCCATATGCCGGTGACGCCGCGGTGGGAAGACGCGCGCTCTGTGGTGGCGGCAAATCAGGAGGCTCGTGCATTCAAACCTAACCGTAACGCGGCTTGATCAAAGAGACTCACGCTTTGGCAAAGGCGTGTCACGATCTTGCGTCGCTCTTGTGACAAGATCGCGCCGGAGCCAAACGTGCGCGGTGTCAAACGATTTCGACCAGGCGTATTCGGCATGGAGCCACGTTGCGGTCTGCGGGACGTGCGCTTCGAAATCGGCAAGCGCGTCCTCTTTGGTGAGTAAGGGGGACTTGTCGAGAAAGACGAATGCAGCCGGTGGCTTCTCGCGTAGGCGCCTGTCGAAGTCGCGTCGGTGACCATCGACCATGGCGACGATGCGCATTCGATCGCGCTCCTCCGGCCTCGCGCCAGGACCACCGATGAGCGCCGCGTCGCAGTTCAAATCGTAGCCATAGATGTACGGCGTCGCCGAGAGTCGCTTGCTCCAAAAGAGAACGTAAGGATCCATTCCATATACTTGGACGCGCTCACCCTCTTTGGTTTTCGTGCCCAAGTAGTTCGCAGCGCGGCGCAGGTCCCAGCCAAAGTAATCGCTCTCGCGAAATGCCGACAAGTAACTTTCACCGTTACGATACTCGGCGTTCGTCGTCTCGACCCAGGCCGTCTGAACATGTGGGGATTCATGCACTCCCCTAGCGACGTGAGCGGAGACCAAAGCGGCTACCCCAAGCGGGATAGCGCGCAGAAAATGTAACTTTTGCGGCAGGGAACGGACAGCGTTCCAGCTCCATAGAAGGAGCACGAGCCACTGAAATGCAACAGACGCGGTTACAGGATGAAAGTGGTAGAGAAATGCCTTTCGTTGAACGAGCACGGATAAGAGCGCAGCAAGTGGCAGCAGGCCGACGAGGACAAATCGACGTGCCAGTTGCTTCATCGCAACGAGTCCGAGCACGAGTGCAGAACTCGCAAATGCGAGTCCGGCAAACCCCGCGTACCTGGGCACCGCAAGCATATCCGACACGGTTCGCGGCCAGATGAAGCGATACATCGTGGGCACGTCGACAAACGTGATGTGAAGGTAGGCTGAGAGGCTTCCGGTTCTTGCGATCACGATCGCACCCACAAGAGTTGTACCGAGTGCGCCGAGCAAAAACTCGCCGAGCGCGCGCCTCCTCTCTGCGACCGAAAGATCCTCGATTGCGATCGTCAAAAGCTGCAGCAACGTAAACGCGCCGAACGTTAGTTTCCCGAACCACGGCGCGATCGACAACGCTCCCGCCAGAACCATCCCCGTTCGGCTGTGTGCGGCGCGTCGCTCAGACGCGAGCGTCGACAGTTGCAGCGCAACGCTCGGGAGCATGAACCAGTCGAAGAAACTCTCCCGCTGCGCCTGGTCCCAATAGCCGTAGCCAAGGTACTGCGCAGAAAGCAGGACGAAAGCGGCGAACCCCCAACCCACCTGTCCGCCCAACGTCGCGGGGCGCTTTGCGGCAACGCAGCCGGCGAGCAGAAAACCAACAATCGTAAATACGATTGACGACACGCTAATGTCGAGAACGTGAAAGATCCGTGGATCTTCACCCCCGAGCGATTGAAAAATGACGTGTACCCAGTGCGTAAGGGGCCCGTTCACATCGCGGACGTCCACGTAGTCGCGCTCACCTTTGCGAAGCGCCCACGCCACATACTGAAATATCCCTTGGTCACGTCCGAGTGGCATGAACGTCGAGCGGCGCAGGCCTTCAATGACCCAGAAAACAGGCACAACTGCGACCACGCACGGGAGCAACGCTTCGAACAGGTGACGGCGAGCGATAGCTGCGCGTGCGGTCAGTGACGGCGAGGCCTTCATGAGCACGGCGATGCTACTCGCTGCGACAGCCCCTTGCATCGACGTGCAAGAGCGCGAGGCCGAAGTGGATTTCTACCGCGATTAAGAGTCACAATTGAAAGCACAATGACTGATCCCGTTCGGCGATTGCCGTTCACGACGGTTGCTCCTGAAGCTCGCGCCAAGACGTTTGCCGACGCGCTTGGCGCCGCCAAGGGCAAGCATCTTTGTATCGCGTTGCGTGGGCACCCAGACCCTGACGGCATCGCATGTGCCGTCGCTCAAGCCCACATTGCGCAGCGCCTTGGAGTTGCGCGCACCACGATCGCGTATTGCCACGAGCTCAGTCATCGCGAGAATCGGGCACTCGTCAAGTTACTTGGTCTCGATCTGCGCAAGGTCAAGAGCATGAAGGAAATCGACTATCCCGATTTTCTTGCGCTTGTTGACGCTCACGATCTCGATCCTGATTACACCGACGCTGACAACATCGAAGTGTTGACGATCGTCGACCACCATCGCGTGCAGACCCCACCGAAGGCGCGCTACGTAGACCTGCGCTACGACGTGGGTGCCACCGCGACGATCTTCGTTGAGTACCTACAGGAGCTCTCACCTCTGGACGAAGAGGCGGAAGAAGACCGCCGTATAGCGACCGCGCTCATGCACGGTCTCGCCACAGACACGGACGACTTCATGCTCGCGAGGCCGACGGACTTTCGTGCCGCAGCGCAGATCGCCGAAGTGTGCGATCGCGACTTGCTTGCCGATTTGAGTCGCCGGTTGATAGCGCCTACTGCAATGGACGTTATCGCGCGGGCGCTCGCATCACTCTATGTGCGGCGTAATTTCGCGATGGCTGGCGTGGGCTTTGTCGCCGAGACCGAGCGCGACACGATCGCGCAAGCCGCAGACTTTCTGGTGCGACGCGAAGACATCGACACCGTCGTAGTCTTCGGAATCGTGAGCGAGAAATTCATCGAAGGATCGCTCCGCACCCATTCACCTAGCGTTGATCCTGCCGTCTGGCTCGAGCAGGCCTTCGGCGTCGACGAACGCGGCAAGGCTTATGGCGGCGGTCGTCGCGACAAAGGCGGATTCCGCATCCCCATCGGATTCCTCGGGCGCGTGACCGATCGCCAACAGCTGTGGGGGCTCGTCGAACAAGCGGCGCGCACAGCGTTGCTCAAGATGCTTGGGGACGAGAACGCGGTCGTTCCAAGCAACGGCGAACGTTAGAACAGCACGTCCTCGAGTGCTCATTTGCGAGTCGCGTTTTTTGGCTTACCGCTCGCGGCACTGCTGCTCGAACGCGACGGACACGAACTCGTCTACGTGGGACTATGCCGGAAGAACGCGCCCGGAACGCGACGGCTTCGCGATCGAGCGGTTTGCCGAATGCAGCCAGACCTTGCAACGGAAAGCAGCGCCATCGCGGCGGCGAAACCCGATCTCATCGTCAGCTGGTTTTGGACGAAGCGCATTCCGTCAACAATATTGACCATTGCGCCGGCCTTTGGCGTCCACCCATCCCTTTTGCCTCGGCACCGCGGACCCGATCCCTACTTCTGGACGATCGACCGCGGCGACACGATTTCCGGTGTTACGGCCCACGTTCTCGAGCCCGAGTACGATACGGGCGATATCCTTGGAAAGAAGCGGCTTGCCGTCGATCCGTCATGGAACGCTTGGACTCTCGCGAAGAAGCTCGACACGCCATCGATCGCGCTCATGCGCGAAGTGGCGATGGGTTACGCCGAGGGCGCGCCGCCAGAGTGCGTGCCACAAGACGAAAGCCTCGCAACCCTCGCACCGAGCCCGACGGAGGATGAACTCGAACTCGATTGGAACCTCGCCGCGATCGATTTGGCGCGTCGTGTACGTGCTGCGAGCCCATACCCGGGTGCGTTTGCTTTTATTGGCGATCAGGTGGTCAGCGTGGTGCGAGCCGAACCTACCGATCGGTTTCCGCGTGCGCTAGCGGTGGGTGAGGCGGCCGTCGAAGCAGGCTTTGCGGTTGTCAGGTGTGGGGCGGGGGCGTTGCGACTGGTCGAAGGTCGCTACGACAGCGACGATGGGGAAACCCCACTTTCGGCGTCGAAGCTCGCCAACCTCATAACGAGCATGACAGCACCCGATTCCATTGCGTAGGCTGATGAAATGAACGCGCACGATTCGCGTGCCGGCAAGGGAGCCCACTACCGTGACTGAGTTCGTGTCCACAGCGCGCAGCGCTCGCGAAGCCCTCGCAAGAGGTCTCAGCGCATTGCAATCCGATCCGAACGTGCCCGCCGAATTTCTCGACCTTGCGGAGCCGATCGCACTGGCGATGGGCGCGTTGCATCGCATCGAACGATCGGAGGGGCCCGACATTCGCACGCACGCCGATGTGGCCCTGAACCAGGTGCGCGCATCACTTTCGAAGCTCCAAGAGAAACCGGCATCGCATCCGGCGATCGTGGCCGCCATGGAGGCTGTGGCGAGTTCATTGGGTCTCGTGCACAGCCTCACGAAGGCGGCGGAGACTCCGGTGGCAACGACGGCATCGATTCCGAGAGTTGACGAACTGAGTCCCGTCACGGCGCCATTGCCCAAGGCCGCCCAAGCGCAACAGGCCCCACAGGGTCCCAGCAACGCCGCACTCGCGGCGACCGTTCAGGCGCTCCCGCAACAGTTCGCGCCGGCGCAAGGCAATGGACCCGCTCAAAATGCGTCATCTGCAGCTACATTTAGACCCCAGGGTGGACCTGTCCACCACCCGAACCAAGCGCCCGCAGCACCTCCGACCGCACCTCCACCTGTCGGCTACGCGCCCGATCCGTTCGGTGGCGGCGTTCATGGTTACGGGCAAGGTTATGGGCATGGTTATGGGCAAGGGCATGCAGCACCCGCCGGCCAACACGGCATCGGCGCCCCTCCCAGACCCCACGCGCCCCAACCAGGCCCTCGTCTTTCGGAGCCAGAGCCGATCCTGATCGCAACGCCGGGGGTTGATCCAAGTCTTCCGCTGATGAACGCCGATCTCGGTGCACACAGCATGACGAACTTCTACAAAGGTCTCTCGGGCAACGACATCATCGAGCACGGTGGTATCTTCGTCTCGACCTACAAATCGCCTCCGCTTGGCACAGCGGTTCGTCTTCGCGTTTCGCTCCCTGGCGGTTACGAATTCGAAGCGCAGGCGACCATCCGATGGAGGCGCGAAAACGAAGGCGAGGGCGAAGGCGCGACGCCAGGCTTCGGCGCGCAGTTTACGAACATATCGGCCGAGGCGAAGCAACTCGTCTATCGGTATGTGCGAAACCGCGAGCCGTTGTTTCACGATGATCTTTAGTTGCGGTCGAGGGGGGAGTAAGACCTCCCCCCTCGAGCTCCCCCAGCCGGTGGGGCGCGGGCACGTCGAGTGACTGCGGTGGTGAGCGGAGGCAGTGGCGGAACTGCGGGGTCCTTGCCATTGAGGCGGCGCGTCACAATTTCTGTGCCCCTCCCGGGGTGAGGGCACAGAAATTGTTTGCCTGGGCCACGTCTGGTTAGGACTCGATTGTCTGGGCGGGGCGTCGTGGATGGTGTTGGTGGTTTCGTCAACGTTGTTGACGGGCGGATCTTGGTCCTGATCCTTTTCCTTTCCTTTTCCTTTCCTTTTCCTTTCCTTTTCCTTTCCTTTTCCTTTCCTTTTCCTTCCTGAACCTTTTCCTTTCCTGGGACTGGCTGGGAGTG
>JAHFDY010000118.1 GCA_023248735.1 Myxococcales bacterium
TGACGCCTATCTTGCGACACACGCCTCGATTCCTCCTCCCCTCGATACGGTCAGCTCGATTGACCAAATCGAGGTAATGCTCGACACGGGGCGCTTCGACGAGGTGTCCGAGTTTCTGAAAGGACAACCACCGCGCGATAAGTTGATTGCTGCCATCGCTGAAGCGCGTGTTCTCATTGGTCGAGGGCGCGGCAGGCAAGCGGCCGAGCTGCTCGACGGTGTGGTCGAGCAAGCCCACAATCATCCGTGGGCTAGACGCTTTCGCGCCGTGCGCGCACGGGCTCATTACCGTGCAGCAAACTTCGAAATTGCGCGTGCGTTTGCGGCTGAAGTCCTCGCAGCAAAAGACGATGACGTTGATGCCGTCGACATGCTCGCGATTTCGGGTGTGATCGCGGAGTTTCTTGGCCTGTCGACCGAATCGGTACCGCAGCTGGAGCGCGCGGTCGCGCTCGCGAAGAAGATCGGGAACGATCGCGTGATCGCGATCGCGCTCGGCTCGTTTGCCGTTGTCCAGCAGCGTCGAGCCGAAATTGGTTCAGCGAAAGCAACGTATGAAGAGGCGCTTGCCGCTGCTGAGCGCGCACGCGACGCCGCAACCGTTGCCGCCATGCTTATCGGTCTTGCAACGATCGCCAAAGTGCAGGGTGACCTCGCGGCGGCGATTCGCTACCTCGAAGGTGCGGTCGATATGGCCACGCGTTCGGGCAGTTGGCTCGCGTTGCATCAAGCGTTGCTCAACTTGGCCAACCTCGAACTCTACGTCGGTCGCTACGAACGCGCGTCGCGTTCGATCGATCTTTTGCGCGCGCGCCTCTCCACGATGAATCCGTCCGAACGCGCGCAGTTTCTTGGCCTCGAAGCGGAGCTGTCCGCGCGCACCGGCGATATCGACAAATCGCTTGACCAATTTGAAGAAGCGGCCCTTGCGTGGGAAGAGCAGAGTTGCCCTCTCGACGCTCTCGAACTTCGGATTGAAGCGATCCTTGTGACGCTTTCGAGTAGCGAGCGTTCGACGTTGGGTCTCCGTGAGCGGTTGGACATCCTGGGTCGCACGAACGACGGTGACCTTGGCGAACACCGCGCGGCCTGGTTTGTTGCGCGCGCGAAACTGGCGAGGATCGCCGGCGACGATGAACGTGCGCGCAAGGCGCTTGACGACGCACTCGACGTAGCTCGCGCGGCGCAACTTCGTGAGTGGGTGTGGCAGGCGCTTGATGCGCGGGCGTCGCTCTTTGCGTCGCAAGGCGCGGCGTCACTTGCGCGGCGAGATGCCGCGGAGGCGCTTGGCACGCTCGAGGAAGTCGCTTCGCGATTGCCTCGCGATTTGCGCGAGGTCTTCTGGAACGACCCTCGCAGGCGCGCATTGCGTGAATCGCACGCGTCGACACACATTCCATTTGGCCCACCTCCCGTGGCCGATCGCGCTCTCGGCGTATCGCGTCATGGGCAAACGTCGTACGCCTTTCCGCCGCGCGCGGAGGAAAGGCTGAGTCGCCTGCTCGAGTTGACGCGCGATCTCGCAACGATCCACGAGATCGACTTGTTGCTCACCAAAGTGACCGATCATGCGGTGGCTCTTCTCGGCGCTGAGCACGGCATTCTTCTGCTTCGCAATGACGATGATGAGATCACGACGCATACTTCGCGTTCCCGCGATGGCAACGATGCGCACGGTTCGTTCTCGCGCTCGGTGGCAGAGCAGGTGATGAAAACAGGCGAGCCGGTGGTCACGGTGTCAGCGGCGAATGATGAGCGCCTCGCGAAGGCGGTGAGCGTGCATCAGCTCATGATTCAGTCGATCGCGTGCGTACCCATTCGAGGTGCGCCGCCAGGTGAGAGGGCCATCGGCGCTCTCTATGTCGAGACGCGTCTTCGCGAAGGTCGCTTCTTTCCACAAGAACTACCGATTCTCGCCGCGTTTGCTGATCAAGCGGCGATTGCGATCGAAAACGCGCGGCTCATCGCAGAAAATCGCGAACGGGCGAAGGCGCTTGAGCTTGCCAACGCAGAACTCGAGCGGCAAAAATCGAAGGTGGCGGCCGCACTAGAGCGTCGGACGGAGCAGCTCGTCGAAACGCGCCGTGATCTTCGGCAAGTGCGCGACGAAATTCGTAGCCATTTCGGTTACAAAGGAATCGTGGGCACGAGCTCGGCGATGCGCCGCGTTTACGCCGTCCTCGAACGCGTGAAAGACACTGACGTTCCGGTGCTCGTCACGGGCGAGAGTGGAACCGGCAAGGAAGTCATCGCCAAGGTGATCCACGCGACGAGTCCCCGCAGCAAGAAGCCGTTCATCGGCGTGAACTGCGGCGCCATTCCCGCGAACTTGCTCGAGAGCGAGCTCTTCGGCCATCTCCGAGGCGCTTTTACCGGTGCCGATCGGGAGCGACGTGGCCTTTTTCGTGAGGCCAACGGGGGGGTCATCTTGCTTGACGAGATTGGCGAATTGCCCCTCAAAATGCAGGCAGGACTGCTTCGCGTGCTCCAGGAAAAAGTGGTGCGCCCGATCGGCGCATCGGCCGAGGAGGCTGTCGACGTACGCATTATCGCCGCGACGAATCGTGACCTTGCGTCCATGGTCGCTGAGGGTACGTTTCGCGAAGACCTGTACTACCGACTGAACGTTATCGAGCTTGCGATACCTGCGCTGCGCGACAGGCGTGAGGACATTCAGCTCCTCATCGATCACTTCCTCTCCATCTTCGCTTCGCGCTACCGGCGCGAGCGAAAGGTCGTTGCACGCGATGCGATTCGTAAACTATCGAGTTACGAATTTCCGGGCAACGTGCGGCAGCTCGAGCACGTTCTTCTTAGCGCGTGGCTTCTGAGCGATGGTGAGGAGATCGAGGCTGACGACATTGAGCTGCCGTCTGCGCGAACGCGGAGCTTTGCACCTCAGGCAATGGAGACCGCGAGGCCCATCAGCAAGGACGACTACCGCGCAGCCGAACGAGCAAGAATCCTTGCCGCGCTCGAGGACAACAAAGGCAATCGCGTCCAAGCTGCAAAGGATGCCGGAATCCCCAGGCGGACCTTCTATCGCCGGATGAAGGAGTACGGGCTAGAGTAACCCCCGCATGCGTGGTTCGCTTTTGTTCACGATCTTGACAATGCTCGCGTGCTCGCCGGTCAATCCCGTCAACCTACCGAGCAAGACGGTTTCCGAGCCTTCAGCTCGCAGCCACGATGTTGTGACCGCGGCCGGAGACGACCAGACGCCGCGAGTGGCCCAAGAATCCCAGGAGCTCCGGGTGCGCGTTGTCGAACCCGTCCGCGTTCCGGTCGTCGGGAAGATCGCGCCCCGTGTCCAAGGCGCGGCGCACGACGGCGCCATTATTGATACCGATACGCTCAGGGGGCATTACGTCGTCCTGTATTTCTACCCAAAGGACGAAACACCGGGTTGCACGAAGCAGGCATGCGCGTTCCGAGACGCGTGGAAGGACCTCAGCAAAGATGGCGCCGTGATGATTGGGATCTCGGCAGACAGCGATGAGTCCCACAGAAAGTTCGTGTCCCGCTACAAACTGCCGTTTCTCCTTCTGAGCGACACCGACGGATCGCTCGCGGCGAAGTTCGAAGTGCCCGTGAACAAGGGGAGGACGGCACGCCAAACGATCGTCATTGCGCCCGACGGAACGGTAAAGAGAATTTACCGAAAGGTAGATGTCTCAGCGCATGCACAAGAGGTTCTCTCGGACCTCAAGTGAACCCGCAAAACGAGTGCGGGCGGCTTGCCGCTGCGGCCTGTCTACCCCACGGTCAGGTAGACACTTTCTGACGACGGTGGTACTGCCTCGCGCATCTCTCAGGTGTGGCACCTGTGGGCCCCTCCAACACCATGGTTTTCACCGCAATTTCCGAGGTTCTCGTCACGTTGCCCCTGCTCGCGGCGGCCGAAGCGTCAGGTGGCGTTGAGGTCGACCTTCACAAGGGCTTGTTCATCCAGATCGCGCTCTTCGTGTTCTTGATGCTCGTGCTGAAGCCATTGCTGTTTGATCCCATGCTCAGGCTCTTCGAAGAGCGTGAGAAACGAACGGATGGCGCGAAGGCGCTCGCGCGAGAAATCGACCAAAAGTCGGCCAGTGCGCAAGCTACGTACGACACGGAGATGGCGAAGGCTCGATCGATAGCCAACGTAGAGCGCGACAAACTTCGCGCCGAAGGCCTTCGGGCTGAAAACGAGATTTTGAGCCGTGTACGTGTGGAAGCGACAACCACGATCGAGGAAGGTCGCAAGAAAACACTCATCGAAGCGGATGCCGCTCGCGCCGAGTTGAAAAGTCAATCTGCTGAACTAGCTCGCGCAGTCGCGAGCCGCGTTCTCGGGCGCGAGGTTCACTGATGAAGACGCGCACCCTTCTTCTTGCACTTGCCCTCACCGCGTCGGTCACATCGCGCATCGCGCTAGGGCAGGCCCATGTGGCGACGCCAGCAAGCGCAGTGCCCGCCCATGGCGCTACGCACGCGCCAGCGGCTCATGCACCTGGGAGCAAAGAGCCCGGCGACCACGGAGCCACTCATGAAGGCGGAGTCGACCACGATCACCCGGCGCCGATCAATTGGACCGAAGGCCTCGGATGGCCATTCGTTGGCAACAAGCCAGATCAAACGCCGTTCGTCGCCCTCGTCCTCAATGCGGCGCTCCTCTTCGGCCTTTATTACTGGAAAGGCCGGAAGCCCATCGCCATCGGGTTGAAGAATCGCCGTGCTGAGATCGCCAAAGAGATCGAGGAAGCAGGTCGTCTCAAGGCTGCAGCCGAGGAACGCGCCAAGGTTTACCAAGCCAAACTCGGCAAGCTCGAGGAAGAGCTCGTCACCGCCCGAGAGGCGCTTCTCAAGGCTGGCCAGGCCGAGCGCGATCGCGCCGTCGCTGACGCAAAAGAGAAGGCCGAACGCATGCGCCGCGACGCCGAATTCATGGTCCAACAAGAAATGAAACAACTTCTGATCGATATTCATCGTGAAGCTGCTTCTGCTGCTGTTCTTGGCGCCGAAGAGCTTCTTAGAAAACGGCTCACGCCGGCCGATCACGAGCGCCTTGCTGACGAATACCTCTCCGATCTATCGAAGCTCAGCGCCGTTGCCGGAGGTAGCGCATGAGTGTCTCGCTCGTCGCACGCCGGTACGCGACCGCACTCTATGAGCTTGGGGTCGAGACGGGCCAACTCGATGCGCTCAGCGCCGAAATCGCTCGCGTCGCACAAGCCTACAAAGAAAGCGCCGACCTGAGAGCTGCGTTTGAGAATCCAATGATCGCGCATGCGTCGAAGCGCGCCGTGATCAACGAAATCGCTGAACGCCTATCGGCAAGTCAGTTGACCAAAAATGCGCTCGCGATGCTCGTGGATCGCCGCCGCCTCAAGACCCTTCCCGCAATCGCCCAGACGTTGCGCGAGCTCGCGGACCGCAAGAAGGGCATCCTTCGCGCAGAGGTCACGTCGGCATCGCCCCTCAGCGAAGCGTATTACGCAAAGCTCCAGGAGCAATTGCGTCGCATCACTGGGAAGCAAATCGTGATCGATCGTGCCGAGGACCCAACGCTCATCGCGGGCGTCGTGACACGCATCGGTGATCGCGTGCTCGACGGTTCGTTGCGCACGCGTCTTCTTGCCATGAAAGATGCGCTCACGCCGGGCGCCGCTTAAATCAGGAAGTCCGCTCGTTTTAGTCAAGGTCGTTTACGAGGAATAAGTCATGCAGCTTCGCGCCGAAGAGATCTCGCAAATCATCAAAAAGCAGATCCAGAACTACGAAAAGGCCGCCGTCACGACTGAAACCGGGACCGTGCTTAGCGTCGGCGACGGCATCGCGCGCATCTACGGTCTCGAAAGCGCGATGGCGGGCGAGCTACTCGAATTTCCCGGCAACCTCATGGGCATGGTGCTCAACCTCGAAACCGACAATGTCGGCGCCGCCATCTTCGGCGATAGCGAAACGATCAAAGAGGGAGCAATCGTTCGGCGCACGGGTCGCATTCTCGACGTTCCCGTCGGCGAAGCCCTCATCGGTCGTGTCGTCAACGCCCTCGGCCTTCCGATCGATGGCAAAGGGCCGATCGAGACACCTCATCGCCGCCGCGTGGAAGTGAAGGCACCGGGCATCCTGCAGCGTCAGCCCGTCAAAGAGCCAATGCAAACCGGCATCAAGGCGATCGACGCGATGGTTCCCATCGGCCGCGGTCAGCGCGAGCTCATCATCGGTGACCGGCAGACCGGTAAGACGGCGGTCGCCCTCGATGCGATCATCAACCAAAAGGGGCAGGGTATGCACTGCTTCTACATCGCGATCGGACAGAAGCAGTCGACCGTTGCCAGCGTGCTTGCAAAGCTCGAGGCGAACGGTGCGCTCGAATACACGACGATCGTCCTTGCGGGGGCATCTGAGTCAGCCCCCCTTCAGTTCATTGCGCCCTACACCGGTGTCACGATGGCGGAGTATTTCCGTGACTCAGGTCGCCACGCACTCTGCGTGTATGACGACCTCTCAAAGCAAGCGGTCGCATATCGTCAACTTTCTTTGCTGTTGCGCCGCCCACCG
Organism: Myxococcales bacterium; assembly: GCA_023248735.1. GTDB lineage: Bacteria > Myxococcota_A > Polyangia > Polyangiales > Polyangiaceae > JAHFDX01. The sequence goes on from JAHFDY010000118.1 coordinate 6,544, forward strand.
GGCCGCGAAGCCTATCCAGGCGACGTCTTCTACATTCATTCGCGTCTCCTCGAGCGTGCCGCGAAGATGGCTGAGGAATTTGCCGTTGTGCCGACGTCGGTCACGGATTGGAAATCGATCGGCACCGCGACCGTCTACCGCGGTGCGCCTGATCCTGGCGAGCACGCGGCGAAGGGTGAGGCGAAGGCAAAGGGCGACGGCTATCACGTGCTTCGTAACCCGCAATCCGGTGGCTCCCTCACTGCGCTGCCGATTATCGAGACGCAGGCCGGCGACGTCTCGGCCTACATTCCGACGAACGTTATTTCGATCACAGACGGTCAGATCTTTCTCGAATCTGACCTCTTCTTCTCTGGCGTCCGTCCGGCGATCAACGTCGGCATCTCCGTCAGCCGCGTCGGCGGCAACGCTCAAATCAAGGCGATGAAGTCGGTCGCAGGCACGCTCAAGCTCGACCTCGCGCAGTACCGCGAGAAGGCGGCGTTCTCGCAGTTCGCTTCCGACCTCGACAAGGTGACGCGCGACATGCTCGATCGAGGCGTTCGTCTTGTCGAAGTGTTGAAGCAGGGGCAGTACGTTCCGCAGCCCGTCGAGAAGCAGGTCATCATTATTTACGCCGCCGTCAAAGGCTTCGTCGACGCGTTCGAGACCAAGCAGCTTGGAGCCTACGAGCAGGGCCTGCAGGCCTTCATCGAGTCGAAGTATCCGCAGATTCTCTCGGGCATTCGCGAGAAGAAACAACTCGACAAGGATCTTGAAGAAACCCTCAAGAAGGCCCTGGACGAATTTGCCGTTGCCTTCGGCAAGGGCGAAGCGAAGAAGAATTAGTCATGCCGTCGCTCAAGTCGATCCGCAAACGCATCACGAGCACGAAGGCAACGCAGAAGATCACGCGCGCCATGAAGATGGTCGCGGGCGCTCGCCTGACGCGTGCTCAACAACGCATCGTTGCGCTTAGACCCTACGCCGTAAAGACGAGCGAGGTGCTGAACGCTGTCGCGGCAGTCGCTCATTCGAACGATCCGAATCCAAACGATGACGTTCCGGCGCACCCTCTCCTCGCGCGCAGGCCCGAAAAGAAGGTGCTCTATGTGGTGCTCTCCAGCGACCGCGGCTTGTGCGGCGCCTTCAACACGAACGTTAATAAGGCGGCCCTGCGGTCGGCGCGAGAAGCGAAAGACAACGGCGTCGAAGCGCACTTTGTGACCATTGGCAAGAAGTCGCGCGAGTTTCTGACTCGTCGTGGCGTTGAAATCGACCACGATTTCACGCGCATCTATGACGGTCTGGATCTATCAAAGTCGCGCCAAGTGTCCGACTGGATCGTGCCCCGTTTTCGCTCTGCGGAGTACGACGCGATCGTGCTCATCTACAACGAATTCAAGAGCGCCATTACGCAGAAGATCACAAGTGAGCGCCTTCTTCCGCTCGTCGTCGCGGAGGAGGGTGTTGCGCCTGCCGACTACGACTTCGAACCGAACGAAGCAGGGCTTCTGGAGCGCCTTGTTCCAATGTACATCGAGGTCAGCATTTTCCGAGCGCTCCTCGAGAGCCAAGCGAGCGAGTACGGTGCACGCATGACCGCGATGGATGCTGCCACACGCAACGCGAAAGACATGATTGGTCGCCTGACGCTCATCTACAACCGCGCACGGCAAGCGGCGATTACCAAAGAGCTGATGGAGATCATTGGCGGCGCAGAGGCCCTCAAAGAATAGCCGCCAGAATTCGGTAAGGACGCCAGGACTCGACCGCTTGTGCGCTACGGCGTGCAATCCAACTTCCGCAGCAAGTCAATTTCATTGACCAATTCCGGAACCTTCATCAATTTCTCGATGGCTTCGTCGTCGATTCCGAGCGATGTCGAGTTCTTTGTCTTGTCGACATAGAGCTCGGCGCGCCCCCAAACGGTGAGAATCCCATGACGCCAGCAAGCATCCTGGGACAAGAGCTTGTAGGCGTCAGGATACTTCTCTCGCGCCATCTTGAGATACCGCTCGACGTACCACATGAAGGTAAGGATGCCGTCGCGATCGCTGACAGAGGAGCCCTTCATCTGGTCTTCAAAAGCGTAACCAGTGGCGATCGAATTGATGTACTGCACGGCCTCTTCGAGCAACATGTTGAACCCTTGATCGCCGCTATCGAACTTCGTGTCGTCAGGGTTCCCGTCCAAGTAGACGTCAGCGTAAAAATCGCAGCCGCTCTTAAAGCTGCCTGCGCAGGCGGGCCTCGATGCAGCGTAGGCATCGCCCGTGAGCCGACTCCTGGCGAAGGTCACGCCGCCGCGCGTTGTCGTGTCACCCTTCGTGCAAGAGAACTTCAAGTCGTCGCGAATGATGTAGGTGTTGCCGCTCCCTGAACTTGCGGCGATGTCGGCCACGTGACCGCACTCGTGAACGACGGTTGAGATCTGCGAGATGACCGCCTTCGCCGAGCTCTTGTCGCGGAGGAAAAGGTCAATGCAATTGCCTAATTTGGTGTAAGCGAGGCCCTTGTCAACATTCGATTTGCCTTGCGCATACCTGCGCGAGAGCGCGTTGAGCAAGAAGTCCTGCGCCTTCGAAGACGAGTATCCGCTCACGAGGTCGCTGATACTGGCCGTGTTCGTTGGAAGCGTTTCGACGTACGCATTTGGAGTGCAAGTGTTGGGGCCCGCGTCGACGCTGCCATCAGGGGTCGCCGCATCGAGCGGCAGCTGACCGCCATCCGGGTTGCCAATTTGTGAAGTCCCGCCGTCAGGATCGTGGACGAGTGGATCAGGGGTCGATCCGCACGCAGCGATACAAGCCGTAAGTGCGACGGCGCACGCGAAGAACAAGGGCTTCATGTGCCGCAACCATAGGCGTCAGAGCCCATTGGTCAAGCCGCCGGTGCGCCGTAGCGTTGAGTCCGCTACTTCCGATGTGCAAACCGCGCCGTGAAGTGTGGCGAACTGAGGACCCGCGACAGCTTGCCTGCGCTCATCGAGAGCTTCACGCTCTCGCCTTGCTCGGGGACTTGTTCGCCCGCGATTTCTTGAATGAAGCCGTCCTTGTGGCCGCCCCAGATTTCTTCCACGATCTCGCTTGGGCAGTCTGCAGCGCAGCCCTTTGGCGCGAGCACGATACGCGTGCGCAGCATGCCGCCTTGCCAGGACGATTCTGATTTCGTTACTTCGGCCGTTACATAATGAGCAGACCTCACGTCCGTCGAAGGTTCAGGTGCGGCTTGTGCGGCAAAGCCGGTGAAGGCGGCGATCGCAAGCGGCGTTGCTGCGAGGAAGCGATTCTTGCGCCGCGCGACGCCGTAAAACACGACACCAAACAGAAGACCTAACGCATAGGGCCCGGTTGCGCCGCGCGATCCCATCGCTGCGTTGCAGCCGCCGCTCGCCGAGGCCCCGGGCTGATTCGCGTAGATGGCGGTAACGCCCTCGATGTCATCCTCGCTCGGCTCGCGGCGCGATACGTCGCCACTCTTCGTGTAGCCAAACATGAGTGCGTCCTCGAGCGCGGCTTCATCTCCGAGGCCAAGGCTGTGTCCAAGCTCGTGCGCGACGACGTGCCGAAGATCGTAACGCCCGGCTTCGATCTGCTCGGACGTGTTGTATTCGTACTTGCCGCTGATCACAATGTCGGCATCGACAATCTCGCCCGACTTGTCATCGTAGGTGAGCACCGTTACGGCAATCGCCTTGCCCGCCGGCGCGAATGACTCGCGAAAGAGAACCGAATTGACGTGGTCGTAACCAGGCTCGAGCGATTTGGTCGAGTCAGTCACATTGACGTAAGGCGCTCCAGTTGCCTTCTGATTCCAATGGTCCGCGCCTGCTCGAACAGCGTCTGCAGCGTTGGCGTCTGCGTGCGTCACGCTTGAATCCACGGCCAGCGCAATCTTCGTTTCGGACCAACGCACGAGCTCGCCGTTCGTGGTTTTCTTCAACACGTAGGCGTCCGCTCTCGAACTCGTAACGGCCACTGCTGTGGTGAGAATGCCAAAGGTCAGGCGGTTCATTCGTGTCTCCCAAGGAAGAGCCGCTTCTTGCGGCCACCTTCTCGAGAACGACTCCGCTGCGTCTCACTTGAGCAGCGACGCGATAACTTTCTGCTGAGAAAGCAACAACACGAGTTACGAACTCATCCGTGTTCGATTTCGAAGCAGAAACGCGTGCTCGCATGTGTGCGGAGCTACGCAATCTTGCGATACGGAGGTAGGACATCCACGCTCCTTCGGTACCTTCGGCGATCGGGTGGGTTACACAGGCGCAAGTCGAACGCTCACGTTGCCGACTGCGGACGATGCTTGCGTCGCGCCCACTCGTTCATCGCGATCCCTGCCGCGATCGCTACCGGGAGCGAATTGTTGATCCCGTACATCGGGATCGCCACGATTTGATCGGCGCGATCAAGTACGTGACTCGGAAGACCAAACCGCTCGCTCCCAAAGAGCAACACGACGTCCTTTGGAAATTGGTCAACATCATAGACCGCTTGGCGCGCGCGTTCTTTCTCGAAGGCCCACACAGGGCGCTCCCCAACGTGCGCAAAGAACGCATTTTCGTCAGCTAACTTGACGATCGATTCGTACTTCTGCATCCCCATGCTCGCCTTTTCGTAATAAGGCGCGTTACCAATGACGATAATCTCGCGTGCCAGGAAGCTGTGGGCCACCCGAATGATCGCGCCGACGGCGAACGCGTTCTCGCAGCTGTAGACCGCAACCGAGAAGTCGTGCCGCAATGGCGCCAGGAGCGTACGCACCTCGTCGGGTGATTCGTCGATGGGTGCGGGAAGGGCCACGCGCCTGCCATAGACGTTTTCGGTTTCAAGTGCATCGAGTTGATTGCGCGGGCGTAGAGTTGTCCCATGCCATGGCTAATGATTGGTTTGGTCTTATGCGCCGCGTTGCTCGCGGGAATCCTGAGTAGTCGCTACCCCTCGGCCGCCTATGGGGGGTTCGCAGTGCTCGTCGGTGCTGCTGCTTGTGCGTCCGCCGCGCCCGGGACGCTTGGCATCATCCTCGGCATGTTCGCTGGAAGCGGCCTCATCGCGAGCGCGATTCTGCAGGGCCGCAACTAGCGCGAGGCCCACGCTTCACGCTTGACATCTTTCCCCCCACGAGTATCTTCCGCGGCCTCCCGAAAGGGTACCCCGGGATTGGTGTCTTAACCGCACTAGCTCGGACAAACTCACGAGTGGCCCAAAACACATGCCAACCATCAATCAACTGATTCGCGCCGGTCGCCAGGCGCCCCGTGTAAAAACGGCCTCGCCGGCCCTCAAGAGCTGCCCGCAAAAACGAGGCGTTTGCGTTCGCGTTTACACGACGACGCCAAAGAAGCCGAATTCGGCTCTGCGTAAGGTCTGCCGCGTTCGCTTGACGAACGGCATGGAAGTGACCTCGTACATTCCAGGCGAAGGCCACAACCTTCAAGAGCACAGCGTTGTGCTCATTCGCGGCGGCCGCGTTAAGGACCTCCCGGGTGTTCGCTACCACGTTGTGCGTGGCACCCTCGACGCGAACGGTGCGATCGGTCCGTCTTCGACGAACAAGATCAACCGCAATCGCAAGCGCTCGAAGTACGGCGTCAAGAAGCCCAAGAGCTGATCGCTACTGAGTATTTGAAGGAGTCTCCGCAATGCCTCGTCGTCGTGAAGCCGTAAAACGCATTCGTATGCCCGATCCAAAGTTCAAGGACGTGCGTGTTTCTCAATTCATCAACACGCTCATGCTTGGCGGCAAGAAGTCGACGGCGGAAGGCATCCTGTACGGTGCGCTCGATCTCATTCGCGACCGCTTCAAGGAAGATCCCATCGAGGTCTTCAAGAAGGCACTCGACAACGTCAAGCCGAAGCTCGAAGTCAAGAGCCGCCGAGTCGGCGGTGCGACCTACCAGGTTCCCGTCGAAGTCCGCCCAGAGCGCCGCGTAACGCTCGGCATGCGCTGGCTCGTGACTTACTCGCGCGATCGCAGCGAAAAGACGATGCGCGAGCGCCTCGCGGCCGAATTTCTGGAGGCCGCAAACGGACGCGGCAACTCCGTTAAGAAGCGCGACGACACGCACAAGATGGCCGAGGCGAACAAGGCCTTCGCTCATTATCGTTGGTGAGCGGTCATCCTGAGCGAAGCGAAGGACCCCTCTCGAAATGCCCCCCTCTCAAAAGGACTCTAATTACGCGATGATCAATCAGACATAAGGATCGGGTTACGTGCACATCGAAGAGGCGCTTGCGCTCTCTCAGGCCGTACCCCGACACCCTCTCCGGAACCGCCCCGCATGTTCGTTCGCGAACGGGGCACTCTTTCAAAAGGTGAAAGAGTTGAGGCCGGGGAGGGTTTCTTGCGTTTGACGCTCCAAACTCCTACCTCCCGACTGAAAGAACCGCTCCCGTGCCCCGCGACTACTCGCTCGAAAGAACCCGCAATATTGGGATTATGGCCCATATCGACGCCGGTAAGACGACGACGACGGAGCGCGTTCTTTACTACACGGGCGTGAACTACAAAATCGGTGAGGTGCACGAGGGCGCCGCCACGATGGACTACATGGTTCAGGAGCAGGAGCGCGGAATCACGATTACGTCGGCTGCGACCAACTGTTTTTGGAAGCCGATTGACGGTCCCTTTGGCGGCATTGGCCATCGCATCAACATCATCGATACGCCCGGGCACGTTGACTTCACGATCGAAGTCGAGCGCAGCCTCCGCGTTCTCGACGGTGCTGTCGCGGTGTTCGACGGCGGCAACGGCGTCGAGCCCCAAAGCGAAACGGTCTGGCGACAGGCGGACAAATACCGAGTCCCGCGGATCGCGTTCATGAACAAGATGGACAAGGTCGGCGCCGATTTTCTCATGTGCGTGAACAGCATGAAGGAGCGGCTCGCCGCCAATGCCGTGCCCATTCAGTGGCCGCTCGGCGAAGAGGATCAGCACCGCGGGATCATTGACCTCATCAGCATGAAGGCAGCCCTCTTTGACGAAGAGTCGAAGGGCGAAAAGTTCGAGTGGATTGAGATCCCAGATAGTTACAAATCGACCTGCGTCGAGTGGCGCGACAAGCTCATCGAATCGTGCGCCGACGTCGACGACGAGATCATGGCGCTCTATCTTGACGGACGCCCTGAAGCGGTCACCGCGCCGATGATTCACCGCGCGCTTCGTGCTGGGACAACAAGTTTCAAAATCGTTCCCGTCATTTGCGGCTCCGCGTTCAAGAACAAGGGTGTCCAGATGATGATCGATGCGGTCGTCAACTACCTTCCTTCCCCCGTTGACGTGCCCGCGGTCGAAGGCATTAACCCAAACAAGCCGGATGCACCTCCGATCCCTCGCAAGGCTTCGGACGACGAGCCTTTCGCGGCGCTCGCATTCAAGATCATCAACGATCCGCACGGTAATCTCACTTTTTTCCGTGTTTACTCCGGCAAAATCGGTAGCGGCACGATGGTGCTGAACAGCAGTCGCAACAAGCGCGAACGCATCGGCCGGATCCTGCGCATGCACGCCAACAAGCGCGAGGAACTCACCGAAGCCGATTCAGGTAACATTTACGCGGCGGTCGGTCTCAGGGACACCCGCACGGGCGACACGCTCTGCGACGAGAAGCATCCCATCTTGCTCGAGAAGATGGAGTTCCCCGAGCCGGTCATCTCGATTGCGGTCGAGCCGCGCACAAAGGTCGACGTCGAAAAACTCGGTGTGGGGCTCTCCAAGCTTGCCGCCGAAGACCCGTCATTCCGCATCCACACCGACGAAGATTCTGGCCAGACCATCATCAGTGGTATGGGCGAGCTTCACCTCGAGATCATCGCCGACCGCTTGAAACGCGAATTCAAGGTTGAGGTCAACATCGGCAAGCCCGAGGTCAGCTACCGCGAAGCGATCACGAAAAAGGTGGCTTGCGAGTACAAATACGCCAAACAGTCGGGCGGCCGAGGCCAGTACGGCCACGTTCTCATGGAAATCGAGCCCGGAGAAACGGGCAAGGGCTTCGAGTTCGTCAACGACATCGTGGGTGGCACGATCCCGCGCGAGTTCGTTCCTGCCATCGAAAAGGGCGTTCGCGAAGCCATGGGCCGGGGCGTCCTTGCAGGTTTCCCCCTCTCCGACATGAAATGCAGGCTCTACGACGGCAGCTACCACGACGTCGATTCAAGCGCGCAAGCCTTCGAAATTGCAGCGTCGTTGTGTTTTCAGGACGGCGCGAAGCGTGCTGGCCTCGTTCTGCTCGAGCCCATCATGAAGAACGAAGTCGTCGTTCCGGAGCAGTACATGGGGGACGTCATCGGCGATCTCAACTCAAGGCGAGGCCGGATTCTAGGCATGAGCCAGCGAGGAAATGCGCAAGTTATCGATTCTGAGGTTCCGCTCGCAACAATGTTCGGCTACGTCACCGACCTCCGTTCGATGACCCAAGGCCGCGCAACATCATCTCTCCACTTCGCCCACTACGCGGCTGTTCCGGCAGCCGTGCAAGAGCAGGTGGTCGCAAAGGTTAAGGGCGGCTAGCCGCCGGGTCAAAGGCGGCTCAAGGATGTTAGCCGTCTCGTCGTCAACAAGCTTGATTGTCAATTTGGAGAACTGAGTCATGGGCAAAGAGAAGTTCGTACGATCCAAGCCGCACGTGAACGTGGGAACGATCGGTCACATCGATCACGGCAAGACGACGACGACGGCCGCGCTTGTTAAGGTGCAGTCGAAGAAGGGTCTCGCCAAAGCGATCAGCTACGCCGACATTGCAAAAGGCGGGACGGTTCGCGATGAGACGAAGACCGTCACGATCGCGGTTTCGCACGTTG
>JAHFDY010000119.1 GCA_023248735.1 Myxococcales bacterium
TCGTCGTTGAACTCGTCAAGGGACGGAACCTTCGCAGCCTCCTTCGCGAGCATGGGGCGTTGCCACCCGAGGTAGCGGCGGCGATCGGGCTCGAAATTCTGCATGCGCTTGCTCACGCCCATGGCATGGGCATCGTCCACCGCGATGTGAAGCCGGAGAATGTGCTCATTGACTGTGATGGCCCGGAACGGAAGCGCGGTTTGATCAAGCTGACCGACTTCGGGATCGCCAAGGTACTTGACGTTCAGGGCGTCACGTCAACTGGGCAAGTTCTCGGTAGCCCTGCTCACATGGCGCCGGAGCAAATCGAAGGCGGAGAGGTTACCGCACGAGCCGACATCTTTGCCGTGGGCGTCCTCCTCTACGAGGCGATGGTCGGTCATCTTCCGTTTGAGGGTGCCAACCCCGCTCAGGTTCTGCGGCGCGTCCTTGAGTGTTCGTTTCCGAAGCCCGATGATGAGCAGCCCCCGATTGGCCGCATGTGGGCCGCGATTCTTGAGCGCGCGTTGCAGCGCGATCCGAACGACCGATACGAAAGTTGTGCGGAGATGGAGCAGGCCATCGCCACCGAGCTCGACCATCTCGGGGTGACAGAGCCGCGATCGGAACTCGAACGGTTTCTCAAGAACTCGATCGAATACGCCAGTGCGCACAAGAAGCGGTTGATCTCCGTTCTTTCTGCGAAGGCGGGTGATGCGCGGAAGGCTGGCGACGTGATGCGCGCCGCCGCCGATTACAACCGTGCGATCGCCTATGCGCCGGACGATCGCGAGCTCATGAGGTCGCTTGCGCGGGTCAATGCGATCACGAAGCGTTCCAAGTTGGTTCGTCAAGCTTCTTACGCGCTTCTTTGCGGAGCCGCGTGCGCGTCGATCAGTTTTGCTGGCAACCGCGCGATTCGAAAGTCGTGGCTGGCTCGCGCGAGCACGCAAGGCGTCATCAAGGTCCTTCCGAGCGCTGTGCCTGCGATCGCGCCGAGTGCTCCCGCCATCGGTGTGAACGAAACCGGCGATCTGCAGTCGGGCGTTGCGGAGGCGCCCTCGGCCGAAGCGGGAGTGCCTTCGGCGCTTCGACCGATCGCGACGGTGCCGTCCGTTGCGCCAGCCGTGAGCGCCCCGCTGGTGCTTGCAAACGTGCAGCGCACACTTGAAATTCGAAGTGTTCAACCGAACGCTGGCGCTTCGCTGTTCCTAGACGGTGCCGACCTTGGTGTAGTTTCGGGTCTACGTAGGGTGCCGATCGATGGTCGGTCGCATCGAATCGCGTTCACCTGTCTTTTGGACCTTTGCGAGCCGTGGACGAGAATCATCCCTGAGGGCGATCGTTCTGATCCGATCGACGTGGTGCTGAGCGTAAAGGCCGCCTACCTGATCGTCACAGGGGACAAGTCAGCAACGTATGACATCCGTGAGCACCCACTCATTTCGATTTCGGTGGGGTCGCGCACCCGCGTTCCTATGACCGGCAAGTTCCAGGACGTCACCGTTCGAAGTGTTGGTACTGGCGTGACGCGCTCTGTTCGGCTGGCCGCCGGTGAGGAAAGGAGCGTAAGCTTTGGAACGGAATGAGGTTTCGCGATGCCTTCACCGCAAACGCCGCTTGCATGACGGTGCTCGTCGCTGGCGCCGCACGCGCCGACGAGCAAGGTGACGTTGAGAAGGCGAAGGCATCTTACATCGGAAAGAAATACGACGAAGCCATCGCACGGCTGCGCACGCTCCTCGATCCAACGGCGAAGCAACCCCTCAAGAGCTCGTCGTACATCGCCGAGGCCCGCATGTTGCTTAGTGCGTCGCACTTCGCGAAAGGCGAGCGCGAGGAAGCCGCGCGCGTCATCGAGCGACTACTGCTCGAGAGGCCTGAATATGAAGCCGATCCGCTTCTGTTTCCTTCGCCCGTGATCAACTTTTTCATCGATCAGCGCACGCTGCTGCGCGATCGACTGCTCGCGGTAAGGGCGAAGCAGATTCAAGAAGAGAAAGACAAGATTCGCCGCGTCGAAGAAGCCAAACGTAAAGAACGTGAACGAATCGCGCGTCTTGAGTTTCTCGCAACACAAGAGCGTGTCGTCAAGCGGAGCTCGCGCTGGATCGCCGCGGTTCCATTCGGGGTGGGCCAATTTCAAAACGGGAAATCGTCTCTCGGGTGGGCGTTTCTCGCGACTGAATCCGCACTCGTCGTCGGTACCGCGATCACGGTCCCACTCTATTTCTGGCAACTGTCTGAGCGCAACACCGAGTACGCGATTCCCGGCCCCGATCGCGACTTTCGCGCGCAGCAGTGGTCCGATCGCGCAAGCTCGACGCGTATCATTAACCTGTCGCTTGCGGGTGCGTTCGCAGTCACGGCGGTCATCGGTATCATCGAAGCGCAGATCAACTACGTGCCTGAGCGGGCAGAGATGCGCAAGCGGCCGGCCGCGATTGGCCAGTGGTACGTGCTGCCGAGTGGCGCAGGTGGGACTGGCGCGACGTTGGGTTACTCCGGTGTGTTTTGATTCCCCTATTTGTAACTTCAATTGATCTCAAAACAAAGCAGCCCTGCGTCCCACGAGCAGCTTTGGTCGGTCATGTCGCCTGTAAAGCCCGAAGTCGACGTACCGTAGTGGCCGTCGACACCAGTACCGGCGTTCGTCCACGCGTCGCAGTCTGCTGCTGAACTCAGGCCACCGAGGCCTGCACCTGACCAAAAAGCGTTGACGGTCGCGTCGCCCGTCTCCGTCGTGAGATTCTTGATGGCGAGCCCGAAGCCCTTTGCATCGCCGATGACGCTTGCGCCAAAGGAGGTCTTAAGTGTCGTCCAAGGACCAGCCACGGAGACACGGTCAATCGCATTGACGGTCTTTGTGCCGATGTACGCGCGAAAGGTTCCGCCAAGGCTGACGGAGTTTGCACTCAGTTGGCAGAGTGCGTCGGCGCTGCTGAGTCCGTCGCTGGATTTGCCGGCGGATCGCAGATCACCGTTGAAGGCCGTCTTGGTTTGGAAGACGCGAAGCTTCGGGTTCGAAATAGCTGGACCGTCCTGCCCCGTGACGGGTTGGACTCCAAAGTAGATGGGATCATCGCATGCAATGAACGCGCTCGTTGCGATTGCAAAGCAGAGGGAAACGATGGGGGACGTCTTCATGATTTCTCGTTTGCGCGCTGCGGGTGTTCTCCAAGCGTTTTGGGCAAGGCCGGCTCTTTCACGTGCTCGCGACTATTTTTCCTCGAGTCCCGTTGCTCCCAACACCGCCGGCATCAATACGCTCTTCGGAAACGTCGCCTTGAACCGCCGCGCTCTCGCTTTGGCGGCTTCGAGCTGCCCACCCCTCGCAAGTGCGATGACCGTAAGCGCTTCACGCTCCTCCCCCATACGGCCCCGCGGAAATGCGCGCGCGTGTTCGCTTAGTGTTGAAAGTGCGCCAGAAGAGTTGCCTTTTGCGATGTCGCGTCGTGCACGGTCGATCATCGCGCGCTCCTCCGCGAGGTCAGCGTCGCGCGAAGGTGCGCTCGCGATCGATGCAGGCGGGGCCACGACGTGTGCGGACGCGCTGGACTCTGGGGCGATCGACGACTCGGTAGCGGTTGGCTGGGCCGTGGTGTTTATTGCGGCCGCCGACGCGGCGGGTAGTGAAGCGGGTGCTACAGGTGCAACCGCTTCGGGTCGGGACACACCGGCGTGAATCGCGGCTCCCGTTCCGGTGCCTGCAGCGAAAGCGACGAGCGCGACGCCGACGACCAGCTTGGCGCTCGCTGCGGTGGCTGTGGTCGCGGCAGCGGTCTTTGTGATTGCGCTGGCCGTTGCGGCTTTGGTCGTGAGGGCGACCGTCGTGCCGATGCCAATCGTCGCGGCGAGGCGGTAGCCCACGCGTTCGCGAGCGCCCGCTGGCAAGGCATGGTCCTCGCGATCGATCGCGATCATGTTGGCAAGTGCGCTACTCAAGGGGGGAAGCTGCTCATCTGTGGACATGCGCTCGCTCCATTCTCGGCTCGCTATCGCGGAGCGCGGCTTCGAGATCACGTCGCGCGAGGCGCAGCCGTGAGTAGCCAGTGTTGAGCGGGACGCCGAGCGCGTCTGCGACCTCGGGCATTGAATGGCCGTTTATGTCATGCATGACGAAAACGGCGCGCCGGTCGAGGTCGAGCGCGTCGAGCGCCTTCGCAAAGCGTTCTTGCGCTTGCTTCTGAGCGAGCTGTTCGTCAGGTAGGTTGCCCACATCGACAACGTCGAATCCCTCGGGCTGCGGAACTTGTCGATGACGCGCTAGCTGCCTGTAATCAGACGCCGTCCTATAGGCGAAGCCAAAGAGCCAGGGCTTGATCGGGCGCGTAGAATCGTAACTTGAAAAGTGACGATGTGCTGCGACGAAGACGTCGTGCACAACATCTTCGAGGTCGCGTGCTTGCACTCCGAGCCGCCTTAGTGCGTGAAACACGTACCCAAATGTCTCGCTGTAAACCTCTTCGAAGCTGAGGCTCTTGGCTCCCGCCTGCATCGGCATCGGGTGGGGCATCGCCAGTTGCGTCACGGCGTTGCACCTTTCAAGGGGAGGTGCAGTTCGCCCCCGAAGCCAAGTGATCCCGAGACCGGTGGAACGCGCCACATCGACACGCCATCAACGAACGCTTCGGTGCGCGTGAAGTTCGCGAGTAACTCAGCGCGAAAGAACAGACCGGCAACGCCGCCGATTGGCAAGGCGACCTCAAAACGCGGACCTGCGGCCGCGAAGAAGCGCGCCGTACTCGTCAAGGAAATTGTCGATCCGCCGGTCACCGATAAACCACCAAGAAGGAGAGTTGCGCATCCGCGAAGGAGGGCAATTTGGTAGCACGGCACGACCGCTCCGCCGAAAAGTGACCCAGAAACCGCAGAAAAAGTCGGAAAAAAGGGGGCGGCGATCGCGGTGGTCGTTGTTGACGCTGAGGCGTCGAATCGGACCTCCGCCTTTGCGGACCACGGACGACTTCCGAAGCCGAGCCCGACCGTCCCACCTGCTGTTGGTCCGGGCTCGGTGCCGAGCGCGAGAAGGATGGCTGCATCAACCGAAAGGTAACGACTTCCAGGATCGATGACAGAACGCGTCTTCCCCGTCGGTGCGCTAGCCGCGTGCGGCGGCGCAGGTACTGGTGTGGCTTTGGGCGCGGCCAGCGGCTCGGGCGCGCGCGCGATGCTTGAAGGATCAATACTAATCGCCGCGGCAACGACAAGTGCCGAAAGCAACTCGTGGCAGTCGGTTCCCTTGGACGCTATCGAGCGCGAACCAAGCACCTTGCGCGCGGCGTCACTCAACTCGAGCGTCCCGCGAAATCCAAGTCCTCTCTTGGCGAGCACGACGCGGAGCACCCGCGTCCCTTCCTCGGTTGTGATGGCGTCATATCCGAGCTTGGCGGTCAGCTGCGATCGAAAATCGAGCTCCTTTTGGCATATTTCAGCACCCGGTTCTCGCTCGTAGATCAAGCGCACGTGCGACTCTTCGGCGCGGCAAATTTTGTCAGCGAGCGCGAGCGTAAGGAAGGTGGCGAATGCGGTCCGCTGCAAGGCGCGCGGACCCTGACGCGTGAGCCACCTGTGCGCAAGTCTCGCCGAATTGCTGTTGTTTTATCGTCAGTTACAGCGCTTCACGGACAAATAGGTCTTCCAGCGTTTCGCGTTTTTGCGAAATGCCCCGCACGCTTGCCCCAGCCGCCCACGCTTTCTCGCACACCGCTCGCGTGAGCGCATCGCCTGCCACTTCAACGACGACACCATTGACAATGTCACGCGGAGCAAGGCCGACCGCTCTCATAGAGTCAATTAAGTTGACCGATGCATTCTCGAGAACGACCTCGACGCGGCGTGTGTCATCTCGGAGGAGTTCGCTCAGCTTGCCTTCAACGGCGACCTTACCCTTGCGCAAGATGCACACGCGGTCGCAGAGCATTTCGACGTCAGCAAGCACGTGCGTCGAGAAGAAGACGGTGCGGCCAAGGCGTTTCTCTTCGAGAATCAAGTCGCGCACATCTTTGCGGCCGACAGGATCGAGCCCACTCATCGGTTCGTCGAGGATAAGCAGCTTCGGTTCGTGAACCAGCGCTGCGGCAAGGCCGATGCGTTGGGTCATGCCTTTGGAGAGCTTGTGCACTTCGCGATCGATTGCGTCGGCCATGCCCACGCGCGCGATCGTTTTTGTGACACGTAGGTCTACCTCGCCGCGCGGAACCCCGCTTAAGTGAGCGCACATGGTTACGAATTCGCGGGGCGTCAGATAGGGGTAGACGTAAGGGTTTTCTGGCAAGAACCCGACGTCACGCATCGTTTGCGGGGAGGGGATAAGGTTGCCCAGCAACTTGGCGGTACCGCTGGTGGGGCGGATCAAGCCGGTGAGCATTTTGATGGTCGTCGTCTTGCCCGCGCCGTTGGGGCCCAGGAATGCGAAGGACTCACCCTCGTCGACGTGGAACGAAACGCCGCCTACCGCTTCAACGACCTTGCCGGAAAATGGTTTGCTGTACGTCTTTCGAAGATCACTCACGGCGACGGCAGCGCTCATCATGCTCGATTATCGCATCGAACCGGTCGTGAACAAACTTGCCCGTTACCTACGAGCGACCCTCGCTCACGTACTCGTGCAACTTGTACTGAATCTTGCGCGACGAGATGCCGAGCACCATCGCGGCTTTCGACGTTGATCCGCTGCAAGCCTCGAGAGTGCGCATGATTGCAAAGCGCTCGAGCTCGGCGAGCGTTGCACCAGGGATTTGTGGGGTTGCGGCGATCTGCGATTGCTCAGGCGCCAGCGTTGCCGGGAGGTGGCGAACCTCGATGCGGGCTGCGTCGCAAAGCACAACGGCACGTTCGACGACGTTCTCGAGTTCGCGCACGTTGCCGGGCCATCGGTACCGAAACAAGCGGTCGAGGGCTTCGTCTGAAAATTGATCAATCGTTCGACCATTTTCAACGGCGTATCTCTTAAGAAAGAACGCAGCGAGGGGGCCGATGTCTCCTCTTCGCTCGCGCAGTGGAGGCAGTTCGACGGCAACGACGTTGAGCCGGTAATACAGATCTTCGCGAAAGGCTCCCTTCTGAATCTCGGAGGCAAGGTCGCGGTTTGTCGCTGCGATGATGCGCACGTCCACCTTCTGGGTGTCATTGCCGCCTACGCGTTCAAACGATCGCTCTTGCAAGAAACGAAGCAGTTTGACCTGCGTTCCTTGCGGTATTTCGCTGACTTCGTCGAGAAAGAGCGTTCCTCCGTCAGCCGCTTTGAAACGCCCTTCACGACGCGCGAGCGCGCCCGTGAACGCCCCGCGTTCGTGCCCGAAGAGTTCGCTCTCGAGGAGGGATTCCGCGAGGGCGGCGCAATGTAACCGAACTAGCGATATTTTGGCGCGAGGCGACGCGAGATGGATAGCTTCGGCGATGAGCTCCTTGCCAGTTCCGCTCTCGCCTGTGATGAGCACGCTCGCGCGGGTTGGGCCCACTTGCGCCACAAGATCGAGCACCTCCTGCATCTTTGGATCGGCGCTGATAATGTGACTGAAAGCGTTACGTTCTCGGAGGCGCTCGCGTAGACGCTGCGTTTCCTGCATGAGCCGCGCTTTCGCCATGGCGCGCGCTACGACGACCGTGAGCTCGTCGGGATTGAGTGGCTTCGTGAGGTAGTCGTCTGCACCGCGCTTTACGGCATCAACTGCGCTCGAAATCGTCCCGAAAGCAGTCATCACGACGAAAGCGGCCCCGGGAGTGGCTGCTCGGGCCTTGTCCATAAAAGAGAGGCCATCGAGACCTGGCATCTTCAAGTCGGTCAGGACGACGTCTGGCGCGAATTCTTCGAGCTTTCCAAGCGCCTTAAAACCGTCCGCCGCCGTCTCTGTTTGATAGCCTTCTTCCCGCAAAATCTCGGAAAGAGCGGCGCGTGCATTCGCCTCGTCGTCGACGACCAGAACCCGACCCTTGGCACTCATCTAAGCGTTTATAGGCGCAAAGTAGCGAATGGCCAGTCGCGTTACTCGCACGTATCGCTTTGGAGAACCCACATCCGGTGCTAGGAGGGAGTCGCACCTTTGGCGGTATGGCCCCCGCGCCTCTATGTGCGGGGGCGGCCACGCCGGCCTTCATTCCTCGGAGAAACCATGCGTCATTTCATCGCGCATTCGATCGTAGGCTCATCAGCCCGCAGCGCCTCAGCAGTCGCCTTCGCTGGACTCGCGATCTTCGCGCTCGGTGGCTCTCACGTCGCCCTGGCGCAACCCGCTGCACCAGCCCCCGTTGCGCCAGTCGCACCGGTCACCACGCCGGCGCCAGCTCCGGCGGTGTCGCCCAATGTTGGTGCCTCTCTACCCGCCGCGGCGGGGACCGGAGAAGCTGCTGCAGCGACACCCGCAGCGGATGCACCGAAAGAAGTCTCGGGTGACGACCCTGAGGTTGAACGCGAGTGGCGCGATCGCGATCGTGACCTCGGCGAGACCAACACGCTTACCGGCTCGACCGGCTTGCTCCGTTTGCAACATGCGACGGTTGGCGTGCCGGGCCAGTTTCGGCTTGGCTTTTCCACCGAGTGGTTTTCGGCCGGGTTTCTCTGCACTCCGGAGTTCCCATGTGCAAACCCACGCGGCACCGGAAAAATTGTGACGGGTGCAAGTGGCCACATGGGCGCGTCGCTCACGTTGGGTATGACGGTAGCCAAGCTTGGCAATGGCGGCCTTGAAACTTGGTTGTCGACGAGTGCCTATGCAAACTCGCACGACGGCAATCGCCCTGGACTCCTTCAGGTCCTCGGAGATTCGACGTTAGGCGCAAAGTACGCTGCGCCCGTGGGCGACGTTGTTCGTCTTGGTGGCTCGCTCGAGATGCTGCTCGTAAACGGTTCGGGCAGCGTCGGCCTTGTGGGTGGCGCGACGAGCGCGCGCTTTTCGGGGCTTGCGAGCGCGGACTTGCGCGGAACGCAGGCGAAGACGCCGCTTCGATTTTCGCTCAACATGACCTACTTCCTCGACAATTCGGCCGAGGTTCTCAACGACATTGAGAAGCCGATCGCCCAAGGTGGTCGCGGCGCGCCGGTTACACGCATCGAGCGCTACGGCTTGAAGATCAACCGCGTTGACCAGTTCCAAATCGCGTTCGGTGGCGAGTTCTTCGCTTCAAACGAGAAGGTCCGCCCGTTTATCGAATACCAGATGGGCATCCCCACCAATCGTCAGAACTACGCGTGCAAAGCAACCAACGCGAGCAAGGACAACTGCCTTGCCAACGTGTCGGTGATACCGAGCACACTGACCATTGGCGGCCGTTTCGCTCCTTGGAAGCCGGGCTTCTCGCTCTTGGCCGCGCTCGATGTCGGCCTCACGGGTACGGCGAGCTTCATCGAGGAGCTCGCGCCCGTCGCACCGTGGACGTTCCACATTGGCGCGGGCTGGGCGATCGACACGCAAAACCGACCGCCGGTCATCCGGACCAAGATCTCCGAGAAGATCGTCGCCGCGCCGATCGTCGTGCACGGCAAGGTGCTCGGCCTTGTTCATGAGCAAGGAAAGCAAGAAGGTATCGGTAGCGCGATCGTCTCGTTCGCCAACCACGCCGAGCTCAACCCGCTCGCGACCGGCAAAGATGGACGCTTTGCGACATCCGAGCTTCCCGACGGCGCCTACCAGTTCCATGTTTCAGCCGATGGCTACAAAGACGGAACATGCGAAGCGCAAATTGTCAGCATGAAAGATAGTCAAGTTGATTGCGCACTCGAAGGGCTGCCAAAGGTTGGATCCCTTTCCGGCATGTTGCGTGACTCGTCAAGCAATACGCCGCTCTCCGGCGTGAACATTCGTTTGCTCGACGCACAACACAAAGAGATGACCGCGACGACCGACGCGTCCGGTAACTATAAGTTCGAAGGCCTTGTGCCAGGTTCTGCGGAACTTCACGTCGCAGCCGATGGTTACTTGGCAGACGTCGAGTCCGCCGAGATCAAGGTTCGCCAAGAGTCACACCACGATCTCTTGCTTCGCGCGAAGCCCAAGAACGGTCTCATCTCCGTTGGCGCGAAGGAAATCTCGCTGAAGCAGCAAGTTCAGTTCGCGACGGATAGTTCGACGATTCTTCCCGCATCGTTCCCGCTACTTACCGAAATCGCGGACGTGCTTATCCGTGAGCAACGCCTCAAGCGCGTTGAGATTCAGGGCCACACCGACAACGTCGGCGGCGCTGACCTCAACAAACATCTGAGCGAAATGCGCGCAGAAGCCGTCAGAGACTGGCTGACCAAGCACGGAGTCGAAGGCTCACGCCTCTCCGCGGTTGGGTTTGGCTCAACGAAACCCCTGAATCCGAACGTGACCGCCGCCATGCGCGCGCGCAACCGCCGAGTCCAGGTGCTCATCGTCGAGCAGGACAAGCCGACCCCGAAGCCCCACTAGAACTGGCTAGGCAGCGCATAAACGCACAATTGACCTTGTCGTGCGTGCTCGGGCTTGCTGAGTGCGTCGACAAGGGGTATGGTCGCCGCCCCTGTTGGTGGTGATAGAGCGCGGGCCCCTCCGGGTGCTGCGCTCTTTTCGATTTTGTTCTCCGGTTTGCTCCAAAATTCTCCAGATTGCCAATGATGCTCGCCTCACGGTCCCCTCAATCTATCGATATTGCAGCCATTGCTGCGATCATTGCGCCCATCGCCGAAGCGCACGGCGGAGAGCTCGCGCACGTTGAGATGGTCCGAGGCCCGTCGGGAATGACCTTGCGAGTCGATATCGAAAAACGTGGCGCCACGGTCGAAAAGTGGTCGACGGAGAAGGCCGCCATTGATCTCGAGGTTTGCGCCGAAATCGCCCGCGAAGCTTCGCCGGCGCTCGACGTTGCCGACATCATCCCGTTTAAGTACCACTTCGAAGTCGGCACTCCAGGCGTTGAGCGCGAGCTCCGCAGTCGCGCAGACTACGAACGATTTGTCGGCAATCGTGTGCGTATCAAGCTGTACGCGAACGCTGCCGACACCGAGAAGGCCATCGACGGCGTGCTCTCAACGGTCAATGAGAACGGCGTTCTGGTGGTGATTGGCTCGCGCGAAAAATCGATCAATTTCGGTGACATTCGCGTTGGTCGGCTGGTGTTCGAATTTGGACCGACGCCGCGTCCCGGTAAGGGACCGGCCAAGACCCCGAAGAAAAGTAATTGAGGTAAGTCTATGGCGATTCGTCAAGAACAGTCGGCACCCGAGTTGAGCCTTTTGCAGGCCGTCGAAATGGTCGCGCGCGAAAAGGGCATCGATCGCAGCCGCCTCATCAAGACCGTTGAGGAAGCCATTCTGAAGGCCGCCCAGAGTGTCTTCGGCGCCGCACGCGAACTCGAAGCACGTTTCAACGAGGACAGCGGCCAGATCGACCTCTTTCAATATATGACGGTGGTCGACGATCCCTCCGACGACGACCGCGAGATCGCGCTCGAGGATGCTCAACGTCTCGGTCTCGAAGCGGAGCTCGGTGAGGAACTGGGTTTTCAGATCTTCTGGCATCCCTCCGATGCAAAGCGCGCTGCCGATCAAGATCGTGAGTACGGTGATTTGCTCAACGTGAAGCAGGCCCGGCAAGCGTTCGGTCGAATCGCAGCGCAAACTGCCAAGCAAGTGCTGATGCAGCGCGTACGCGACGAAGAGCGCGACCTCATCTACAACGAGTTCAAAGATCGCAAGGGCGAGCTCATCAAGGGCGTCGTTCGGCGGTTTGAGAAGGGCAATAACCTCATCATTGACCTTGGTCGTACAGAAGGGATCTTGCCCTACCGCGAGCAAACGCCGCGCGAAACGTACCGCCCGGGCGACCGCATCGTGGCGTACGTCAAGGAAATTGACCGTGAGGCACGCGGACCCCAAGTGATCCTAAGCCGCACGGATGCGCGTCTTGTGGAAAAGCTCTTCGAGGCAGAAGTCCCCGAGATTTTCGAAGGCATCGTGAAGGTCATGGCTTGCGCACGCGAAGCTGGCGCGCGTTCGAAGATCGCCGTCGCGAGTCGCGATACGGATGTCGATCCCGTGGGCGCCTGCGTAGGCATGAAGGGTGCGCGCGTTCAAGCGGTCGTCCAAGAGCTGCGAGGCGAAAAGATCGATATCGTTCCCTACGATCGCGACCCGGCGCGTTTTGTTTGCGCCGCCATCCAACCTGCGGAAGTGAACAAGGTCATCGTCGACGAGGCAGACGGTCGTATGGAGCTCGTCGTTCCCGATGAGAAACTCTCACTTGCGATCGGCCGCAAAGGTCAGAACGTACGTCTTGCGCATCAGCTTACCGGTTGGAAGCTCGACATCATTCCTGAGTCGAAGTTCCGCCAAATGGAAGAGGAAGCCGTGCGCGCCTTGCAGCAAGTCAGCGGCGTTACCGAAGCGGTTGCGCGCAGCATGTACCGCCTTGGCTTCCGCACCCTTGAAGAACTCGCCGAAGCCGGTGAGCAAGAGCTCGCGGCGATTCCAGGGCTAGGAGGCGCCGAACTCGCATCGCGCATTCACTCAGAGGCCGAAGCGATCCTCGAGCGTGAACGCCAAGAGCGTATTCGCACGGCGTCGACCCGCGTAGAGCCCCTTAGCGATCGTGAAAGGCTCCTGTTCGTGCGTGGTATCGGCGAAAGGACTGTCCAGTTGCTTGACGAAGCGGGTTACCGTCGCGTCGAAGACTTGCGCAACGAAGATGAAGACAAGCTCGCGATCAAAACCGGTCTCGGCCTTCGCAAGGCGCGCGCAATCAAGCAAGGCGTTGAGACGTTCCTTTCGTCAGAACTTAAGGTGATTGAAGACGCCAGGCGTGCGGCAGCGGTCGCGGACCCCCCACAACCGAGCGCATGACCAAGGACGAGGACGACGTGCAGATCGAGATTTCACGAGTAGAACCGAGCAGCGCGCGCATGTGCGCAGGCTGCGGAAGGTCGGGAGACCGGCACGCGTTTATGCGTGTTGTGCTCGACGACAACGGTTCTCTCGTCGTTGATCTGCAACGTTCGTCTTTCGGTCGGGGTGCGAATCTGCATGTCGATCCTACGTGCATCAAGCGCGCGCTTCGCGGTGGGTTTGCGCGCGCGTTCCGCTCGGAAATTGTAACGACGATGAGTGCCTTTCGAGAGATGGGCCAACTCGCCGTGGAGCGTCGACTGCGAGGCTTGCTCGTTTCGGCGTGGCGCAAGCGCGTGCTTGCGGTTGGTGCCGATGCGGTGCGCGATCTTTCGGCGCACGGCGGTGCGATCCGAGCGGTTGTGGCGAACGACGCAGGCTCGATCGCCCAAGAACGATTTGTGCTCGAAATGGTTACGAATGGCGCAGTGCTTGTGGCCTTTCGACGGGGTGAGCTGGGGGCGCTGTTGGGCCGCCCAGAGGTTTCAGTCTGTGCTACGAGCGACGTCGGTATCGCACAGGAGCTCGATCGGCTCCATGCGCTCCAAATGTCGTTCTCAAGCCTCAGCAGTCAAAACGAGAGCGCCTGATTGATGGAGCGCGAGGTGGTTGCATGCAAGTTTCCGGAGGTTCGATGAGCAAGGTCCGCGTCTACGAGGTAGCCAAGCAGCTGAACCTGGATCCGAAGGCAGTCGTCGCCCTCTTTCATGCCGTTGGCGTGTCAGACGTGCGCAACCACATGAGCTCGGTCGAGGCCGAAGCGGTCGACCGCGTGCGTAGGCACCTCGAAAAGCAGCGAACGCATGATGTCGTCGAAGAGAAAATTCGCCCGACCGTCGTCAAGCGCCGTGCGGTTGCGAAGCCTGTTCCAAGCGCGCCGGTTTCGTCTCCACCAACCTCGACGGGTGCGCGTTCGGTGCCTCCGTCGGTAGGCTCTTCGTCCTCACTTTCGGTGCCGCCAGGGCCACCGTCTACCGCCGCCTCTGCACGCCTGCCCGATGCTGAGCCATCCGTACCCTCCTTGCCTCACGAGGTGTTTGCCACCGACGCACAGTCCGTTCAAGAAGAGCGGCGCAGTGTTCGCAACGTCGCTCACGAAGCTTCCCTCCCCAGTGAGCGCCCGAGCGCACGGGAGCTGGATGCGGCGGCATCATCGCGCGCACTTGACTTCCCACCCGTTTCGCACGTTCCAGAGACCGTTCAGTCTGCGCTGCCGCTCGAGTCGTCGCCACCTCCATCGGTACACGCCGTTCCTGAGAGCGCTCCATCGGTTCGCCCACCGGTGCAAATGCTCGAAGAGCACGCGCCGGAACTGACGTCGACGCCTGTCGTTGCGGATATCGCGGCGCCAAACGTCCCGAGCGTTCCGAAAACGGGCGTCGAGTATTGGGGCGGTCGTCCCGGCGTTCCGATGCCACAACCCAGCGCAAATCGGGGTGTGAATGGTCCCAACATGCCGCGTCGTGTTCAGTACGATCCACGTGGCGCATCGCTTGGTGGCGCTCAGCCTGGTGGTGTCGGTGTTCGTCCAACGTTGAGACCAGCGGGTCCGCAAGGACGCGGATTCATGCGGCCGGGTGGAGCGTTCTCGAGGGGTCGCAACGCGGGTCCGGTTTCGACGCGCAAGCCCGTTTCGACTGCTGTCGAGATGTCCGCCCACAAGAAGGTCATCCGGATCGAGGAGAACATCACGCTCTCGCAGATGGCGCAGAAGCTGAGCCTCAAGTCGACCGAGCTCCTCATGAAGCTCCTGTCCATGGGCATGACGGGCGTTCACATCAACACTTCGCTCGATGCCGACACCGCGAAAATTCTCGCGTCGGAGTTCGGTTGGGAAGTTGAAGACCTGGCGCAGAGCGAGGACCAACACATCGCCGAAGCGCGCGGTGAGAAGAAGGTCGTTGCGGAAGGCGAAGCCGGAGACCTCGAGCCACGCCCACCGGTCGTCACCGTGATGGGCCACGTCGACCACGGCAAGACCAGCCTTCTCGACAAAATTCGAAAAGCCAACGTTGCAGGTGGCGAGGCGGGCGGCATCACGCAGCACATCGGCGCCTACAAAGTCAGCACGGGTCACGGCATGGTCGTGTTTCTCGATACGCCAGGTCACGAAGCGTTCACGCAAATGCGCGCTCGCGGCGCAAGCGTGACCGACATCGTGATCCTCGTCGTCGCGGCCGATGACGGCGTCATGCCTCAAACGAAGGAAGCCGTCGCGCACGCGAAGGCCGCCAACGTCCCGATCATCGTAGCCGTCAACAAAATTGACAAACCAGGCGCCGAGCCTGAGCGCGTCAAG
>JAHFDY010000120.1 GCA_023248735.1 Myxococcales bacterium
TACCTCGCGACTCGCTTGAGAATTGGTCAACTTACGGAACTAAATGGTTAGCGCGCCGAAATCCACTTGTCGTCTGTTCAGCCAAAGAGACGTGGAAATCACACACGTGCGCACATGGGGTGCGCCACGAGACCTTATGGCTCACGTTACAATGACGTAAATCAAAGCCAGAATCGTGGAAGTAGCGGAAAGTTGGGGCATGCTGAAGATCGGATGAAAATTTCGGCAAGAGCAACCTTTGCCTTGGTGGTCACGACCGCGTTCGGTGGCGGCTGCGTTCCCGACGGCTGGAACGAGCGCGTCGAGTATGCGCAGGCTGCGCAAGCGAGACCCGCCGCGGAAGCTCAAGCGACGCAAGAGGCAACGGAAAGCGAGCGCTCACCCGCCGACCCCGCAACCACCGAGCCTGCTCCCGAAAGCCAAGCGAAGCCTGAAGCCGAAGTCGCGGTTGATGGCACGACGGCCAATCCTGTCGCGATGGCGAGTGGCGATGAAGTTCCGATCGGCGTGGAGCCTGCAGCGGAGACTCCCGAACCGGTCGCGTACCAAGAGACCGATCCAGCCGCGCTCACCGATTTTCATCCTGTACTTGAACCCTACGGAACCTGGGAAGACGACGCCACGTACGGAACGGTTTGGTACCCGTCGCAAGCGCAAGTGGGGGCGGACTTTACGCCGTACTCAACTGGCGGACATTGGAGCCACGACGGTTACGAATACGTTTGGGTATCGGACTACGATTGGGGCTGGGCGCCGTTTCACTATGGCCGCTGGATCTACGTTGCAGGTCATGGTTGGGCGTGGGTTCCTGGGCGTGTCTATCGCGGCGCGTGGGTGAGTTGGCGTGTCGGACCCGTTGGGTATGGCTATATCGGTTGGGCGCCCCTTGTGCCGACTTGGTATTGGTACCGCGGTCACGCTTATGGGGTCGCTGTCGTTCCGCACGCGCCTTATTCATTCTGTGCAACGCGCGATCTATTTCACCCGCAAGTCGGTCATCACGTGCTCACGGGCCACAGCGTTGTCGCGGTTGCAGAGAAGACGCGACCGTTCGTTGACGCGAAGCCGGGCATCGGCGGAACGCCGCGTACCTTCGCAACGCCAGGCATCGGGGGCGGCGCACGCGTGCAAGCCAAACCCAGCATGGGTCCCTCTCCTTCTCAACTCGGCATGAAGCCGTCGCAAATCGTCAGGACCCCGAACGATCAACGAGGCTACAGCCGAGCCAAACAATATGGCGATCCCAAGATGCGCTCAGCGCTAGGCCTACCCGCGGCACCTGCGCGACAGGCACCTGCGCAGCTCGGCCATATGAACTCTGGCACATTCGATGCACCCAATCACGGCAGGTCCATCGGCGTGCAACCACCATCTTCGCATTCAGCCAATCCCCATTTCAGTGGAGCGCCGCATTTCACGGAGCCACATGGCGCACCGTCACACGTGCAGCCACCTCACCACACGTATCGCCCGTCAATGCCGGCGCAAGCAACGCCAAACTTTGGACACTCGCCTCCGTCGCATCGCGCCTTCACGCCAGACCATGGAACGCCAAGCTACCGACCAAGCTTCAGACCGTCGGCTCCGAACGTAAGTCACGGAGCCCCCGCCTTCCGCCCTTCGGCGCCACGACCTGCCTATCGGCCTTCTTCACCAAGCTTTAGACCGTCAGCGCCATCGCGCCCGTCTAGCCATTCGTCTCGCGGTGGATCTCGAGGAGGTCGCCGATAATGGAGGATCGCATGCGTTTTATTTCGATCGCGGTCGGTTTCATTTCAGCACTCGCGTGCGCGTGTGTCATCGACACGACGGGCGCCTCAAAGCGCATTTTCGGTGATGCGGGTACGGTAGAGGCTCCGTCGGCCCATCCTCCATCGACGACCCTTATCAACAGCGGCACGCTCGACACAGGCGCAACGATGACGCAAGTCGCAGGAGACGGTATCGGCGTGTTCGTCGAGTACCAACCCGGTGGCAGCTGGCACGTCTGGTGGACGTGCGATACGAACAAGACGCACCAGTCATGCGATTACACGGTCACGGCGCATGTCCCGGGAGGCGCAACTGATCTCGTTGGCCAAGAACTGCTCAGCAAGGACGTTGCGGCCCTCTCCGACGGGTGGAGCGCTACATCGACAACGGAAACGCAAGTTCACGGCCTCTCATTCAAGACCTCCGCAGGCGCAACTCTCTCGTTATCCGCGAATATTGCGGGTATCGAAAACACGAATTTTCTATTCTTCGTGCAAAGCAACAAAGTTGTCGGCGGCAGCGAGAGCCCCTTCGCAAACCCGATGTCGCTCACGCCGTCCAAGCCGTAGTCTTTCGCGAGTGTCACGTGTCTTCCTCGGCCTCGGCTCCAATTTGGGTGACCGGCACTCCCGCCTACAGGCCGCGATCGCGCGCTTGCGCAAAATCGCTTCTGTGACCGCCGTATCACGCGTTTACGAAACGGCGCCGGTCGGCGGTCCGACGCAAGGCTTATTTCTCAACGCCGCGGCATGTATCGACTGGCCCTCGCAGGACTTGCTCGCCTTGTTGGATCTCACGCAGGCCATTGAGCGCGATGAAGGCCGCGTGCACGTCACGCCCTGGGGCCCGCGCACGCTCGATGTCGACCTCTTGTACGCCGACGACGTAGACGTCGCAACCGACGTTCTCGTCGTTCCTCACGCGCGCCTTTTCGAACGTGCGTTTGCACTTGTTCCACTCCTTGACATCGCAGATGGCGACCTCGAGAGGCGTAGTCGCGTGGCGCTCGCAACGCTCCGCGGTCATCTAGTCAAGCTAACAGACCATACACTTGCTTGACAATCATCACCCGGTGGTTGCAGCCTGTCGGGTGATGAGCGCGCGTCCACTAGGTCAGTCCAAACTGACGGAGTTTCTTGTGCAGCCCCTCCCGCGTGATGCCGAGCGTGCGCGCCGCCGCACTCTTGTTGTTCCCATGCTCGCGAAGCGACTCAAGAAGGAGAACGCGCTCCACCTGATCCATCATTTCTTTCAGACTGCCTTTGTCCGGTCGCGCCCGCGCGAGCGCTTCGGCGGTTTGACGAATCCGCGGTGACAGCAGGTCGGGCGTAATGAACTCTCCCGGCTCGACTTGGATGACAAGGCGCTGCACTTCGTTTTGCAACTCGCGCACGTTGCCGGGAAAGTCATAGGCCTGGAGGACCTCCATGGCTTGCTGGGAGTATCCCGCGACTGGCTTACCCATCTCGCGCCCGTGAATCTTAAGGAAATGGTCGGCAAGCAAAGGGATGTCTTCGCGGCGCTCGCGCAGGGGCGGAACGCGGAGTGGAAATACTTTCAGCCGATAGTAGAGATCCTCCCTGAAGCGGCCCGCCGCAACTTCCTCTTCAAGGTTGCGATTGGTCGCAGCGACGATGCGCACGTCTACGCGACGTTCGACGTTCGATCCAACGGGGCGGATCTCGCCTTCCTGAAGCGTGCGCAGCAATTTCGACTGGAGTGACACCGGCATCTCTGTCACTTCGTCGAGAAAGAGCGTCCCACCATCCGCGACCTCGAAGAGGCCTTTTTTGTCCTCATACGCGCCAGTAAACGCACCTTTCTTGTGTCCGAACAGCTCGCTCTCCAGAAGATTCTCGGGCATCGCTGCGCAATTTTGCCCGACGAAAAGGCGTTCGCGACGGCGCGACTGATAGTGCAACGCAGACGCGACCAGTTCTTTTCCGACGCCCGTCTCACCTTCAACGAGAACGGTAACGCGAGTATCCACCACCTTCGCCAGGTGCTCGAGCAACGTTGCCATGGCGTTGCTACCTCCGATGATCGCGATCGGTCCTCGCGCGCCCGTTCGGCGTGACTGCTCGCGTCCTTTGAGAAACGAGTTCTCCTTCTTCAGACGCTCTTCCGCACTCCGAAGGCGCGTAAGCAAGCGGCAATTCGCAACTGCAAGTGATGCATTATGCGCGAGCGTTGCCAAGAGCTCGAGATCGCCATGCGCAAACACGCCTGGGCTCTCCCGATTGTCGACCTGAATAACACCGAGGATCTCCTCGCCGCGCCAGAGTGGGACACCAATGACTGACCGAATATCCGCGCTGAGAAGTGACTCGGTCTGGCCCACTTCAGTGGGCGCATCTGCAGCGAGGACCGCCGCGCGCTCCGCGATCACCTTTCGATAGACGCTGCGCGTAATCGGGATCGGCACAGGTGAAGCGCCCGGCAATCCACGGACGCGGGTGAGCGCAGGCACGTACGCAACGGGGCCTTGCGACGACTCAGCACCGTCGTCCTCACGCAGCACGACGGTGCAGTGTGTGACACCCCTCACGAGCGAAAAAATCTCGTCACAGAGAAGGTTGAGCAGCTCGACGAGATCGCTGCATCCTCCGATTCGCTTTTGCACCGCGTATAGCGCTTGAAGGCGCTTGGGGTCAGCGTCCAACGTCGAAGCCGAAGGGGCGATATCGTCAATTTTTCGGACGGCCACAACGCGCGCACCATCGACATCGGCAACAAAATTGACGATAATCTCAACGGCCTGCTCGCCAAGGACAATGACGTCGCCTTCGCGAAGTGAGAGCGGCAGAGAGTCGACAACGGAAACAGCTCCCGTACGCTGAACGGAGATCGCACTTGTTGAGAGCACGTCTGCGATCGACCACGCGCTACCGTCAAAAAGGAGCCTTGCATGCTGCGCGAAAATTCCGTCATCGCGCAGCACGATCGCATTGGAATCCGCGCGACCGATGCTGACGACGTCGTCGCCAAAATCGAGGACTTCGCCCGCCCGCGCCCCACTCATGATTCGCAGGCGAAGCATCGGTTACTTCGCTGCGCGTGCTCGAAGTCGCTTCGCCACTTTGCTAACGGTATCGGCGGCCTGAAGCACGCTTTTTTCACCGGTTTTTTTGTCGTTTTCCAGCAACTTTTCGAGCTCACTCGCGGCGTTCGCATCACCTTCTGGCGCAAGGCGATCGATTGCTTGCACAAGGGCGAGACGTGCGGCTGGGTCTTTCACACCGTCAACCTTCTTGAGCAACTCCGAACGCGTTTGTGCGGCGTTCGATCCAGAACCGAAAATCACGGCCATGTAGGCAGCCTTCACTTGCTTCGTGTTCGCCGCAGGTTGCCCGGACGGAATCGGTTCGGAAATCACCTTCATGTAACATGAAGTGTCCTCTTTACAGCGATCGGTTACTTCGGTCGCGAACCTGAACATCTCGCGAACGTACTTCGCCTTCGTCGCGTCGGTCTTGAGCTCGGCTTCGGTTTTCTTTACGGCCTCTTCCACCGCAGCCTTTTGAGCGACGTTCATCACCTTTATCGCGGGGTCGAGCGTCAGCATGCGTGTCTGAAGCCGTTCTGTTTCATCGCCCTTCGCGTTGATCGACTCCTTGAGGAGCCAATCGACCAAGGTGGGATCGTAGAGCATCGAGGCAACCTGCATGAGCCCTGCACGCATTTCGAGGCCGTTGGTCTTCTCGCCCGGTGGCAACTTGGCAATTGCGCCCTGAAATGCCGGCACCACACGCGGATCCGCGGGGAAGAGCACCAGCGACTGCGCGAGCCCGAACCGAGCCATGGGCGGCAGGTCGGGCGTTGCGAGCGCCGCAAGAACCGCGTCGCGCCCCTCGGGTCGGGAGATGTGCCCGAGCGAATCCGCTACGAGCGCGGTCATGTACCCAGCAGGCATAGCAGGCTGAAATTCCTTTGCCCGCTCCGAGAACGCCTTTCCTTCGAGGACGGCGACGAGCGAGCGCGTCGACGCGAGCGGAATGCTCACGAAAGCGTTCTTTAGCGGTCCAAGAAGCTCGCGTGCCTTAATCGGCGTGAGCAACGCATCCGTCAGGGCTGGCACCGCTCGCTCGTCCTTGAGTTCAGCGATCAACTGAACCGCCGTGAGCTGCAAGAAATAGAGTTGATCCTTCTTTGAATCGACGTCATCGCTCGCCGGCGCTTTGAGCAATTCCGCCGCCTTCGGCCCCCAGTCCTTGTGTTTCACCGCAAGGATGGCGTCATGCAAGTAGCGCGTTGGCTCCGACAACGTAGCTTTCGAGGGGCGGTACTTCGCGAACGCCGACCAAAGGGTATCAAGCAGCGCGGGGTCAAGCTGCTTTTGAGCGGTCGCGAGACCGATTACGGCCTGTGACGCGAAGCGCAGCTCTCGATCGGTTTTGCCGGGCTCGTAGTCCTTGAGCGCCTTCGCGTACGCCGTTTGCGCTCGTGGATCTTTCATGCTGGCGAGCGACTGCAGAACTTCCTCGCGCGTCTTTTCGTCAAGGTTCCCTGACGTGTACGCCCTGGCAAGCGGCTCAACGATTTTGTCGAGCACCGCAACGACCTGCGGATCGTCGAGTTTGTCGCCACCCTTGGTCATCGAGTCGTTAAAGAACTCTTGGAGGCGCTTTATGGATCGCAGCTTCTGACCTGGATCGTCAAGGCGCTTTACCCAAGTCGCCGGATCGTTCTCATCCGCACAACCTGTCAGACTTACCCCTGCCAAAAGAACGGAGGAGCACGCGAGGATCCAACTTCGAGCGGCAAGTGGGAGCATTTTGCGAAGCGCAGGTGACATGAAAACCCTCCAGTAGTCGTCTGCTTTCCAAACGACGAGAACACGCCAGCGCCTGGGCTGGGCGTCACGAGAAACCGCGAGAACGGTACAACTCCATGAGAAAGGGGTAAAGCTCGGCGTTATCCCAAGATCATACCTTCGCTGAGCAATTTGCCCTCGGCGAAGCGCGACAGCCTCCAACGATCGAAGAGGGGCTCTTCGGTACCGTGCGCGAGATGGTCGGCCAGGCGCTTGCCCACAATGGGCGCCATCATGAAGCCGTGCCCCATAAAGCCGCTGACCTGGTAAAATTCGTCAACTTCTTTTACCGGACCGAAAATCGGATTGGCGTCGGGTGTGAGATCGTAGCAACCCGCCCACTGCCGAAGAACTTTGACAGCACCGAGCGAAGGACACGCGCGGGCGAGCGAGCGAGCGTACTTACCGAGGAACGCGAACGAACTCTCGTGGTTGAGGCCCGCCGCGACATAGCTTTGACTGATGCCACCGACGATCTCGCCGCGCGTCGACTGGCTGAAGTAGAGGCCGTCTGAGAGATCGGCGACGAGCGGCTTGAGCCACGGCTTAAGCGGTTCGCTCGAGCAGATCTCGTGCCGGTGCGGCTTGTTGGGCAACTCTACGCCCACGAGTTTTGCAACGCTTGGCGACCACGCGCCTGCGGCGTTGACAACCCGCGACGTTGCTACTGAGAACTCGCGATCGCCGTCTCGAAGGACAACGCGCGTGATGGCCGAACCACGCGTGTGAATCGCTATGACTTCGTGGAATGGAAGGACTTTGACGCCATGCTTCTCTGCCGCGTTCGCGAAGCCCCAGACGAAGGGCCACGGAAAAACGACTCCATCGTCAGGGTTGTAGCTCGCAGCAATGAGCTGTTTCGTATCTAACTCAGGTACAATTTTGGCGGCTTCCGCGGGGCTGAGCATTTCGGTGCGCACGCCGCATTCACGTTGCAATGCAACGCTCGTCTCGAGCGTCTTTCGCATCGATTCGGTTCGGGCCAAGAAAAGGTAACCACCTTGACGAAACCAGACGTTGATCTTCATGCGGCGCGCAAAATCCCGACACATTCGGATGCTCTCTTGCATGAGCACCACGTTCGTTTCGCTCGACCATTGCGCCCGGATGCCGCCGCCATTGCGACCACTTGCGCCCCCACAAAGGTAACTCTTATCGACCACAATAACGTTGGACGTGCCCTGTTCGGCAAGATGGTACGCAACCGAAAGGCCCATAATGCCGGCTCCGACCACAACGACGTCAGCCGACGTATCGTAACTCACACAAGCACCTTTTGAAGCGACGCGAGCAACATCGCATGAAGCTGTGGAGGCGCAGCCACGAACCCTTCGCTGTTTCGAAGATCGCGCGCGCGGTAATCAAATGGCCGTCCAAATTGATCGGTCACGACCCCACCCGCCGCACGTAAGATCGCGTCAGGAGCACACGCGTCCCAGCGGCAGCCCGCCCCACCGATGTATGTGTAGGCGTTCGCCTGGCCGGTCAAAACGAACATCGCTTTGAACCCGGCGCTGCCTTTTGTACGCGTATCGGCATCAACACAGTTGACCCAACGTTCGAGCTCTACGGGTCGATGCGATCGTGACACGAGCACGAGAGGACGGCCGGTTGGTTCCGCCAGCCGCAAGGAGGTCCGCGCTCCTTGTGCGTCGAGTTCATACGCCGGGCCGTTAAGAGTAGCGGCGATGGTGCGGCCGGCCGCGGGGCAATGAATGACCCCCGCCGTCGCAGCGCCCTCTTCGGCAAGGCCAATCATCACGCAAAACTCACCGCTTCTTGCGACGAACTCGCGCGTGCCGTCGAGTGGATCAACAAAGAAAGATGCCTTTGCACCCGCGTATGCCGCATAGCGCGAGGGCGCGCTTTCCTCGGCGACAATTGGCAATCCAAAATGGGTAAGACCGTTGACTATCCATTCGTTTGCCTCACGATCGGCCGCAGTAACGGGATCGTCTGCCCCCTTCATCTCAACCGTGAACGCCGACGCGTACACGCCCATGATCTTCTCGCCCGCTTCGTAAGCAAGTTTGACCATTTGTTCGAGCACTTCGCTACGGAAGTGGCTGCTACCGGCGACGCGATCGCTCATGTATCAACCCCAATCCGGTCGAGCACCCGAGGTAGTTCCGAGAGCGCGTCATCGCGCATATAGACTGGGCCTCCACCAACTTCACGCACAAGCTGTTCGAGCTGGGCAACCGTTTTTGGACCTACGATGGCGCTCGACACCAGGTGATTGGCGAGCACGAAACGAACGGCCGCTGCGCGTAGTGAGGTCACTTCGCCGCGAACGAGAAAACGAAGCGAGTCGAGCTGCTCGATGCGACGTCCGAGCCCCTCTTGGGTCCAGCGCATGGCGCGATGGTCTCCTTCGGGAAATTCCCGCTCTTTGTCCCAGCCACCTGCGAGCAGGCCGTACGCGAGAACGTGGCGGGCGAGAACGCCAACGCCGCTCACCATGATGTCACCCGAAAGGCGATGAAAGTCAGCCGAGTGAATCAAATTGTAACCAATACTGATTATTTTCGCCCCTGCGTCGATCGACGCGCGACCGACGGCCTCGGTGCCGACCGAAACGCCCCACGCGACGATCTTTCCTGCCCGTGCAAAATCGTCCATCAGCATCGTCGCCTCACCCGAAGCGATCGCGTCGACGCTTGGGTTATGCAGGAGGCACACGTCCATGGCGTCGCGACCAAGACGCTTCAGTGAGCGCTCGATGGCACGCTCGAGGTACTCGCGCTCAAAGTGTTTACGAGCCGGTAACGACGACCGATCCACGCCGATCCGCGTACACACGTAGACGTCATGCCTTCCATCAAGCAACTTACCCAATTCGAGCTCGGTTGCGCCTGCCCCGTATGCGTCCGAAGTGTCGACAAAATTCACACCGAGTTCGAGGGCGCGATGCACGACGCGGGCGCGCTCATCAGGAGCGACCGGACCGTATCCCTCGCCTGAGAGTCCCCAGGTGCCGAGAGCGAAGTCAGAAACCCGTAGTCCAGTTTTTCCGAGGGGGCGGGTGCGCATGGATCAGTTATTTTTCGACGAGCCAATGATGATAGGCCGAAAAGGCGAAGCCCTCTGCGAGGATTTCCACGTTTCGCACTTCGGACTTATCGTCAAGAGTCGTGACAATTTCAGCGAAACCCTCTTTTGCTAGCGTGTGGACGATAGCTTCGCGCGTGTTGACCTTTACGCGCAAGCGCGTGGTCGCCTTTGCGTAGACGCGGCTCACGATAGCGTTGCCCTTGCCACGAAGCGAGAACGCCTCACGAACGCGATTGATCCGCCCTCCGTCGACAATGGTCCGGCCCTGCTCCACGTCTACCATGACGTGCTGGTCATTTTCGCGCGCTGGCAGAAGCTCATATTGATGAGCGGCCTCGCTCTCGAGATCGGCAACGTCCATTTCGTCAACAACCTTACCTTCGTGAGTCCAAGGCTCCGCGCCACTGCCCAGCAAGTCGTATCGCGCGCGGTAGACACGCTTGGTGCGACCTCCCAGAATCGTTGAGTCGAGCACCGTCTCTTCGTGAAGGGGCGCCCCGAGAACAGGCTCGAGCGCCATCCACTCGGGGTACACAATAAAGTAGTTGGGCAATTGTTCCGGCTCTTGACGATAGACACGCTCGTAGTGCTCAAAGCGAGATGCTGCACCAGCTACCCAGTGTGGGGCTTCGCTTCGGGTCGTGAGACCGACAACGTCGAAGGTTCTTCGACTCGAGAAGTACGCGATCGCGCCCGTGTCGTTCAGGCCTATCCGCGCGCTGGGTTCGAGGTTTTCAGCGGCCCATTCGCCGATTGCCACGTGCTGCCTGTGAATGCCGCTCGCGGACTGCGCTGCATCTTCGATGACGCCCGGGAGCTTGCTCGCGAATAAGCCGATGAATGCACCACAAATAAGACCGTCAATGTTGCGAATTCGCTCATGCACGAGCGAAAGAAGATCGCCCAAAAGCCACGCAAGACAACACAATGCGATGAGCCAGCCCGTCGAAAACGGCCAAAGGTACCGAAGTCGATTCCAGAGGAACGACAAGTAGAAGCAAGGCACGACCATGAGTGCCGCAAGCAAGAGGACGCCCGAAGCCCGAAACGTTGTGCGTTTGCGGTATCCGGCATAGGCCACAGTGGGAAGCGACATCAGTGCAACGGTGGACCCGCCGGGCGGCACAAACTCGGCTGACCATATCTCGCCGTTGAGCAGCACCGAAGCGAACGTGCGAAAGTTCGCGGCGACCGCGCGAAATAGTTCACTACCTTGATAATACGGATTTCCGACAAGTAACTTTACTATCGTGGTAGTCGACCTAGTCTGTCCCGTCGTGACCCAGAGAGCGAACGGCGTAAAGACAACGGCGAGCGCAGCCAGAAGCGAGAGCGATCGCGACGACCTACGGCCAAGCCGCGGCCACATCAGAAGTGCCAGGGCTGCAAAGAGCGCAACCAGCGCGCCTTCTGGACGGAAGAGCGCGGAAGCCCACGCGAGCGCGATGAGTTCTGCGCACCTTTTCTTGGTTCGGAAGGCTGGCTCTTCTTGCCACTCGGATGCCCTGCGAATGCAACGCGCGATGCACCACGCAAACGGCACGACTTCCATGCCGCTCGCTGCACACCATAGGAGGCCACCGAACGAGAGCACGAGCGCGGCTGCGCCCCACCCGACAGTCTCATTGGTCAATTTACTTGTCAACATGCGCGCCTCGTGTGCGAGGCCAAAAAGTGCCGCGAATGAGAAGCCCCATGCTGGCCACAGAATCAAATCGCCACGAAACCCGACTGCGTAGAACGGAGCGAGCAACGTCGGCCAAAGGAGACTCGTCCCTCCACTCGTCAGAGGCTCGCCGGCTTGATAGCGCCAGGGATGTCCTTCGGCGATGGCACGCGCGTATTGAAAGTGGATGTACGAATCGTCAAGCGACGCACCTGGGCGACCTACTTTGGCGATGACAGCGCTAATTGTAACCTTGGCAAGGTACAATGTCGCGAGCGCAAGCGCTACCTGCCCAATCCACCGAAGACGCGTCGAAGCGGTCGCCACGACGCATGGTGTGAACAAGGTCGCAGAGGGCGTCAAGCCGACAAGACGTCTACCCCGGGGCTTGCACTCAGGAAGTACCCGCAATACGTCGCTTCGCATGTCGTCGCCTGAGACGAAGCCGAAAAAGCTCAGTCCTTACGCGCACGCCCCCGTTCTTCCGGCGGGCGAGCGCATCGAGCTTGGGTCTATTGTGAGGGGCGATCACTACGAAATCGAGATCGGCCCCGGACGGGGTGGATTCATCTTTGAGCGGGCACTATCCGCACCTGATGCAGGACTCGTCGGCTTTGAGATTCGCCGAAAATGGGCGACGATCGTCGACGAGCGGCTGGCGAAACAGGGGTTCTCTCTCCGCGCGCGCGTTTTTTCGGAGGACGCGAAGTTCGCGTTACCGAGGCTAGGACCTGACGCGAGCGTTCGTCTTGTGACGATGCACTTTCCCGATCCGTGGTGGAAGAAGCGCCACCAGAAGCGGCTCGTGATGGGGGACACGATCCTCGATGAGGTCTTTCGCCTTCTCACGACCTCGGGTGCGTTTTTCATTCAGACCGACGTCGAAGAACGCGCTGAGCAGTACAACGCGCATCTGTCGGATGATCCGCGCTTCGTACCCTACGGCGACGAGCCAGACTCAGCGTGGCTCGCCGAAAACCCCTACGGCGCGCGCAGCCCACGCGAGCGTCGCGCCATCACCGATGGTCTCCCGATCTTTCGAATCCGCTATCGCAAGTGTTAGTCCCCCGACCGGGGCGCAGCGACTAAGCAATGCGGATAGCTGGGGGGACTAGTCCACTCCCGTCAGTCCGCGCGCTGAAGCTGCACGTCGACGTCATGTCGGTTGCCAAACTCGACCGTCAAGTCGCTTGACCACGGAAGGTAACCTGGCGCGTTGACTTGCAGCCTGTGCTTGCCTGGCATCATCTGCAGCGGAACAGCGTGCGGCACGCCATCGACCAACACTTCGCTCAAGCCGTTTGGCAGGCCGTGAAAGTGAACGAACGGCGCTTCCTGGACCAGCGACGCTCGTGTCATAGGCGCAGCGCCAACAAATCTCGCGCCCAGCGCGCCGATCGCTGTGCCAATCGCAAGCGCTAGCGCGACAACGCCGATCGGCATTCGAACGGGAGCGGATTCGAGTGGACGATTGGTCGCAGCGATCGGTCTCACTGTGCTGTGCGAACGACGGTCGCCCACGTCGGTGACTTCGTCCGCGCAGCCCGAAGGGCCGAAGGGCGATCGTGTACCGCTCCCTTCAGTTGCAAGAACGTGCAGACGTTCGCGAATACGAGCGTCGTCTTCGGCGAGCTTGGCACCCGCGTACCTTCTCATCCAATGCGAAACGCGTGCGCCCCCCAACGTGATCGTTTTGGACGCCGCAAACGCAGAAAGCGCAGCCCCCATTTCGGCGCCCGAGGTGTACCGTCCGCCCGGCGCTGCCGAAAGCGCCTTCATCACGATCGCCTCGAGCTCTGGCGGATAGTCCGCCTTTACCTCGGACGGCTTCCGATAGTTGGCCTCGCAAACGTTCTTCAGTGTTTCGAATTCACTCTTGGCTTTGAAAAGGCGTCGACCCGTCGTCAGTTCGAAGAGCATGACCGCTGCTGAAAATAGATCGCTTCGATGATCAATTTGCTCGGCGCGCGCCTGCTCCGGCGACATGTACGGCAGCTTGCCTTTGAGCCGCCCGCTTCGCGTGATTTCCTGATCCGCAAAGTGCGCGCATCGGGCAACGCCAAAGTCAACGATGCGCACAACGCCGTCGAGACCCACCATGACGTTCTGCGGCGAAATGTCGCGATGCACGATACGAATAGGCTCTCCCGTTTGATCGCGTTGCGAGTGCGCATAGTCGAGCCCGGCGCAAACCTGCGCGACAATGCTCAGCGAAAGTTCGAGTGGCACTTCGCGTGCGCCGTCTGCACGCATCAGCCGCACGAGCTGTCGAACGTCGACTCCCACAACGTGCTCCATCGCGATGCACTGACGACCACCGACGCTCTCAACTCCGAAGACACGTGCAATATTTGGATGGTGGAGGCGCTCTGCGATCGCGGCTTCGCGCACAAGCATGTCGCGAAAACTCGGCTCGCGAAGCAGCTCGGGAAGCACGCGCTTAATGACGACAAGCCTGCCTTCGTGACTCGGCAAGAGTGCTTCGATCCGCTGCGCGAGAAAAATCTCTGCCATGCCTCCGACGGCGACCCGCTCGATGAGGACATATCGACCGAACCGCGCCGGTAAGGTATCCGAGGGCAAAATGTCGAGCGTCTGAGCGGACATGACCAATCTCCCCAAAGCGAGCAAGCAAGCTTATCGGGTTGGACATAGGGCAACGCTCATCCCGCGGAAATATCGGGAGTCTAGGAAGGAATATGTAACCGTCGTCCTTACTAAACGGATTCGCAGCGGACCTTCCGAATTCGCCACCGCGAGTGAGCTATTTTGCGCGATTTTTGGGCGTGTTTCGACCCGAAAAGAGTCGAGTAGAGCGCCGCTCACGCCCGGGTCCCGACTTCGTCTCGCGTGATTTCGAAGCGCTAGGAGGCCATCGCTCAGTGTCCACCGCAGTGAGCCGGCCGCGAGCCATAGAAATCCCGCGCACCCACGCGAAACGAACGCCCCGACTCAACTACGCGATAAGTGGGTGGTCACGTCCGACATTCCCACGCGAAACGAATGCCCCGACTCAACTAAGACCCCGACTCAACGAAGCGGAAACTTCGCGCTCTTTTGCGCGAGCTGATCGAGCTGATCCTTCACCCAGACGCGCTCTTTCTTAAGCTGTGTCGCTCTTGCGCTCTCGACGGGACTCACGAGCGGTCGCTTGTCCTGAAGCCTGCTCAGTTCAACTTCGACAGTTTGGACCTTCTTGAGGAGCTCGTGCGCCGTCAATCGCTTCATGGGATTTCGCTTTCCTTGAGAGGCTTGAGATGGCTTGAAATGGCCACAGCCGTTTGGCGTATTCTAAGATTCCTAATGACGAACTCACGCGTTGCTCGTCTCATTCCGAACCCCGAAACTTTTCCGTTGGCGAAGCGTCTGAAGAGGATGTCTCTCGATCGTCTCGTGTTGACGCTTTGTGCCGTCAGCCTCAGCGTGGCTTGTGGTGGCGCGCCGATAAAGCCCACCGAACCCCCGGCGCATATCACGACGGAGGAGCGCATCGTCACCGAGCACGAGGTGACAACCGCGCGCGAGTTGACCGCGAAAGCCGAACGCGCGCTGCTTGGCCAGCAATGGGAAGAAGCGGCTGCCGCCCTCTCACTGCTCCTCAGCGCGGAACCCGCAAGCCCGAAGGCGCCAGAGTGGTTGATGAATCTCGCCATGGCCTATGAGCGACTCGAGCAGCGCGACAAGGCCCGCGCGACAGTTCAGAAAGTTTATGAGCAATTTCCAAACGCACCGCAAGCCCGCCCCGCTCTGCTTCGAGCTGCGACCCTTCACGCGTACCTTGAAGAGTGGCCGGCGCTTGAAGCCATCGGCGACAAGATACTGGCACGCCCC
>JAHFDY010000238.1 GCA_023248735.1 Myxococcales bacterium
TGGCCGGCAATTGTTGCAGTGAAGTCACCATTTGTTTCGGCAGTCTAACGAGCGGCTGCACGGCGATCTTCTCGTGCCTTACCGATTGTAACGGCAGCAAGAAATGCGAAGACGATTGCAAGGCGAAGGTGTCACCGACCGACCTCGACCAGCTCAACGGTGTGATCCAATGCCACCAGAGCAAGTGTGGGAAGTCTTGCCCCGCCTCGCCGATTTGAACATCGAACGTTCTTGCACTCTGGGCGCCGGAGGCAGTGGCGTCTCCTGGAGTGGCCGCTCCTTGCGTCGTTGCACCTGCGTGTGCATGCAGACCTTGCGGCGCCGCTGACGCGAAGGACCCTCAAGATCGACGGCAACGATGCGTGGTCGACGCCACCACTCGTGGGAACCATCGGAGCGGGCCTTGTTGCGACTCTGTGGTGATTCTCGTGACGGAATTAGTTCTTCACCCCCAATCTTCAGTCGTGGACCCACAGGTCCAATTTCGACCCCTATTCGACGCACACTTCCCCTACGTGTGGCGCACACTTCGCAGGTTGGGTGTCCAAGAGCGCGATCTTGCTGATGTTTCGCACGAGGTGTTCATCACCGTGTTTCGGCGATGGGATGACTACGATCCTCTGCGATCCATCAAGCCCTGGCTTTTTGGCATCGCACAGCGAGTGGCGAGTGACTACCGGCGCCTCGCGCGCCACCGTCGCGAGGTTCCTGCCAACAATGAAATCGAGCAAGCGGATGTGCAGCCATTGCCTGACGAGCGCCTGGCGATCCGAGAGCGGCAGAAGGTGGTCCGAGATGCGCTGGCGACGCTCGACGACGATCGGCGAGCGGTATTTGTCCTTCACGAGATCGACGAGGTCGCGATTTCGGAAATTGCCGAAGCGCTCGGGATTCCGCTCAACACGGCCTATTCGCGATTGCGTCTGGCGCGTGCCGATTTTCGGGCAGCGGTTGTTCGGCAAGGAGGCAAGCGATGAACCCTCTCGAGCCGCTTGAAGACGACCTCCGTGAACTCCTCGACGCCGAGCGGATTGCGGACGCACCAACCGAAACGGACGCGCGTCGTGTGTTTGCTGCTGTCGGTGAAACGATCGGTTTGCCGCTTCTAGGTGGCGGTGGCTCGCAGGGAAGCGCTGCGGGTGATCCGCGCGCGCCTGCCGGCCCGCCTGTTGAAGTGTTGGCTGCTCGACTCGCGAAGATGATCGGCATTGCCGTAATCAGCGCGCTTGGCGGAGGAATCATCGGTGCGAGAATACAGGCTGAGCATGACCGGCGAGAGCACACGCCTGTGAACACAGCGTCCGTCACCTCGCCGAGCCAATCCTCTGCAACGCCGCTTCCGATGGTTGAAGTGGCCACGGCGTCAAAGCAGGTGACCGCGCCACAAGTGACGACCGCGAGCGCGAGCGTCAATCCATCGGTTCCGAATACAAGCGCCGACGATGCGCTCAAAATGGAACGATCGATGTTGCAAATGGCGCGCGTAGCAATTCTGAAAGGCGAGACACAGTCGGCGCTCGCGACTCTGCGCGCCCACGAAACGAAGTTCCCGCATGGGCGACTCAGTGAGGAGAGAGATGCACTTCGCATTCAGGCCCTGGCGCGCTCGGGAAACCAGGCCGAGGCGATTGCAAGGGCGGAGCGCTTTCGCAAGGCCCACCCGGGAAGCCTGATGACGCCCGCAATCGAAGCTGCCACCGGGAAGCTCGAAAGGGACGCAGGTGCGATTCCGTGACGGATCGCGGCGTTGGTCAC
Organism: Myxococcales bacterium; assembly: GCA_023248735.1. GTDB lineage: Bacteria > Myxococcota_A > Polyangia > Polyangiales > Polyangiaceae > JAHFDX01. Next base: position 1,756 of record JAHFDY010000238.1, read on the forward strand.
CAATTCTCCTTGCGGTTCGCCGCCAGAGGTTAGCTATGCGGATTTCAAATTTCTTCCTTCTCTTGGTTCCACTCCTCGCTTGTTCGAGCTCGACCAACCTTGGTAGCGGCACGCGATTGGGTGCGACGGGCAATCCCGCGGGGCAGAGCGAACCTTGTACGAGCGATAGTGAATGTATGACCTCCTGGCTCGTGTACTGCCGGCAGGGAAGCTGCAGCGAATGCACGGAGGATTCACATTGCGCTTCTCACGGTTTCGGAGCCACGTATTGCAAGAGCCCGGTGAGCGGCAGCAGGGTGACAATGTGCTCGGAGTGCCTTGTGGACGTGCACTGCAAGGAACCTCGGCGACCTCATTGCGCTGTCGGACAAACGATCAATATTTGTTCAGAGTGCCTCGCCGATCACGACTGCACGGACGCCGCGCGCTCTCACTGCTTCGTGCTTACGGATGATTCGCCGGCCGGGCTTTGTACGGAGTGCGTCGACGATGGCGATTGCAAGGATCCCTCTAGAGCTCACTGCACCGACCATAGTTGCCACGCATGCGCGAGCAATGCCGACTGCAAGGAAGCGAGCAAACCGAACTGTCACGCGTGGACGTGCGAAGCGCGATAACGAGTTCCCGAGTTCCTCTGCCAGTGCATGCGCGCGGGCGAACGCACACGCTACTCAGCGCACGGTCGTAAGCACGGCCGCTGACGCTAGGTCTTTCGTGCTGCTGGATGACCACGCGATGCGCATTTGGTCATCCACGATGTCGTAGAGAGCCGTGCGCCTTGCCCCTGTTGTTGACACAAATGTCATCTTCGAAGGCGACGCATTCACTTCGAGTTCGATCGTGCCGCTTTCGGTGATTGCGTCGCTTGAGTCTCTCATCGCATAGTCGTGAGTGCTCGCGCCCATCGCTCGGGTTGCAGGATCCACGTCCGTAATCTCGAGGCTTGCAGGCAGGCCAGCCGCCGCTCCCTGCAACGTCCATGTGCGACGAAGAGGATAGGGATTGAGGGGCCCGCGCGAGATCGATGCAAAGGGAGATGTCAGTTCCTGAGGGTAGGCGGTGTTCGACCAAATCTCGCGGAACAGGATTTTCCCCTCGTCACTCAGATAGCTCTCCGGGCTCACAGACATCGGGTTGCTCATGTCAGCGTACTTCGGTGAGTGCGCCATGTCGTCGACTTGAAAATGGGTCATGTAATAGGTAACCGGACCGTTTACATACGCCGCAGCCGCTTTGGGTGAACCAATGGGCACGCCTACCTCGACTAAGTCTCCGACGTTGACGAGCACCTTTTCGATGTTCGTAAAGACGGTGCGGTAGCCATGTGTGCCGCTCAGGTGATCGATTTGGATGACGCGCGCGTCGGGTTGATCCGGAACGGCATGGACCGACTGAACAGTGCCGGTGGCCGGCGATCGAACGAACGATCCGAACTTGTACTCAATGTCCCAACCAGGGTGACCACCGTCGTAAGTGTGGCCGCCTCCGCGAACGCCGTAAGGCCAAAGAGACAAGAAGACATGCGCGACATCTTCGCGCCGAATGGGCATCTCAACGCGAAACGCTGGCGCACCTCCTTCGACCGGAGGCGAAGCGCCGTCGCTTTGCTGAGGCCCAGTTGAATTTGCGCCACCATCTTTGCCACCATCAGTCTCAGGCACGCTTCCGTTCTCGTCCGACAATGGCGCCGCACTATCGAGAATTCCACTCGCGGATCCGCCAGCCTGCGGTAGCGGCGCGCAACTCCATACCAACAAGGCCGCGAGAAGACATCGGCTCATGCTTACCTTTCACGTCGCGCCAAGCGCGCGCTTTGAGTATGAAAGGCCATCTGTCGCTCGCCATCGATGAATCGACGTGAGCGCAACTCTTGTCTCATTGAAACGCAGCAAGTGCGATGTTCGGCGCCTCAACCAGAACGACAACCATCTGCCGAAGGCCCGACCGCCAGGCCAAAAGGAAGGGCGTTCTCGACCAACGGAAGAGTCATAGAGGCGACGAACGAACGGGACTCTTTATCGCTCGATTTCGTTGCGAACCTTTACTGCCCACTTCTCAAGCGCTTTGAGCTCGCGCAACACTTGCTGTCGGTCGACGGCTTTTGCGGTTGCGAGCGACGCTGTGATCTTCTTCGTTGCGGCCTCGGTTGCGACGGTTTCACGCAATCCGCGCAAACGACTGAGAAGGCTCTTGGGCGTTATCCGAGACGGCGCCTCACTCGTTGCGAATTCTTCACGCAGCGTTTGAACGTACGCGCGCGTCGCTCGATGCGTCATTTTCGCAGCGAGCACGCGTTGCGCGGCCTCGCGCATCACGCGCTCGTCGCCAATGGGTAACAAGAGCTCTTTGCGTCCTGGCTCGAGCTTGCGCCACGCCTCGTCATTGATGCGCTTGTCATGCGCCGCAATTTGAATCGCGACGTAGAGCAGCTTTCG
>JAHFDY010000121.1 GCA_023248735.1 Myxococcales bacterium
GCTCGAATCTCTCGGTGTCGCCACTAGCCGCATCGCGAGTGGTGTGCCACACGGTGGAGAGCTTGAATACGCCGACCCCATCACCATGGGTCGTGCGCTTGCCGGAAGGCAGCGTTTGTAACTACCCTGCTGTTAATGAAGACGGCGATCAGCACGCTCAGCGCTCCACAGGCCATCGGGCCCTATTCCCAAGCCATCAAAGCCGGGGGGTTTCTCTTCCTGTCCGGGCAGATTCCGCTCGATCCGACGACGGGTACATTGGTTGACGGCGACATCAGCGCACAGACGAGGCGGGTGCTCGATAACATCCGCGAGGTTCTTTCTGCGGCCGGCTGTGGATTTTCGAGCGTCGTGAAAACGTCAATTTTCTTGACGGACCTCGGCGACTTCGCAACGGTCAACGGAATTTACGCTGAGTACTTTCTTGCGCCCTTCCCAGCGCGTTCGACGTTTCAAGTTGCCGCGCTGCCGAAGGGCTCCCGTATCGAAATTGAAGTGGTGGCCTCGCTTGCGTAAAGTCTATGCGGCCGCGAACGCTCACCCGATCGCCGCGCGCCGCCTCCTCGCTACACTGCCCGCCGTACTTTGCGCGCACGTCGCACTTGGCCAGGGGCCAGCCCATTATGAGGAAAAGCACGAGAAAGGGACCACCCAGGTCACGTTCAAGGCTGACGCCGTTTCGGGTACTGGCCTCAGCACCGACAGCGTTCGCGTTCTCATCCACAGCAAGCTCACCGACGTAAGGTGTCTTGGCCAGTACGACTATCTCACTGATCGTTCGCTGACGGGCCTGACGTTGCGTTACGCCTTTCGCGCGACGCTCAAATGTCTCAACCCGTGCCTCACTGACGACGACCTCGACTACCTCACAAGCTGCGACGATTGGGACACGCGAGCTGAGCGCATCCTCACGCTTCGTCACGCCATCGGTCCGATGCGTGAGAGGGGCGAGGCGACCGAGGGAGAAGCCGTCGAACAACTGCTTTCCGAAACCGTGGGATGCAACGACACGCAACTCGACAAGGCGCGGTCCGAGGGACGCATCTCTGAACGTGTTTTTGAAGCCGGGTCGTGCAAACAGTACAATGACGCGTTCAAGCCGAAAGACATCCCCAGGCCCGAAAAGCCGCTCGAACTTCCGAAAGTCGCACAACGTCCTGACGCCGAGATTGAGTTCTCGCGTTTCCGCACGACGATATTGGCAAGTTTCCTGACCAATCAGGCGACGGGGCACAATGCGCATCTCGGCGGCGCCCTCTCGATGAAGTGGCACTTTGCGGGAGCGTACAATGTGCAGGCGTACGGGGGAGCCCTCGCCGAGGCGCCGCTCGTTGGCCTCGGCTTCTACCGCAGTGCGAGTCGCCGCCGATTCATGCTTTCAGGTGGAGCGCTGCTCATCGACAAAGGTGCGCAGCGATTCTCGGTCGACCCCGGGGAGATCGGCATTGGGATCCCTACGAAAGTTGGCAGCCTGCAAGTACTTGGCAGTCCGATTTCGTACTATCGCGATTTAGTCAATGATCTTGCCGGTGCGGAAACGCACATCAAGGTTGCGGTCGAGCAGCAGCCGTTCCGCAATCTGATTCTGTCCGCGCAGGCGCGCGCTGGGTTCTTGTTCGCAGGCGGCCGGACTACGACTCGTGCGGTGACGGAAGGCACCCAAGACAGCCTTGGCTCGCGACTCATGGGCAGCGTTGGAGTTGCAATCCCGTTTCGTGACGTCAGCGATCTCGAGGTTCGGTTCGTCCCGTCGATTCGACTTGAGGCGAGCTACGAATCGCAGCGCAATGCCATATCGCCGTCGGAACTTGCGCCGTCACCACGCGCGGATTACGACGTGTGGACGCTCGGCGCAGGCTTTGCGGGCGGATTCTGAGATCGCAGTGAAATCGGATATAGGCAAGTTACTTACCTAGGTCCACCGCGGGTAGCGCGCTGCCCATCTCACCGGGGCCATCCCCACGCCGCTCCTTATCGCCGAGGCCAAGCGCCCCCACACCGCTAAAGCCCCAGCACTTCACTCGCCCATCGCTGAGAACAGCGCACGCGTGGTAGTGCCCGGCCGAGACGGTCGACACCTTGCCGCCGAGGCTTACCTCCGGCAGCGCGTCGCCCATTGTGTTTTTTGCGAGGCCACGCGTTGCAGTATCGCCGAGTCCGAGCTGTCCGTAACCGTTGGCACCCCAACACTTCACCGCATCGATATCGAGTAGTGCGCACGCAAAGCCCAGGCCGCCAGTCACTTTGCTCGCAGCGCGCCCTTTGCCAAGATTCACCGAAGGGAGCGCGTCACCCATCTCGGACGGCTTCATACCGTGCCACGCAGCGCTCTCAAGGCCGAGTTCACCGGTCACATTGCCGCCCCAACACTTGAGCGCATCATCGTCGAGAATCGCGCAGTTGAACGCGTAGCCGGCCGCAAGCGACTTGACGGTGCGACCCACGCCGAGAAGAACCGAGGCGAGTGCATCGCCCATTTGAGCAGTACTTTCCCCTCGGTTCTCGGTGTCGCCGAGACCAAGCTGGCCACCGCTGTTGTCGCCCCAACACTTGACCTGGCTGTTATCAAGCAGAGCGCACGTGTGCATCGCGCCGCACGCGATCGCCTTCGCGCTTCGCCCTTTGCCAAGCTGCACTGTGGGAAGCTGATCACCCATCTCGTTCTTTGCATCGCCCCGAGCCTTCACGTCACCGAGACCGAGCCGTCCATTGGCGTTGTTGCCCCAACACTTGACCTGGCCGCTATCGAGCAGAGCGCACGCGTGCTCCTTACCGGCCGAAATCGCGGTTGCCGTTCGACCGACGCCGAGGTCGATCGTGCCGAGCGCCGAACCCATCTGTCCTGGCACGCTTCCGCGCGCCGTCGTGTCGCCCAAACCGAGCTGTCCGTATCCGTTGTTACCCCAACACTTCACGTTCCCGTCAAGAAGCAAGGCGCAGGAGAAATCAAAGCCAAGGGTCATCGCTCTCACCAAACCCCCGATATCAACCGGAGTAAGCGCCGCGCCCATTTCAGCGAGCTGATCGCCACGAACTTCAATGTCGCCGAGGCCGAGTTGACCCTTCGAGTTCACGCCCCAGCATTGAACAGTTCCGTCATGTCGAACCGCACATGCGTGCCCTCCGCCTGTCACGACCTGTTCGATGCGGCGCCCATCCACACTCGGCGCATCGGGTGCGTACGGTGCGTCGGCATTATCGGTGACGTCCACAAACGGCGCATCGGTGGAAGCATCTGTTTCCGAAACTTGACCATCAACCGCGTTAACTGTGTCGCTCGGAGTGTCTTGCGCAACGCTCTCGTCGCAGGCGCAGACCCACAGGACTCCAAGTACGACTAGCCCTGTTCGATTCCGTATCGACCTCATGGCTTGCTCTACGAAACGGCTCGCCAAATTGTTGCCATGAATTCTCACACGAGCCGGATGCACCTTCGAAACGCGCCTCTTGCTGCCCTCTTCACGCCAGGCACTCGACTCCTGAGGCGATCGGAGCACAAGTTTGTGCATGAGCTTACGAAGGCGCATCGCTGCATGGTGCATGTTTCCGTTCGTCTTCCTCAGCGGGATGGGTCTTTGGCTCCGGCTACAGAGGTCGGCAGGGCGCATCGCCGAATGTCGGCATTTCTGGTCTCTCGATTCCAGAGGACTACGTCGCCCAGCTCCTCGTGCCCTTTCGTTGGAAGACACACATCGAGAGTTCTTTGTACAAAAGCAGATCTCTCGTGGATGATTCTGCACATGTTCGATCAGACTGACTCGCGCACCGTCGCTGTTCCTGCCGTCGAAGCGGAAGGCGCGGTCATGGCCATGTTGCAACAGTCTGGCTTCTACATACAGCCCACGGGCCCCGGTACCTATGCATGCCGAGCGATGCCCACTTTTGGGCTCATCCCGCATCTGAACGTCCGCATCGCCGATCGCGGTGGACAGTCCGAAGTGTGGTTTCACGGCTACGGTGAGTTCGACCAAAACGGCATGATCATGGGTGTCATCATGCTGATCCTCTTTTGGCCGGCCGCTTTGATCCTCGGGTATTTAGCCTACGATGGCTTCCAAAAAAAATATCGGATGCTCACGCAATACGCGTGGTCGCAGCTTCCGGTGCCGCAAGCCGCGTATCCCGCGATGCAAGGATACCGCTAGCAGCCGCCGTACGGCGGATAGCGCCAGCTGGCCGCAGAGGATCGCCAAGATACCGAATTCGGCTAACGTACGTTCATGCTTGAGGGACACTACGACGCCATCGTCATTGGGTCAGGCTTCGGAGGAAGCGTGTCGGCGCTTCGCCTGAGTGAGAAGGGGTATCGCGTTCTCGTCATCGAGAAGGGTCGACGTTTTCGCCCAGAGGACTTTCCCGAAACCAATTGGGACCTTCGTCGTTGGATGTGGATGCCGAAGCTCGGCATGCGCGGCCTCTTCCAGATGTCGTTTCTCGATCACATCACCGTGATGCACGGCGCGGGCGTCGGTGGAGGCTCACTCGTCTACGCAAACACGCTGCCTGAGCCGACTTCCCACTTTTTCAAGGCTCCTTCGTGGAGCCACGTCGCCGATTGGCAAAGTGAGCTTGCTCCCCACTACCGAACAGCCAAACGCATGCTCGGTGCGACGCAGAACAACTTGATGACGCGCTCCGACCACATCCTCAAATCGATCGCTACCGACATCGGCCGTCCCGAGCACTTTCACATGACCGACGTCGCCGTGTACTTCGGCGAAGCCGGCAAGAAAGCGAAGGATCCATACTTCGGCGGAGAAGGTCCCGACCGCGTCGGATGCACATACTGCGGCGCTTGCATGACCGGTTGTCGGGTCGGGGCGAAGAACACGCTCGACCGCAATTACTTGTATCTTGCAGAGCAAAAGGGCGCGACGATCCTCCCCGAAACCGAAGTGACTGCCGTCCGCGCGCGCACGAGTGGTGGCTACGTCATCGAAACCCAAGCGTCGTTCGGCAGCACGCAAACGCACACGATCACGGCCGACCGTGTCTTCTTCGCAGGCGGCGTCATGGGAACGCTCCCACTTCTTCTCAAAATGAAAGAAGATCCCAACGGCTTGCCTCACCTCTCTGATCGCCTTGGTGACTTCGTCCGCACCAACAGCGAAGCGCTCATCGGCGTCATCGCGCCCGAGCCGAGTGAGAACTTCTCAAAAGGGATCTCGATCACATCCATTTTGCACACCGATGAACACAGCCACATCGAGCCGGTTCGATATGGCGCAGGCTCAGGATTTTTTCGCACGATGGTCCTGCCTCATTCCCCCGGACCAACGGTGATGTCCCGACTCACCGGCGCTGCGCGCGGTTTTGCGCGCGAGCCCGTCAAATGGCTCAAGGCCCTCACGGTCAAGGACTTTGCGAAGCAGAGCGCAATCTTGCTGTACATGCGCACGCTCGAAGGCACGCTCAGCATGCGACTCGGCCGGAATGCGCGAACGGGCTTTCAAGTTGGATTGGTCAGCAAACTTACCGAAGGCTCACCTGCACCAAGCGCCTTCATGGAAGAGGCGACCGATCTCGCGAACCGATTCGCCGAGAAGGTCGGCGGCGTGAGCATGACGCTTTTGACGGAAACGTTGCTTGGCGTTCCGTCGACCGCGCATATCTTGGGCGGCTCAGTGATTGGCACGTCTGCCAAAGAAGCGGTGATCGACGGTCATCACCGCGTTTTTGGTTACGAAGGGTTGTACGTCGTGGATGGCGCTGCGGTCTCGGCGAATCCGGGAGTGAATCCGTCGCTTACGATCACGGCGATGGCCGAGCGGGCGCTTTCGTTCGTGCCCGCGAAGGCTTCCTAAGACGCGCGAGAAGCACTGGTTTTCCGACTGTGGTTCAACCAGTGTATCCGTCAGATATCTTCGCGGGGATAAAAACGGGGCTTGATCTCGGTAAGCGCGAGGTAAACCGCCAGCCCCACAAACGCGATCCAAAACTCCACCGCATAGAGACGCCGTGTCACCATCATGTCAAAGGGCATCGTCTTGGCGGCGTTCCAAAGGGGCCCCGCCGGCATGCCCTCCGGCTTCACAACGACAAGCACCATATAGCCGGCGTAGATCACTTCCAACAGCATGTTTGCAATGAGTGCAAAGTGCACTATTTGCCATACAAGGGGACGGGGTCGCGGCTGAGCCATGTTGGCATGGAGTACATCGCCTGACGCGGCCCGCCAAGGTTCACGCATCTTTCTTGGTCACGCTCAATCGGCGCCGAGCTATTACCCCAGTATGACCCTCAAAAACGCAGTCTGGGCGAAGATATCCGCTGGTGTTTTGCTCGGTGCGCTCGTTGGCGGTGCGGCGTTCAAATTACAGCGTGTGAGCGGCGATTGTTGTGCTCTCGGCGCCGAATGCTGCAAGCCAGGCGCTAGCTGTTGCAACAAGAGCCACGAGCCCGACAAATCGCGATAAGTAAACGTGAGTGGCAAGCGAGGCTGAGCTTAATATGTTGATGAATCGCCTTGCCGATGGTGACCGCGCAGCCTTCGAACCGCTTTTTTATGCGCTCTATCCGAGGGCCGTACGGCTCGCGCGCAAGCGAGTCCTCGGTGCGCTCGCCGAGGACGTAGCGCAGTCGGCTTTGCTCAAGGTGTTCGCGCGGTCAAGCGAGTTTACGAAAAACAAACCCGTTTTGCCGTGGTTCTACGGCATTGTTGCGAACGAAGTTCGGAGCGTGTGGCGCCGCGAGGCTCGGCTTGCCAGACCGATCGCTGAAGGAGACAACGAGCGGAGCCCGGAGGACGAAGCGCTCGAGGCCGAACTCGGAAGAGCGTTGCAGACAAGCCACGATGCGCTGGCTAAGTCTGACCGCGAGGCGATCGAAGCCATGCTTGGTTACCGAGAGAGGCCCGCGATTGACGACGCGACGTTTCGCAAACGTGTATCACGCGCAGTAGCAAGGCTTCGTTCGCTCGCGGTGGGGTTCTATGGAGACTAGCGCGCTCTTCGCCGCCGCCAAGCGCAGGTACGAATGGGCCCGGGTCGTGCGGAGCGCGATGCTCGCTGCGATCATGATTGGTGTCGCGGCTCTGATAGCGCGCTTCGCGATGCCAAACGCGGCCTGGTGGCCCTTCCCTATTGCGGCGCTGCTTTTTGCCGGCCTCGAATATCGAGGCCAAGCGGCAATGAAAGGTGCCCGTCGTGGTTACATTGCGGGACTGGTGTTGCTTGCGGCTCCGATCGCGTTACTGCGGCCGTGCTGCATCGGGATGGATACCGCGGCGATGGGAACCAATTGCTGCACGATGCCCTCGATGTGTGCAGGCGTTGGCGTGGCGATCGGCCTTGCGCTGTCGCTCGTGCGGCCGCGTTCAGGATCGCGCGTTGAAGCAGCATTCGGGCTGTGGCTCGGCGTCGCGTCAATCGCGTCAATGCGCTGCACCGGACTCTTCATCGGTGAGGCTTTTGGACTCATGGCCGGGCTACTTGCGGGAGTCTCCGTCGCGGTGCCATTGAATCGCCTAGCGCGATAAGGCCGCGACCACGTACCCCTATGCGACCCCGATGCGACAACGCGGGCGACCGCGGCTCCTCTTGAAAGAACAAGAGGTCTGCCGTGAAAATCCCGTTCCCCCTCATACTTTCGTTGCTTACAGTCGCCGCTCTCGCCGCCTCCATCGGGTGCGTCCCCCCGCACACCGCAATTGCCCCGAACAACCAGTCCGTTGAGGCAGACTGCGCCACCCGCTTGGACCTGAGCGAGTTCGGTGACGAAGTCGTCGCTCGCGTTGAGGGGGCATTGGCCGTCGGTAGCGTCGTCCAAACCGCGGCGATGCCGGCCTATCTCAAGGGGGCGCCGGCTCGAGCAGCGCGCTTCCGAGCGATCGCGCAGTCGAAGACTACAAGGTTCGGAGAGGGGATTGGCAACATCGTCAATGCGAAGTGGAAAAGTGTGCCTTACGATCTACTGGACGAATACGGCGCCGCGTGGAATGCAGCGTGGGAGGAGTGTTCGAAGCAGCCGCAGAAGCGCGATCTCTGCGCACGCATGAGCGCGTCGGCAGAGGGGATAGCGCAGGCCAAACGCGACGGACTGGCGCCGGCCGTCATCAAGCATCTTGACCACGCCCTTCGAGTCGCCACTTCGATGCAGGCCACCAGCGGCCCACAGACCAAAAGTGAGGGCGGTTCCACAAACGACGAATCGTCCACTGTGGACAAGCCCGCCAATGCGGCGTTCGCGCAATGCAGCGACGCTGTCTTGCCCACTCCCCCGCTCGTGGTCGCCGAGGACGCTGCGCCTCGATCGCTCGTGGCTCGAGTCAACGTCGCCATGGGCAGCCTCGGTCACAAGGTCCAGTATACGGGAAGTGCATTCGTCCTCGTTACCAAGTCGGCTCCTATAAATAGGGTATTTGCAGTTACGAATGCGCACGTGGTTGGGTTTGCGGACCACGTTTCCCTCGTTTTTGGTGATGGACGCGCAATGGCAAGTGTTCCGATCATTCTGGTCGATGCCGATCACGATCTTGCGGTGATCGAACTACCCAACGACTCGTTTGCGGGCGGAGTGGACCTTGCGAACGACTTGGTAAAGGAACTTTCCGATGTTGTCAGCGTCGGATTTCCGGAGGGCAGCTACCAAATCGCTACTGGCGCGGTGACCAACAACGAGCTCAGCAGGCCGGCCATTTTCGGTCCCGTCGCGTTTGTGCAGCATTCGGCACCAATCCACTTCGGTAGCAGCGGTGGGCCTTTGCTCGACAAGGCACATCGCGTCGTTGGCGTGAACACGATTCTACGAAGCGACCGTGAAAACACCGCCTTCGCAATTCCAACTTCCCGCGTGAGCGCGCTCATCACCGAAGTCAGCGGCACCCCTCGAGCGATCGATGCGGAGGAACACCGCCAAGCATGCCTCGCGGCGTTACTCGGATCGAAGGCGCGTGAGGGGCAGGTCGCCAACAATTTGCTCACCCCGCTGCTTACCGAGGCACTCTACGACTCTTGGAGCGACGAGGGTTCAAGTAAGTGGAGCGATCCGTTGCAAGCCGGTGGCACTCAGTTGGCCAACGTGCTGGCAACGGTAAGCTACGGAGAAGCGTGCGCGGCCTCAAAACGTCTCAGCGATCGTGCCTACGAGTTTGAGCTTCGGACGTATACGGGGACCAAGATATTCTTACGAACGGGGGTCTCACGCGGCGCCGTTGGCATCACGCGTGTCGAAGTGGAAGAATCTCAAGCGAAGCCAAGCAAGCTCATTCTGAAAAAGTAAGCCAAGTTTGGAGATAAGGGCGACCAGCCCAAGCGTGGGGCTTAGGCTGGTCACGGAAGGAAGCAATGCCAAGCAAGACCGAGGGAGGTTTTGAAACGCACTCGCCGTCTTGCCGGTCCGTCCGCTTCTGAGTCCCAATGATTGCAGTCGGTGTGCCACCCGGTGCGACCATGGAGTCCTGCAGAATTCACTGATGATCGTACGCTTGCGCTTCAAATGAGTTGGGCGACTGTGAACCCACTCGACGGCACGCGCTGGGTGAACAGCGCATGTGGACAGTCGATGGTTCACCCAATCCGAGAGGTTGCACGTGCGATTTTTGCGAGCGGACGAAGTGTGCACCGCCGAGGCACGACCACTTGTTTGTTCCCGGGCGGCAACTCTTGCATCATGGATGCATGACGATCGAAGTTCGCAATCTGCGCTTCGACGCTCTCATCCCGAAGTACTGGCATGGCGGGCGCCGATCGGTGAGCACTTTTCTTGACGGCCTGTCGATCTTCTTCCCGGCGGGTGAGCGGTTCTTCATCAACAGCGTGCTCGCCCACGAGAAGTGCGTCAAAGACCCTGAACTGCTCGCCCAGATGCGCGCGTTCGTCGCGCAGGAAGCGCTGCATACGCGCGAGCACCTGCGCTACAACGCACGCCTTCGCGCGCATGGCTATCCCGTCGATGCGATGGAGAGACGCGTCATCAAGCTTCTTGACCGTGTTACGCGCATCCTTCCTCCCCGCTTGCAACTTGGCGTCACCTGCGCTCTCGAACACTTCACGGCGGTGATGGGTCAGATGGTACTCGCGGACCCGCGCATTCTCGATGGCGCGGATGAAACGATGGCTGCACTTTGGCGGTGGCACTCTATCGAAGAGAACGAGCATCGAAGCGTCGCGTTCGACGTATTCAAAGCGGCCGGCGGGACGTATCCGGAGCGGGCAATCACCATGTTTGGGGTCAGCGTCGTTTTTTGGGCAAAGGTGTTTGAGCACCAAGCGAGACTGATGCACGCAGATGGAACGTCCGCATCGCCCAAGGAATGGGCAGACCTTGGCATCCACCTGTTTGTAACTCCAGGCGGGATGACGAAGCTCATCGGGCCGTACTTTGCGTACTACAGGCCCTCGTTCCATCCCTCGGAGAGGGGCGCCGAGCCCTTGCTCGACACCTACCGAACCGCGCTCGCGAACTTCGAAGCGGCGGCATGACGTCGCCGTATTGTACGAACCGCTGTCAGGCAACGGTCCGTTTACAATACCTGAAAGAAACGATCGACTCTTCGTCCTGTCGTGCGCGCTAGGGTGCACGATGAAGGTGAACGTTGAATCACACACAGCTGGCTTCTCACTTCGACTTGCGCAATCTCGCCCAAACACGGGCGACGTCGCTAGGCCATCTTGCTCTCACTGCGGGTGAGTCACGACACGCTGCGCTGTTAACTTGGCACGCTCGTATGGTCAACGAGTTCAGCTCGTCTCGCGTGTTCGACGCGCTCGCGGACCAAATGGAGCGCGCCGAATTCGCTCGCGCACTCGTCGACGAAGTGCGTGGATTTGCCGACGAAGAGCGCGAGCATGGCCACTTGTGCGGAGCAGTTGTCGAATCGCTCGGCGGCGAGGCACGGGCCCCGTTTCGCGTCGAAGGCACGTTGCCCGAACATTCGGACGCCGCGTCGTCACGCGAGGCAGTCCTACGCAACGTGCTGAGTGTTTCCTGCCTCAGCGAAACGGTTGCTGTCGCGCTCATTGGCGCGGAACGCGAAGAGATGCCCGACGGGCCCTTGCGCGAATTGCTCACCACCATCTGGTCCGACGAGGTCGGGCACGCGCGGTTTGGATGGCGATTGCTGAGCGAGTACGCGCCCCTGCTCACAGCCACCGAGAAAAGTAACCTAAGCAGGTACCTTTCAATCGCGCTCGGCGCGCTCGCGGAGTACGAGCTCAAGAGCCTGCCCGCTAATAACTTCGTTCCCGAAAACGGTGCCGAGCTCGGACTGTGCAGCGGGAAGGAAGCTCGGGAACTTTTTTTTGAGACCGTGAAGGTGGCTATTCTTCCCAACCTAAGCGCTCTCGGCCTTTCGCCCACTTGAGGTATGAACGATGTTGACTGATGCAAAACGACGGGCCCTTCGTGCCGCTCAGCAAGTGAGCTTCGTGGCGATCGCGGCTTGCAGCGGGCAGATCGAGATCGTGTCACCACTGCGCGCCGCAGGCGACGCTTCGGCGTCAAACGATGCCGCAACTATCGACGCACCGGGAAAAGTGGACGCGCCTGTAGCTGACGGGCGCGTAGACGCACCGGACACACAGGCGGACGTTGGACCGCCCGCCACGTGCGCCGACATCAAGGCTGTCGCCGGGACGAAAGGCGCCGTGCTTCCACCGATGTCGGACGCCGACACGAGAGCCTGCTGCCTCGATTTCATCAATGCGTTGCCGCAAGATGGCGCGATGTACAACACGCCATGCTGCGACTTCCTTTGGGACGATCGTAGCGGTGTGCAAGTGCCGAACGCTTGCATCCCGTGGGGTCCGCCGATGCCCCCCTCGATGGTCTAAGCCGCGTTACTTGGCGGGCAGTCTCTTCGCATGAAGATGTCTGACGACGACCTCGACCGCTGTATCGAACGCGACGTTTTCGGCGCGCGAACCCTTCCTAAACGCCGCGCCACTCTTCTCTTCGGGCGGGAACTCGAGTTCTAGGTAATAGAAGAGTGGCTCTTTCGCGAACGTCGAGATGTAGACCAGCAAACGCGGATCTGTGACGCTCGCAAGGCCGATCGCATAGGGATCGTCGGCCCAGTGATCGGCGAGCACAAACGTCGCGGAGTCAACGCGCTTGCGCAGCTCGCCGACGAATCGGGCAATGCTTGCGTCCTTCGGTGGAGACCTCGAACCTTCAGTCACGACACCATCCGTGATGGCAGAAGCGTGTGAATGGCGAGGCCGGTCAGCACCTTCGGGTAAAAGAACGTCGACTTTTGCGGCATGACCTCACCGGCCTCCGCAACGGCGCGAATCTCCGAAACAGGCGTCGCGTTCATCAGTACCAAAAGTTGACCAACGCCCGACCTAAGACTTCCGAGCGCGGCTTGCGCATCTTGCGGATACCAAAGGTTGGTCTTCTTGGCCTGTGCGTCGGCTGACATGCCGAGGATGTCCTCAAAGAGAACAGCGTGCAGCAGGGTGACGTCGGTCTTGCGCAATGCCTCAGGTAAACGCGCCAAAAGCCGGTGCGATGCAAGATTGCGATCCGTTCTCAGCTCGAACGAAAAGCTTCGTCCGTCAGGAAGTGCGACGACAAATCCTTTGTAACCCACCGCGCGCATTTTCGATTCGATCACGCGCGCGTCAACGCCACTTTCGAGCTCGGTTACGGCGAACCAATCGCGCGCCTTGGCATTCATCTCCGACGCGTCGAACGAAGTGAGGGAGTGCACGTGTCGATGCGTCGCAAAAACCATCAGGTTAGGGTCGGCTTCATTCGCGAGAAACACCATGAAATAGCGGTGTTCAGCGCGTACGTCGCTCGGAGCGCCGAGCTGCGCCTCAATCTCTGCGCGATAGCGCAACGATGTTTCGTATCGATGGTGTCCATCGGCGATAAGCAATTGTAGTGGCGAGAGCGCACGAACGATCGTGGCGACCGCGCTTGCCTCGCTCACCTTCGAGAGCCGATGCCTTATGCCGTCCGCGGTGGTAAATTCGGCAAGTAACTTACCTTTGTCTAGGGCAGCGTCGATACGTCGTTCAGCGTCGCGGTACAGCATGAACCCAGGGCTCAGATTCGTGGCCGTCGACCGGAACAGTTTCAACCGATCCTCTTTTGGCCCAGAGAGCGTGCGCTCGTGCGGAAGGATGACGCGATCTTCGTAGGGATGGGTCGAAACGAGCGCCAAGAAACCCGTGCGCGTAAACGAGCGCGTTCCACCTGGAGGCACAAACGTCTGATCGTATCGATAGAAACCCGGCTCCTCGTCCCGAACGAGCACGCCGGATTCTCGCCAGGACCGCAGCGTATCGGCCGCGCGCGCGTACTTGGTGTCGCCGTCGCCCTCAGGCAGAATGAGCCGCACGACGTTGTGTGGATCCCGCGACGCGAGTTCAGCGCGCCCAGCTTCGGAGATCACGTCGTAAGGCGGCGCAACGACGTTGGCGAGATCGACCTTCTGGAGATCGTATCGAAGGGGACAAAGGGGCGCGATGAGTGCCATAGGCTAACGGTATCAAAATTGCTTCGCTGGGGCCCTTTTCCCCTCCGAAGCGAGCGGCGTGCGCAGCTTGTTGGTGGGCGGACGCTGTTTGGTTGAAGATGTAAGAATGAAAGCCGTCATCTTGGCCGGAGGGCTCGGCACGCGGATCTCCGAGGAGACCCACCTCAAACCAAAGCCCATGATCGAAATCGGTGGCAAGCCGATTCTCTGGCACATCATGAAGGTCTACGCGGCCCACGGCGTGAACGACTTTGTCGTCTGCTGTGGCTATCGCGGCTACGTCATTAAGGAGTACTTCGCTAACTATTTTCTGCACATGTCCGACGTGACGTTCGACATGGCCGAAAACAAAATGGAAGTGCACCACCACAAGGCCGAATCATGGAAGGTTACCCTCGTCGACACCGGGGAAAACTCAATGACCGGCGGCCGTCTCAAGCGCGTGGCTAGCTATTTGAAAGATGAAGAGGCCTTTTTCTTTACCTACGGCGACGGCGTATCCGACGTCGACGTCTCCGCCAGCCTCGCGTTTCACAAAGCACACGGCAAGCTCGCAACCGTAACCGCCGTCACGGCGCCGAGCCGCTATGGTGCGCTCGAGCTCGACGGTGACACAGTCTGCGGCTTTCTCGAGAAGCCCCCTGGTGATGGCCTTATTAACGGCGGGTTCTTTGTCGTGTCGCCCAAGTGCATCGACTTGATCGAAAATGACGACACCGGTTGGGAGGCCAACACCCTCCCCTACCTTGCCCGAGCCGGTCAGTTGGTTGCGTTCGAGCACAGGGGCTTTTGGCAACCCATGGACACCTTGCGCGACAAGACCCAACTTGAGGACCTCTGGCAATCCGGAAAGGCGCCCTGGAAAATATGGTGAGCCCAGCGTCCAACAAGTGGCGAGGTCAGCGGGTCTTCCTCACCGGCCACACGGGCTTCAAAGGGAGCTGGTTATCGCTTTGGCTCGCGAAACTCGGCGCAGTCACCCACGGTTACGCTTTGAACCCACCCACGGATCCGAGCTTGTTTGAAGTGGCGCACGTGTCGTCGCTTCTCGCGTCTGATACCCGCGCCGATCTCGCCGACTCGGATCGACTCACGGACGCGCTCAGGCTTGCTGCACCCAAAGTTGTCTTCCATCTCGCAGCGCAACCCCTTGTGCGCGAGGGTTACCGCAGCC
>JAHFDY010000122.1 GCA_023248735.1 Myxococcales bacterium
GACGGCTTTTATCACGTAGCGCGGGCACTGTGTGTGCACCGCGAGGGCGATCTCGACGCCTTCGACCAGGCGTTTGGTTCGCACTTTCGTGGAATCGAGACCCAATCGATCGCGCTCATCGATGAGCTGCAAGACTGGCTCAAAGACGCGAAAGACCGCCCTCGACTGACCGCCGAAGAGCAAGCGATGCTCGAAGCACTCGACATCGAGGAGCTGCGCAAGTTGTTCGAACAAAGACTGCGCGAACAGAAGGAGCGCCACGATGGTGGCAACCGCTGGATCGGAACTGGAGGCACATCGCCCTTCGGCATGAACGGAACCAATCCGGCCGGTTTGCGCGTTGGTCCGATGGCGGGTGGTCGCAGCGCGATCGGCGTGGCAGACGCGCGGAAGTACAAGCCGTATCGATCGGACGTCGTCCTCGACGTGCGGCAAATCGAGGTCGCCTTGCGCAAGCTCCGAGCGTTCGCAAGACAAGATGGCCACCTCGAACTCGACATCGACGAAACGGTCGACAAGACTTGTCGCAACGCAGGAGAACTCGAAATCGTTCTTCGCCCACCGCGCAAGTCGAACGTCCGGGTGCTTCTGCTGCTCGACGTCGGTGGCTCGATGGACCCGCACTCCCGCCTCGTGTCGCAACTATTTTCGGCGGCAAAACGCGCGTCGAATTTTCGCGAGCTCAAGTGCTTCTACTTTCACAATTGCATCTACGGTCGCCTCTTCGAAACAGAGTCCTTTGCCGATCCACACAAGGTGCGTGATGTCATTCGTGAGTGCGGCCCCGAGTGGAAGCTGGTGTTGGTTGGCGATGCCGCAATGCACCCGTCGGAATTGCTTGGCGGAGGCGATTGGTATTTTTCGCGCGAGGAAATCGGTGGTGAGGCCATGCACGGCTTTCAGTGGATGACGCTCCTCGCCGATCATTTTCGGAAGAGCGTCTGGCTCAATCCAGACGCGCCGAATCACTGGCGTGGTGGCACGGCCGAGATGCTCTCGAAATTGTTCTCGATGCACCACTTGACGATCGATGGACTTGGGGACGCTGTATCCCACCTGTCGAAGGGCGCCCAGACGAGCCGACGGTGAACGCCTTGGGTTAGCGGAAGGGGGCGCGCGATCGCTGCGCCCGAGCGGCACGCTCAACTCTTCTTGTGAAGTGACTTGCAAGTCTCGATGAACCGAGCTCGCTGTGCTTCGTTTCCCGCACCAATCATGTAGTTGTTTTTGCAAGTAACGTCCTTGCCAGCAACTTTCATGTGCATCTCGAAGTTGTATGCCTTGGACGTCCCGACTTCGGTGGTCCATTCAATCGCGCCAGGTTCTTCTTTGGTGAAGACGTTCTTCACTTGTCCGTTTGAATTCTTGTCGCCCAACAGGATGTTCTTCTTAAGCGACTTGAGGTCGCCCTTTCCCCACTCGAACGAAACATCAAAACCTTGGTCGCCGCCTGGCGTCTGCTCGAGAATGTTGGGTCCGTTGGCGGCAAGGCGCGCGCCTTTGTAACCGTCTTGCATCACTTTGGCGTCCTTGACGCCCTGGGCTACCCAGCCCTTCCAGCTCGGGTCCGCCGAGCTGAGATCGAAATCCGCAACGTCATGGGGAGCTGCAGCTGGCTTGGTCGCCAGAACGGGCGCATTGGCTTGAGGCGCAACAGGTGTCGGGGCTGACGATGTCGTGGGCGCCGTCGTCGTCGCTTCCGAGGATTTGCACGCGACCAGGGAAGAAGCCGTGATCGATGAAGAGAAGAGCAAGGCCGCTAAGGAGATAATCTCGTTCTGTGACATTGTGTTGCTCCGGGTAGGGTTGGCGGTTCTTTGCGAACGCCCCATCGCCTAGGCAAGTGACGGGCCAAGTTCCAGCTCAGCCATTTGCCTGCGCAGTCGAAAAACGATTGGGTGCCAGAAGCCCCGATTGGCGCGTCCGGACATGGCGTGTGTACCCAGCGCAACGAAAACGCGTCACGCCAGTCTGCGCGAGCAAACCCGATGCAAGCAACGCGAACCAAACGACGCTTGTCTCTACTTCGGTCGCTTACAATCGCTGCTCGACCACCACGGTGCGACGCACTTCATCGAGCCAGACCTTACGCTGCTTGACGATGGCCTCGAACCGCGCGCGCGCCATCATCTCGTCGCGCACCTTTTCGAATGGCGCCATGGTCTTGTTGTTGGACAGCTGGAAGATCGAGAGAACGTCGCCGTTCGGCGTGCGCAACTTGATGACTTCCGAAATGTCATTGTTCTTCATGTGCGCAATGCGCTCGCGAATGCCAGGCGGCAGCTGACTCGCGGGGACGACACGAAGGCCGCACTCCTTGCGACTGTTCACATCGTCGGAGTGATCCGTGACGAGTTTGCAAAAGTCCTCGCCACTTTTCGCGCGCGCGTAGAGGGCCTGCGCTTGCTTTTCGCGGACAGCCGGATCGTCTGTGGGCCTCACCGCCAAGATGAGCGTACGCAGCCCGACGCTGTCTTCGAGTGTTTCACGCTTGCTCTTCTCGTAGATCGCGCGCGCGTCCTGATCGGTGACCCGCACTCGCGGTTGAACGAAGGCTTGAAGCAATTGCCCCTCGAGCAACTGCCGGCGCACTTCTTCGCGATACTCTTGCTCGTTCTTGCCCTTGCGTCGCGCATCCACAAATAGCGCACGTACCGTTACATTATTCTGTTCCGCAAGTTGCTGAAACGCGTGGTCGACGTCCTCGCTCGTTACAAGCGCTTTGCCGATGCGATCGGCGGCGAGTGCGATGAGTTCGTCCTCCACCATGTGCTCGAGCGTGGCCTTCATCACCTCTTGCTCTTCGGCAGCACGCAGGTTGGGATCGCGCGCGGTCGACGACCCTTCGAGCGCCAGCAATTCTGAACGTGCGCGCGACCGCAAGTCGGAGAGCAAAATTGGCCGCTCCGCGACGACGGCGACAATGCGCTCGACAATTGCCGCGTGGGCTTGCGTGGCAGGAAAGGCAATGGCCAAAGCGCAGCCGACAGCTAAGAAAAAACGCGACTTCACGCGGTGCACCTTAGCAGCCCCTCCCCCGTTTGGAACTCTCGAGCGTCTCTTAGCGCTTGCTGTACTGGAAGCGCTTGCGTGCGCCGGCCATGCCGTACTTCTTGCGTTCCTTCTTGCGTGAGTCGCGCGTGATGAATCCGGCGCGCTTCAGAATCGCGCGCTTCTCGGGATCGATAATCAACAGCGCCCGCGTGATACCGTGGCGAATCGCCTCGGCTTGCGCCGACTTCCCGCCTCCCGAGCACGTCGCCGTCACGTCGAACTGCTCTACGGCTTCGATCAACTCGAGTGCTTGGTTCATCACCATGCGTGAAGTCGCGCGCTCGAAATACTGCTCAGCGCCCAGTCCGTTGACCGAAATTGCGCCCGTGCCTGGCTTGAGCCAAACGCGCGCAATTGCGTTCTTGCGTTTGCCCGTTGCGTAGGTTGCCGTGGTGCTCACTGATTCTTCTCCGAGTCTCTAGAAACTGACTGTGTAGGCCGCTGCGCGAATCTCTAAAAGAAACGATTAGGTGCTTGTGCGACGTCTTACACGAAAAGCGATAAATGGGTGGGGCCGTCCAACACTTCCAAGCGAAACGCGATCCCTCGACGCTATCGAAATGCAAGCACCTTAGGTGCTTGCGCCGCGTGCGGGTGGTCGGCCGTGGCGTAGAGCTTGAGCTTGTGGGCCATTTCGCGACCGAGAACGCCCTTTGGGAGCATGCCGCGGACAGCCTTTTCGAGAGCGAACGTGGGCTTGCGCTCGAGCAGGGAGCGGTAGCTCTCGCTCTTGAAGCCACCTGGGATGCCCGAGTGACGGTTGTAGCTCTTTTGGTCAAGCTTGTTGCCGGTCAGTTTGACCTTGCCAGCGTTGACGACAACAACGAAGTCGCCGGTGTCCACGTGCGGGGTGTAGGTGGGCTTGTGCTTGCCGCGCAAAACCGAGGCGATTTCGCTCGCGATACGTCCAAGGGGCTTGTCTGTGGCGTCAACAACGAACCACGCGCGGTTAGCTTGCGCGCTGGCGGTAGTTGCGACGAACGTGCGTTGTGTCGGAGCCGACATGGTCAAAAACAGCCTTTCACCCGGGTGATTCACAAAAGTCGGGCATACACCCGCTCTTCCCATTCAGGGGCGCCGGAACTTACGGGGCGGGTTTCTCAATGTCAAGCGTCTCGTCGCCTCTCCAGAACGCGCGTCGAATCCGCCTTTCACCTTATATACAGTAGTGCGCGTTACGCTGCACCGCGGCGAAGCCCCTAGGAATCAGCGCCACCGAGGAACGATGATCGACTTTGCACCGAACGAAGACCAACAAGCGTTGCAAGATGCAGTCAGGCAATTTGCGAAAACGGTGCTCGCTCCCCGCGCGCGTGAGACCGAAAAGCTGCGCGGGTTTGCGCCAGATGTACAAGCGACTGCCGTCGAAATGGGCCTCTCGATCGCGTCGATTCCCGAGAGTGCCGGCGGGCCTGGCTTTCCATTCGTCACAAGAGTGCTTCTCGAAGAAGAACTTGCGGCAGGCGATCCGGCAGCAGCATACGCCCTTGCGGGACCCGGTGCATTTGCACTCGCGATCACCGAAATCTGCGACGAAGCGCGTTGCAAGCATTTCCTCACACCATTCGTCGAGCACCCCGATCGATTTGGCGCGGTCGCTTGGGGCGAGGCAAAGCCCGTTGCGGAGCGCGGTGGGTTCGGAACGAGCGCGAAGTGGATCGGCAACAGTTTCACCCTGGACGGCACCAAGTCGTACGTGGTCGGAGCATCGCGTGCGGACACGCTTCTCGTGTTTGCCCAAGTCGACGACGCAGCTGAATGGAATGGGGTCGGGGCATTCGTCGTACCAAAGGGTACCCACGGCTTGTCGATCGAGCGTGTCACGACCCTTGGGCTCGATGGCGCAGACATCGCAAGTGTTCGACTGGAACATGTACGCCTGCCCCGTGCATCGTACCTCAATGAAGCCAAAGATTGGTCACACCGCCTCCTGCGCTTCTTCGTAAAAAACGCTCTCTTGGTTGCGGCCCGATGCACCGGCTTGCAACGCGCTGCGATCGAGGTGACGCGCGACTACGTGCAAACGCGCACGGCGTTCGGCAAGCCGATCGGCCACTTTCAAGCGGTGGCGTTCAACATTTCGGATCGCTTCATCGACCTCGAAGCCTCCCGTGCGATGGTGCACCGCGCGGCTTTCTTGTGGGACGCGGTCGCGGCTGATCAGGCCACCGAAAACGAAGCGTTCCTCGCCAGCTGTCGCGCCATTGGGTTCGCGCAAGAAGCAGCAATGCGTGCGGGCAACGATGCCGTGCAGCTGCACGGCGGCGCGGGCTTCATGCGCGATTATCCCGTCGAAAAGTACATGCGCGACGCCAAGCAGCTCCAAGTTTGCGGCATGACGACGACGCAAACCGATCAACTTGCGTCACGAATCGAGCTTGGTCTTCCGCTCGAGTGGTCGCTGCTCATTCCGTCTGCCGAGTCGCAAAACGTCTTCGTGTAGCGGCCAATGCCCATCTGCCGATGAAATGCAAATTGTGGAGTGAGTCATGGATTTTCTACTAAGCGATCGACAGAAGGCGTTACGCGAAGGCATTCACGGGTTTGCTGCAAGCGTGATTCGACCGCAGGCACTTTCGTGGGACCTCAACGCCGGCATACCCGAACCGTTTCTAAAACAGATGGTCCAAATGGCCGCGCAGATGGGTGGCCAACTGGGCGTCTCCCTCGAGCCCGCAGTGGCGGCAACCCCTGACGAGATGAGTGAGTCGGGCGAGAAGAAAAAATCGTCAGCAAACTTGACTGCTCTCATCGGCGCCGAGGAAATGGCTTGGGGCGACGCAGGCCTTCTCCTTTGCCTACCTGGGCCCGGCCTTGGCGGACCACCCGTCAGAGCGAGCGGAACGCCGGAACAAAAAGAACGCTTCTTCGGCATCTTCAAAGACATGTCGGAAACGCTAGCCTGGGGAGCTTATGGTCTCACCGAACCCGGGGCCGGAAGTGACGTGGCAGGCATTCGCGCGTCGTGCCGCAAGGAAGGCGACGAGTGGGTCATCAATGGCCGCAAGTGCTTCATCACCAACGGCGCGCGCGCCGCGTGGACGGTGGTGTTCGCGACGATCGATCCAGCCTTAGGTCGAGCAGGCCATCGCGCCTTTGTCGTCGAGAAGGGCACTCCAGGTTTCGGCGTCGGCCGAATCGAAGAAAAGATGGGGCTTCGCGCGAGCGAGACCGCGGAGCTCGTCTTCGAAGAGTGCCGAATTCCAAGCGCGAATCTTCTTGGCGGTGAAGAGAGCTATCGGTCAAAAGAAGGCTTCATGACGGCGATGAAGACCTTCGACAACACCCGCCCGCTCGTGGCCTCGATGGCCGTTGGCATCGGACGCGCGGCGTACGAGTACGCACGCGATTTCGTCAAGGAAAATTACCTTCTTCCACGCTCGATTCCTCGCTACGCGGCCATCGCTGAGCGGCTTGCGAAGGTGGGTCGTCAACTCGAAGCTGCTCGCATGGTGACATGGCGGGCAGGATGGATGGCCGACCAAGGCATTCCCAACGCGAAGGAAGCGAGCATGAGCAAGGCGATCGCGGGCCAGGCGGCGATCAACGCCTGCATCGAGGCCATTGATATCTGCGGCGCGGAAGGGACGATCGCCGGAGACCATCGGCTGCTTGAGAAGTGGTTCCGCGACATTAAGGTCTACGACATCTTCGAGGGCACCGGGAACATCCAGCGCATCGTGATTTCGAAGCGTGTGATCGAGGGCCTCAAGGGGTTTTGAACGCATCGGCGCAACTCAGGATGAGAACCTAAAACAACCCAATCGCAAACTGCAACGCACCCGGATCGGGTCCTTCGTACTCGCGGTGCGTAAGATTGAACCCGTAGTCGAGCACGAGGGGTCCCACAGGCGTGACCCAACGAATGCCAACGCCGGCAGCGGCGCGCAACTTGAAAGGCATCTCGAAGACGTTGCTCGCTTCGCGCCAGAGGTTTCCAAAGTCACCGAAGACGACGGCGTCAAAGGGAGAACGAATGGGGAACCGAAGTTCAACCCGCGGGTTGAACATGAAATCGCCACCGCGAGTCGCTATCTGATTGAGCGTGAGCCCGTTCGTCTTTTCGACAAGTTGCTTGTCGAATTCGTAGGGCACGAGCGAGTCTTGTAGCCACCCGCGCATCGAGTCAAACCCGCCCATAAAAAAGAGACGGTCCGGGTAGGTCGTCCCTTGCGAGGGCCGCAATTGCACGTTCTCTCCCACGCGCAACTGGAAGGCGAGCGTCACCTTCTTCGAGAAAGGGAGGTATGCGCTGGCTGTCTGGGTGAGGCGGAAGAACTGGCCTTGACTCGTCGGATCATTGGGATCGGCGTTCTCGAGCGAATGCCAATTAACGAACTCCACGCCCGTCGCAAAGTAAGTCCCGCGATGGGCGTTGAAGGGATCGTCGCGACGATCCCATGAGAGCAAGGTGCGGACGGCAAACGTGAGACTCTGTCCGGTGGGTACGCGCAAAAGGCGTCCAAGAGTGGCGGCGCTCGCGCTAACCGTGGGATCGGCGCTGCCTTGAAGCTCGATGAGGTAGTCCTCGACCGACTTGTTGCGATACACGATTGCGGTGTTGTGCTCGATGCTCGGCGTGACGGACAACATCACGTTCTTCACCGGACGATAGTTGAGCGTAACGAGCGCACTGAACTTCTGTAAAACGAAGTCGCGCTGTATGTCTCGGGCGTGGATGAGATCGATTTGCCCTCTCATGCGCGAACCGAGCCCGATTTCGGGCAAGAGAAGGCTCAGCGTGGCCCGCCTTCCAACGAAGTCGCACTCGCGTACCTGACTGGCCGACAGCTGCGAGGGGTAGCGAACGGCGGGGTCCGAAATCCGCTGGCTCGGCGAGAGATCGGGACACACCTGGCGAAATCCTTCGAGGACTGAACCGGGAACAAGCTGCGGTGGTAGGTAAGAAACTTGACCACGTGCGGTCAGCCCGATCGCGGACCCAAGAATGTTTCGGTGGCCGTATTCGACAAACGCGCGGAACCCTTCGCCGAACGAAAATCCGGGCCTTACTTCGATGTACTGAGGCGTTCGCTCGATAACCGTAACGATAATCGTTTTCTCGCGCAGAACGACGGAGGGCTCGTCCATTGCTACGCTCACGCTCGTGAACGGTCCGAGCGTCGCGATTGCCTCTTCCGTTCGGCGCGCCTCGTCACCTCGAAACGGAAGGCCGGCGCGCAACGTGATCCGGCGGCGCACGATGCTCTCGTTCGTATGATTGAGGCCGCGAATGTCGATTCGCCGCACATAAACGAGATCGCCCTCGCTGAGATCGAAGCGCACGCGCACCCTGGTGTGGTCATCGGACTCTTCGATCGCGTACTTGACCTCGGCGAATGCGTACCCTTCCGTGCGATAGAAATCGGTGAGCTTCCGAACCGCGTTCTCGATCGTGACAAGACTTACTGGCTCGCCGAATGGCAATGTTGCCACGCGGCCCAGTTGACGATGCGGGAATGCGCGGGCACCAACAAATGCAACATCGTAGAGAAACGATTGTGGACCAAGCTTGATCGGAATGATGACGTCAAGGCGACTCGAACATCGAACGCCCTTGGTCGAGTTGGGCGTGCAAGTAAGGTTGTCGGGAAACGGCGGAGAGGGCAAAGGCAACCCTGTCTGATCGTAAGCACAGAGGTTCTTTGGGGGTGCAGGCAGCGGGATAGGATCGCAGCCCCCGGCTGATGAACCCGGTTTGCACGTTGCCCGAAAGACACCGAACGGACCGATGCGCGCGTGCAAGTACCCCTCGTTCCGATACAGCTCTTGCACGTGCTCCATCGCGCGATCGTAGGTCGCCGCATCGAAGGCCTTCCCTGCCTCGAGTTCGAGGGGAACCGCGCGCTTTGTGGCCTCTCCACGCACAAGCATGTCAGCGCCAACGGGATGCGGATGAACAAGGTTGTCGCCGTTTGGCAATTCCTCTTCAAGGAAACTGTCAATTTCGCTTCCAATATCGCTCGTAGAGCTCGGACCACCACCGCGAAGCTTGCCGATTTCCTTCAGGTCGAGACATGGGTAACTCCGCGAGTACACTTTCGCGCGAACGCCTTCGTCGACATTGAGCACGACATAACGCACGGGGTCAGTGGACGCACCAGTCGTCGTCGAACGAACTTTGACGTCGGAAAAACCACGCTTGCGATAGTAGGTCGCCATCCGTTCCCCAAACTGAGCGGGGTTGCGGTCGGCAGTGTCGCTCTCGAGTTCGAGCGAAGAGATGAGTGCCTCGTTGTCGATGCTGCTGTTGCCACGCATAAGAAGTTCGTAGCGAGCGCCCGTGTCGATATGCACACGAAGCGTAACCGCACCATCGTAAAGACCGACGTCGTGCGTAACGCGCGCGTTGAAGTACTTGGCTCCGCGTAGCTGATTTTCCAGCTTTGCATCGGCGCCCGCAAGCGCGGCTTCATCAACGCGGTCGCCCGTACGCGCGGCATACTTTTCGTAAATCTTGTCGATAACCGCAGCGGGTGCGCCAACCGAATAAAAGTACCTTTTCGCGAGAAGCGTCGGCTTTCCAGCGCGTACGGCCAACCCGAGGATGAATCGTTGCGAAAGCAGACCCGTCTTGAGCGAAGTATCCAGCTTTGCGTCAGGGAAACCACTCCGAAGCAAGAAGCGCCTGACGCGATCGGCAGCGGCTCTCCATTCGTCGGCTTCGAAATCAGCGCCGGGAGTGAGCGCGAATTCGCGTGCGATGGTCTCTCTGTCGATCGCGTCATCGTCAATCGAGACCGAGATGTGATCGACAATCCCACGCGCGCTCGCGACAACAACAACGCGAACGCCATCGCCGTCAACTTCCACTTTCACGACAACCCTCGCAAAGCGTCCGGTGTTTTCGAGCTCGCTGATCAACTTCGAGGGCACACCGACGTCAAATAAGCCTCCAGCGGCCACAGAGAAGAGGCGCGGAGATTCCATCTTTGCGCCGTCGTCGAGCGCGTGAACTCTGACGTCGATACCGCGGATCGTCAGGCCAACGAACGGCGTGAGATCGACCTGCGGCGCGAGCGTCGGTATCGTTGGCGTTTGGGTCTTGGCCTCTTGCGGATGCAAGGGGCGAAATGTCCCTCGCCCCGGCTCCTTAGTCACACCGGCGTGTGGAGCCCCAGCAAACACTGGCCCAACAGCGATTGCGTTGAGGGCAGCCAAAAGGAGGAATCGCCGCACCGTCGTCATTCGAACTCGAGCCGCCACCGAAGATCGCCACCCAAGTTGCCCACCGACGATGACTGCACGTCGGTCACGTTGTCGTACGATAACTGTACGCTCAACGTGCGCCCGAACCGGTACTCGATGTTGGCGCGCAATTCGCGCTCGTCGGTCACACCCGTGGTCACGCTCGCGCGAAGGTTGTCGCCAAGGCGTTTGCCAATCGTGACTTGCGGCTCGGTTCGGCCCGTGCGCGACGAATACGCGCTGCCAAATCGAAAGTCGTCAATGATCGGAATCACGTCCTTCACCGCCTTATCCGCCCCCGTCGCGGCACCCGCATAGTTGAGTGCAATGCTCGCTCCGATCGAACTCGCCTGGAGTTGGTCGAGTTCTGCGCGGGTCATGCCGATGGCGAGGAGCAGAAGAATGTCTTCGCGAGAGAGGTTCGGCTCGCTTTGAAGATCAATCTTCGGATTGTCGGCCTCACCATACGCATGCAGGGTAATTCGGTAAACGCCGTAGCCGCGTCCGCTGGTGGTTGAGAGACCAGCCGCAGCGGAGCTAGCCCCTGCGTCGGTCGCCCGACGATAGTCAGTGACGGCCACGAGATCGATCGTGGGCGCGATGCGCGTTGCGTCATCGAAACGAATTTGACCCTGGCGGATGTCGAAATCGCTCGCACGAAAGTGGAAGTGTCCGTTGTCGAGTGTCTTCAGACTTCCGCGCGCACCGAAACGTTGGTTGGTACCTGTAATATGCAGTGAATCGCTATCGATGCGAAGCGAGGCCTCTGCGAGGTTGTTGTGGATGATAAAGGGCTGCGAAGACCTGACGCGGATGTCGAGCGCCACCGTATCCGCAGTCGGATCATAGTGATCAACGACCGTGCGCTTCGCCGTCCCAAACTCGGTCGTGAGCTTCACGGGTTTCGTGTACTCAAACGACGTGACATCGACCGTGCCCGAGATCGTGGGGAGCGAGCGAATCCCTTTCAGCACTGCCCCGAAGTCCCAGTTCAATCCCACGTCACCGTTGAATGCGACCGCGACGCCGGGTTGAGGATTGATCCGAATGTTGACCAATTTCGCGGAGGCGTCGATCACGGCAACGCTGAAACCGCGCATTGGAATCAATGCTGTCGCATCAATCGTACCTGTCCCCATCTTTGCCTTGAAGGTCGCTGTGAGCTCATTTGCGTTTGCGCGCACGTCCGCAAACATGCGGGTGAGTGGTGCCGGCAGACCTTTGATTGACGTCTCGCCATCGCGTAGAGACAGGCGCCCATCGAAAACCGGCTCGCCGAATTTGCCACCGATAGCGATGCGCCCTTCGACTTTCCCCAGCGCTCGCTCGATCGACGGTGAGAGCTTTGCAAACGTTTGCAGATCAATGGGCTCGAGCGCTGCAACGAAATTCATTGAGGCGAGCTTTCCTTTCGAGACGTCGGTAGCACCCCCCGTCACCGCAAAGCCACCGGCAGCTCCTGCCGACGCTGTCTCGAGCTTCACGTAAACCGGTGCTGGCAACGCAATGCGATCGTTGGCCAGCTCGATCCACTGCCCCAACGCGGGTATCGTCACCGTGTTTCCACTCATGGTGACGCTCAGCCGTTCCGGCCAGAACTTGATGTTCGCGTGTGGTAAATCACCTTGACGATACTGGTTGATGACGACGTCGCCCCAAGCCTTTCCAACGATGTCGACAGGCGCCTTTCCGCCACTATTGGAGGTCGCAATCGCACGGTAGACCGGCCGCAACTCGAGCCCGCGAAAGCCCAGCTTCCCCTTGATTTCAGCGCGCGTCTCTCTTGAGATGACCACGTTCGTTGCGGTCAGCTGATTACCGAGGAAGTTGCCGTTGATTGTAAACGTCCCCTTCGAGCGATGATCGGTTAGGTAAGACGCTTTATCAAATGCCCTTCCAATGGGACCACCGCAGGCGCTTCTCGCAATGACTGCGCCAGGCTCGACAATCTGATGCATGTCGACACGAAAATCTGATCGCGGGAGAGCGATATTTCGCACACGGAGCGACTCGACGCGCACTTCACTTTGCACGTCGAGGCCGGCGCTTGCGCTGAATTCGTCGAGGTTGCCCCCCACGTGGACGGTCGCTGACGCAAGGCCCTCGAGATTCGCAGCCTCTTCATCGCCAAGACTCTTCTGAAGCGTGTTGAGTTGCGAAAGGAGCATTCCATCCGCGCTCGCCGTGGCGCTGATCGATCCGCGCCTAAAGAGCGCCGAACCAACCATCGTGCCGCGCGTACCTTGGCTCCCGTTTTTGTAGAGCGTGAATGAGTGAACGTCGATGTCGGCACCGGCGATGCCGCGCGTTCGATCGAACCAGTTCAGGTCGAAGTCTGCTTCTCCGTCGGCGAAGCGCTCACCCACGATTTCGAGTTGGTCAAACTTGGTTCGAGCACGCACGCCAATGAAGCCACCACCACATCGATCCTCGGGCCCGCCAATCGCAAGATGCAACGATGCAAAGCCACTGACGCGGCCGTGGATTTCGGCGAAGCGAGGGTCTTCGGCTGCCGCAGGAAACATGCCGATGAAGTCTTGAAATTCAAACCCGCGTGGCTCGATGAGCGAATCCACCAGGAAACCGTGGCCTCCACGGCCAAGATCGAGCACAGCGCTCGGAACCTCGAAACGGCTACGCGGATTCTTCTCGCCGTTTTCACCGGAGATGCCCGAAATCTCAACGCGCGAGCGGTCAACGTCCACCTTCACGTGCGCGGGATGGCCGTTGCTCCCTTTCAGATCGCCGATCACGATGTCGGCAATTTTGAAACCATGAAGTGACGTGACCTCACCGACGAGCACGGGTTTTGAGAACGTGCCGGTCATGTTGAAGCCGACGTCTGCGACGCCAGCGAATGGCAGCTTACCGATGGGTGAAACGTCTCGCAGATCGATCTTGGCAGCATTCACGTCGATGAACGCATCGTTATTGAACCCGATGTGAATCGCCGCTCCGCGAACGGTGGAGTTGCCAACCGTCAGGTTTGTGCTGAGGAATTTTAGCGAAGTCGAATTGATGGAGAGCCTCGACTGAATGTTCGCGCTCGCCACTCCGAAGATGCGCTGGTGAGTGATGTCGTTTGCGGGTCGATCGTATACGGCGAAGTTCTTGGTCAAGGCGGTGAAATCGCCGTCGAGTTGAAGAGGTGCGAGCGTCCCGCTGACGGTCCCAGTGCGCAGTGTGAGGACATCCCAAGCGACTGAGGAATTGGGGTGCACGTCGAGGTCGCGCATGAGCGAATTGAAGTTGATGTTGTCTGCATCGAGCCGCGCAGCAAAGGGTGCCTTTTCGCCGAAGGGATCGATATGAACGTCTCGAATCACAGCGAGTCCATCTGCAATGCCGACCCGCGCTTCGGGAATCAAGATGCGACTCTTGACGATCGAAATGCGGCTTTCGAGCGTCTTGGCGAGGTGTCGCCTGTCGATGCGAATGGTGCGACCGGTGATGCTGCCTTCGATGTTTGGCAGCTGCATGTCGGGTGACCATGCACCTTCAAGATCGACGCCGAGCCACCCGTCGGTAGACAGCTTCGGCATGAAGCGACTCAAGATGCTGAGCGGAGCCCGTGCCTTCACGTGACCGCGAACGAGGGGTGGGAATTTCTCCTGACCACGAGGCAACGTCATCGTCAGGCGGCTGATCAGCAATTCGATTCGTCGCTTGTCGTCGGTCGCGGCGGGGCATTCAGGAGGAGTGTCGGCGTTGGGATCGAGATCGACCGCGCCTACAACATTCAGGCGAAAAATGCTCAGCTGTGGGTACGAAAGGCGGCCACGAAGGTCGAGACCGCACAAGACATCGTCGTCGATCGCATCACCACCAATGGCTTCAGGCGCGCTCCGTGATCGCGAGAGTTCGAGGCGACCCACTTGCAACCCTGCATCGATGCGCTGCGGCTGGCCCGGCAGATCTTCTGTGACGAGGTCGAGGTCGACCGAGGCAAGCTCCGTGTGCACACCATCGATGTCGAAGTGAATGGTCCCATTGCTTATGGAGATGCCCCCGAGTGGAAGTCGGACCTCAGCGTTGCTGCTCGACTTTGGAAGGTCAGGCGCCAAGTTTTTGAGTTTGCCGTCCGAAACGATCACAAGCGCACTCGGCGAGTCGATGTCAACTTGATCGACAGTCAATTTGCCTGACAACAATGGAAAGAAACGTGGCCGCGCACGCACGCTCTTTGCGGTCAAAAACGGGGTCGGCCGATCGCTCGAGTCGACACTCACGTCGCCAAGTTCAACGGCGAGAGGCCAGAGGCTTACGCTGAGGTCGTATCGAGCCGAAATGCCAAGGTGCGCGATCTCTTTTTCAGTGATGAGCGCGACGCGATGCCGAACGGATGGCAGT
>JAHFDY010000123.1 GCA_023248735.1 Myxococcales bacterium
GGTTTCTGTCGCGATGGAACGATACGCTTGCCAAGGTTCTTGCGGCGAAGCGCGGCGATCTTGTTCCCACGCCCAAAGGAGGACCGACTTGCCTCCTGCGTTTCGACGGCACGACAGTTTCGTTCTTTCGGCTCGAAGGCGGACGCGTTGTTGCTTTGCAGGGTGGCCTTGCATTCGAGCTTTCGGCCACGCTTTTCGACTCGGTCGAGCGCGATTTTGTCGACCCTGTGTGCATGCTCGGGGACCAAGCGAGCGAAGTGCAGATTGCGCGCGTTTCGGGGCGTGAAATGAAACTAGCGTCGGTCGATTTGCTCGCCGTGCTGGAAACCGTCCGGGTGGAGCGGGTGGGACCTCCGCCGAATTTCGCCAAAGCGCTCGCAGAGTGGGGTGACCACGTAACGGTGGGCGAAAGCAGGAGCGATGGGCGAATCCTGGCGCGCTGTGGTAACCAGCCGGTGACATTTTCGGTGGACGCAATGGCGCTAAGACGCGCACTTGGGCTGACAGCAAATGCACAAACAGACCGGTAGGTATGGCCCGATCGTAAAGTGGGTGGGTGGAAAGCGACAGCTTCTCCCGACCCTTCTCGCGCATGTTCCGAAGCGCATTTCAACCTATGTTGAGCCGTTTGCGGGCGGTGCCGCGCTCTTCTTCGAGCTCTGCAATCGGGAAGAACGAGGGTTGGGTACCTTCGAGCGCGCAGTTCTTTGCGATCAGAACGAGGATCTTCTCGCTTGCTATCGGGCGGTCCAACGTGAAGTCAGCGCGCTCATCGATGCGCTTTCGGTCTATCGCTACGACAGTGACCTGTTCTACGAGGTACGCGCGCAGAAGACCTCTGGCTGGAGCGACGTCGCCCGCGGAGCGCGATTTATCTTTCTCAATCGCACCTGCTTCAACGGTCTTTGGCGCGTGAACAGCAAAGGCGAGTTCAACGTGCCATTCGGTCGTTACAAGAATCCGCGTATCGTTGACGAAAAACGTCTTCGTCTTGCGAGCGAGGTGATGGGTCGTGTCGAACTTTGCACGGGCGACTTTAGCGAAGTGCTCAGAGGTTTACAGAAAGATGACTTCGTCTACTTCGATCCGCCGTACGTGCCCGTATCGACGACGTCGAATTTCACGGCCTATGCGAAGGATGGCTTCGGCGAAGTCGATCAGCGTCGCTTGCTCGACGCGATGCGAAGGTTGTCTGCGAAGGATGTGACGTTCATGCTCTCGAATGCCGACACGACAGCCACGCGCGGATTGTACAGAGAGTTTACGGTTCGCAGCGCGTCCGCTACGCGCCTCGTTAACGCCGACGCAACGAAACGCGGGCCGGTAAGAGAGCTCATCGTGCTTCCGCGGGTTTCGCGCAAAAAAGTTTCGACTTCACAACAAGCTTTCGACTGGGAACAGAAGTGACACCGTCAGCCGAGTCGACGGATGACATGTTGCGTGTGGGAGTGAAAGCAGAGTTGCGCAAGCGCATGCGAGGGCTGCGCAAGACAACCCCCCAGTCTGTCATCGCCACGAAATCAGCGGTGATCGTGAACCGACTTACGGGTATGTCCGAAATCTTTGCTGCGCGAGGAGTCGCGCTTTTCTGGCCAATCGAGGATCGGCATGAGCTCGACCTTCGCGCGCTCGATGTGTGGCTTCGCGAAAAGGGTAAGAAAGTTGCCTATCCGTCGATCGACCCCGAAACGCGCGCCATGGTATTTCGCTGGGTGGCTTCCACTGCGTCGCTCGAAGAGCGTGGGCTCGGCTTTGCGGAGCCGGCATACGACGCACCTTGCGCGAGTGAAGATCTCGACGTCGTCGTTGTCCCCGCATTGGCGATCGACCCCTCCGGTTTTCGGCTTGGGTACGGTGCGGGGTTCTACGATCGCTCGTTGAGACAGGCGCGGGCAAATCGCGCGAGTCTGTCTGCGATTGGTGTCGCCTTCGAGTTTCAGTACGTGAGCGAGTTGCCGGCGTTGGCACATGACGAACGCTTGGACTTCATCGTGACCGATGCGCGTTGCGACCGAGCAACGTAAATTTACTTACCTTGGCAGTCGGAGCAAAGGCCGTACATCTCGTGCCTGTGCGATTTGAGCAAGAAGCCGTAGCGCTGTGCGACTTCATCCTGCAGGGCTTCGATGCGCGGCTCTTCGAACTCGACGATCTTGCCGCAGTCGACGCAGATGAGATGATCATGGTGGGCCGATTCGTCGGCGAGCTCGTAGCGCGCGAGTCCATCGCCGAAGTGCCGCTCGTGGGCGACACCACACTCCGCCAGCAATTTGAGAGTGCGGTACACGGTCGCGTATCCAACACGCGAATCCTTGATGCGCACCTCTGCGAGCAACTCTTCGATACTCACGTGGTTGTGCACCGCAAAGAACGTTTCGACAATCACGTGCCGTTGGTCGGTGGACCGCAGTCCCCGCTTGCTCATGTAGGTTGCAAGCAACGCGCGAAAATGGTCGAGCGCCTTCGGGTCGCGCAAGACGGGTGGCGTTTTCGTCGACTGTGATTCAATGCGGGTTCGGTTCACGAACGACCAAGCCTAGCCAAGGGATCTCGTGGAGGGAACCCATACAGACGTTTATCGCTCCGGTACGCCGAGCGCCTCGCCCAATGCGACGCGAAGTCCCGAAAGAGTTGCTGCGGCTCGCAATTTCGTCTCAGTGAGGGGCTCCTCCCCGCGAACCGATTCGTATACGTCGAAGTAGCATTTGACTTTCGGCTCCGTGCCGCTTGGGCGGACGATAACGCGGTGCCCGCCCTCGAGATCGAGCCCAATGACGTTGCTTGCTGGCAGAGAGAGCCGCGTTTCGACGTCGCCCGTCTTGCGCACGCCGTGCTCGTAGTCGACGACCGACCTAACGGTCATACCCCATAGCGATGGGGGCGGGCTTCTGCGGAGTCGCGTCATCATCGCTTCAAGCTCCGCCTTGCCCGCGATGCCCTCGCGCACGACATTCATTTGTCCGCTCTCGAAGAGTCCGAACTCGCGGTAGATGCGTTCGAGTGCCGCAAGGACGTTGCTCCCGTCGTGTTTGAGCGCCGCGGCAAGCGTTGCCATTGCGAGTGCCGCGCTGATGCCGTCTTTGTCGCGAACAAGGGTGCCCACCGAGTAGCCAAGCGCTTCTTCGTAACCGAGAATAAATGAGTAGCCCTCGTCACGCAGGAGATCCATGGCGCGGTTGGCGATCCACTTGAAGCCCGTGAGCGTCTCCTCCGCTCGCACGCCTTTCTTCTTTGCGATCACACCGAGAAGGGGCGACGAGACAATCGTGTTGATGACGAGTGGCCTCTTCACCACGCCTTCCGCGCGCAAGATCGCATCGTGGGCGAGGAGCACACCGACTTCGTTGCCGGAGAGCTGCACATACTTGCCCTCGCCGTTTCGCACCGCGACTGCGAGGCGATCGGCGTCGGGATCGTTCGCGATCGCAATGTCGGCATCGTTGTCACGCGCAGTTGCGAACAGCAGATCCATCGCGCCCGGTTCCTCTGGGTTCGGGAACTTGACGGTCGGAAAAGCGCCGTCGGGTTCGGCTTGCGCCGCGACTATGAAAAGGTTCGCAAAGCCAGCCTTTGCGAATGCACGCTCGATCCATGGCTTACCCACGCCATGGAGAGCGGTGTATGCGACCCGCAACGTGCGATCTGTGGGGCGATCGGTGGTGGTTACCTTGAGCGCGCCCTCGATGTAAGCCGTGTCGACGGCTTCTGGAACATCGGCTGAGAGGCCACGCTTCCTCGCGTCGGCAAGTGGCACGCGAGCGATCGTGCCGAACGTCGGTGACGACTCAAAGAGAGTCGCGATCGCATTGTCAATGGGTGGAACTATCTGTGCGCCGTTTCGCCAGAATACTTTGTAGCCGTTGTAGGCGGGCGGATTGTGACTTGCGGTGATCACAATAGCGGCGGCCGCCGAAAGATGCTTGAGGGCGAACGCGGCGA
The DNA here is from genome assembly GCA_023248735.1 of Myxococcales bacterium. Lineage (GTDB taxonomy): Bacteria > Myxococcota_A > Polyangia > Polyangiales > Polyangiaceae > JAHFDX01. Next base: position 3,940 of record JAHFDY010000123.1, read on the forward strand.
CGGGCGTGGGCGTCGGCCTCGTGGTCAGTTGCGATCGAATGCCGAGGCCAGCGAGAACTTCACATGCGGTTTCAGCGAAGGTGCGGCTGTGCGTGCGACCGTCGTAGGCGACAATGACTCCGCGCTCCCGCGCATCTGGGAAGGTGGCGAGCAATTGCTTGCCAACAGCCCACGTGGCTTTGGCCACGATGACGCGGTTCATTCGCGCGAGACCAGCCCCTACGACAGCTCGAAGGCCTGCGGTTCCGAATTCGAGGGGTCCAAAAAATCGCTCCTCGAGGGCGGTCAGATCCTCCTTTTCGAGCAGCGTTTCGAGCTCCAAACGCGTTTCGAGGTCAGGATCGTCGGAAAGCCATGCATGTGCGTACGCGAGCAATTCTTCCTTGGTCACCTGGCGAGTGTAAGCTTGCTGTAGATGCTGCGCTACGCGTTACGGCGCATCCTTTGGGCAGTGCCGACACTGATTGGTCTCAGTGTATTGGCGTTCGCTCTCACGTCGCTGATTCCGGCGGGCGCACTTGGCGGTGACAAGGCCACGGAAGCGACGCGTTCGCGGCAAATGTTCCTCGGTCTGCCCTATTTTCTCAACTCGTCGCCAGTGGGCGCGGACGAGCTTGCCGCTCAGCTGCTCAAGCGAATGGCAACAGGCCCAGATGCGGAAGCGGAAGCCGAGTTGGCCAGGGTGGGTGGTGCCGCGCTGCCGTACATTCTTCCCCGGCTCGACCAATTGCCGCTCGACGCACGCGAGCGCGTGGCGCGAAGCCTGACGCCAGTGGCGCTGCGAATGGGGCTCGAGGGATCGCTTCCGACGGGCCGCGGGTTGCGCGATCTTGCGGCATTCTGGTCGCACTTTTGGGATGACCACACGCTGGACTTTACGACTTCATCCGTATCGCGTGCTGTTTCGCGCTACACGGAACACGGCGGTGACGATCGCTTTCACGCCTTGCGGTTGGTCGACACGTTTGCGCTCCCTGCAATCTTCGAAGAGCTAAAGAAGACCCAAGAGCCTGCGCGGCGAGCCCGGCTGATTCAGCTTGCGAGTCTCTCAACGTCGCTTGGTCCGAATGTAACCGAACAGGACGCCGCGTTTTCGATCGACCGCGCCCGCGATCGGTGGCTCGAGTGGTGGTACGTCTATCGCAGCGACTTCACACCTTTCGAAGGCTCCGAGCGCCTGCTCGCGGCCATTACCGAAACTCGGTACGGCAAGTGGTCCGCGCGCGTCTTCTCCGGCGAACTCGGCGTGAGCTCACGTGACGGCGAGACGATCGTGCGCAAGCTGCGCCGACGCGCGCCCGTCACGTTGGTGAGCATATTGCTGGCGCTCTTGGGCAGTTACGCGATCTCGATTCCTGTTGGACTTGTCACGGCGAGGCGTCGTGGCGAACCGGTCGATTTCGTCGCCGCTGCGGTTGCATTTATCGCGTACTCGATTCCGGCGTTCGTTCATTGCGAATTGCTCAGACGCCTCGCTCTTCTGGGCGGAATGGTCGACTCGTGGGCACTGCTTCCGGCCGCGGCGCTCTTGATTGTTTCCGTCGCGCCCTTCGTTCGGTACCAGCGGGCGACGGTGCTTGATGTGCTCGGCCAGGACTATGTGCGAACGGCGTTCGCAAAGGGAGGCACAACTGCGCGTGTCATGTGGGTTCACGTGCTGCGCAACGCGCTCGTCCCGACGATTGCACTTAGCGGAACGCAGCTGCCAGCGTTGCTCGGCACAACATTTGTCGTCGAAGAGGTCTTCGCGGTGCCGGGCCTCGGCTACGAAACGCTGCGCGCCGTCGAAGCGCGCGATGTGCCGTGGCTTGTTGCAATTGTAACTGTTACTGCGACAATTAGCGTCCTGGGCATTCTACTCGCCGACTTGGTCGCTGCCGTACTCTACCCACACCTTCGTGCGCAGTTCGGCTCGCATGTGGGGAGGGCCCGTTGAGCGACGAGAGCAAGCCCCCCGATAGGCCATCGCTCATCGAACGGCTGTCCTATCCACCTTCCGAAAAGCATGAGGCGGATCGGCACAGTGTCGTCCTCTTGCTGTCACGCAAGACAGTAGCGCGCGCAGCTCGCCTTGCCGTTCCGGTGTTGCCATACGCGACGGCGCTCGGCGTCACGTTCGCACAACTTCGCCGCCATAGATTCGCCCGTATGGGTGCATTGCTCGTGGCCCTCATCGCGATGGTTGGACTCTTCGCGGAGCTTCTGGCTGGCGAGCGACCGCTAATTTGTAACTATGATAGTCATATTTATATTTTGCCTGCGCTGTCGAAAAAGAGCTCGCCGTTTCAGTCGACGGTCGAATATGAGGCGAAGCGCTCGCCGAGCGATTGGGCGGTATTTCCGCTGGTACGACACGCGCCTGAGACCGAAGATCACGCCGCCGCGTTCCTTCCGCCGATGCGCGGCGATCACGTGCTGGGCACCGATGGTCAAGGTCGCGATGTGTTCGCGCGACTAGTGTTCGGTGCGAGGACCGCATTTACGGCGGGCTTCGTGGGCATGCTCGCGTTTGCCATCATTGGCGTCGTGCTCGGTGCGACCGCGGGGTTCTTCGGCGGCCTTGTGGATGCGTTTGTGACGCGCTTGATCGAGGTCCTCAGCGCCGTGCCTTCGCTCGTGCTCGTGCTCGTGGTGCAAGCGCTCCTTCCGCAGGCAAGCACGTACACATTGGTGTTCGCGATTGTTCTGACGCGATGGACCGAAGTGGCGCGGCTTGTGCGTGTGGAAGTGCATAAAGTGATCGGTCAAGATTACGTATTGGCTGCGCGCGCGCTTGGCGTCAGCGAGTGGCGCATTTTGCGACGTCACGTCATGCCGAACGCTATCGCCCCTGCGATCGTCGCCGGCACATTCGGCATCGCAACGATCGTGCTCATCGAATCGTCTCTAGGATTTTTGCGCGTTGGACTGCCGAAGGATACGGCTTCGTGGGGCGAGATGCTGTCGCAAGGTCGCTTGCGTTTTGATGCCTGGTGGCTCATGGCCTTTCCCGGATTGTGCGTCTTCTTGACCGTTGCCTCACTCAATCTTGTCGGGGAGGCCCTCCGTGACGCCCTTGATCCACGGTTGCGCGATGCGGCCGCGTCGCACGATAGGGAGCCGAAGCGATCAAGTTGATCGATGGCGAATAGGTCAATTGTATTGACGAACTAGAACGCCGTCGACCAGACCCCGTGCGCCGTGTTGACGCAGAAGTCCTGATCGTACGCGGCATCGGTGCCTGCGTAGAAGCGCTCCACGTACCCTTCACTCGCCGGACGGGTGCATTTGCCGCGGTAGTCTGCGCTTGGACAGGCGGCAGGTTGCGATGGGACGCCGCTCGCGCTCGAGCACATGGCTTGAACGTCGGTGACCTGCGTGCTCGTTGGTGTCGGGTATTCAACGCACCTGAATTGATCGCGGATGTAGCACGCGATGCTTCCGCCTTTGGCCGCATCGACGGGTGCGTCGATGGCTGCATCGGGCATGCTGCCATCGGCCTGTGCATCAATGCCGATGAAGCCGCCATCGGCGAAGGTGACGCCATTGCACTCGCAGGCGGGCAGTGCTGCGAGCGCAAAAATCCACAGGCGGTGTCTTGTGAACATTGCCAATGGGTATCAGCAATTGACTTGCTCAGCGAGTGAGAGGCCGATGCCCTTTTTGCACTCGGGTCACCGTTCTGGCGCGAGGAGGCGTGACCTTCGCGCTGATCGCTTCCCTTTTGTGAGGTGCAGGCTTATGGGAGGCGCATGTCCTTCATGAGTGGATTCGGAAAAAAGGGCGACGGTTTGCCCACGTCTACGCAGCCCCCTGGCAAGGCCGCCGTGCCGACGATGCCCGGTCTGGGCGGGGCGCCACGTCAGAAAGCGCCTTCAGCAGGAGCACAAGTCGGCGCCGTTATTCCGGTGTCCGAGCGCGAATTTGAGGCGGAGGTGTTGCGAAGCGAGGTGCCGGTCCTCATCGAATTTGCGAGCGCGCGTTCGGTGGCTTCAAAGCAAGTGGCGCCCGAGGTGGCAGAGTTCGCCCGCGAGATGGCCGGCAAGGTGAAGGTCGTTGTGGTTGACGCCGATCGGTCGCCGACGATCGTTTCGCAGCTTCGGGTGCAGTCCATTCCGACGTTCATGGTGTTCGCCAAGCAGCGCATCGCGGACATGCTGACGGGGGCCCTTCGCAAGAAGCAACTCCTGCAAATGGTGGAGCCATTCTTACCGCGTGCCGCCGGTGCGCTTAAGGCTGCTGAACTCTCACAGCTCCTCACTGCCGGCGTTGCTCAAGCCGTCGACACACGCGAAGAAGGAGCGTTCAAGCGCGCGCACCTGCCAGGCGCCGTTCACGTGCCTCTCGACGACGTGAGGGCCCGACTTGAAGACTTGCAGTCGGAACCGGGGCAGATCGTCCTTTATTGCCGAGCGGGCGATAAGACGAAAGAGCTCGCTTCGGCCCTCGACGCGGAAGGCCAGGTCGTCTCGTTTCTTGACGGTGGGCTTTTGGGTTGGGAGGCCGAGGGGCTACCGATTCAGCGGTAAACTTATGCCGTTTGGCGGTCGGACCTTGACCCATTGACAATCATGAGCAACGAGGAGGCCATGCATACTCGGCTCGTTGCCCTCTTTGCGTTTGCGCTTCCCGTGACCGTCGCCACGGAGGCCAGCGCTGGGGACCAGAAGGGCCTCGAGTTGATGGTTCGCGCGGCCTACGGCTCAGCGCCGGCGGACTCTCCCGCAAGGTATTCGCCGTCGGGCTACACGTTGAAGAACGACCTCGGCGGCCTGGCAACCGGAACCGAGCAGCCCTATGGCGGTGGCTTCATTGGTGGCGCGTACATCGGCTACCGCTTCATGTCCTTCATGAGCATCGGCCTCCGAGGCGGCTATCGATCGTCTTCCGCCGGAACGGTGAGCGACGGCTCTACAAACCTGAAACGCGAAGCATGGGACGCCGGTCTCTACTTGCGTGGGTACCCCCTTGCCGTGGTCCCGGCGGTCAGTAAGTTTCTTGACCCTTGGCTCTCCCTCGGCGTGATTTACAACCGCGACGTGCAGACGTTCGACCGCGGCGTGGCGCTTTCGAATGGGTCGCAAATTACGGGGAATTGGAAGCTCGATCATCACGCCGTTGCGGTTCCGATCGGTATCGGCGTCGACTATCGGCTGCTCCCCATGCTTTCGGTCGGACCGTCATTTGAGTACTTCGTTGAAGTGCCCGTTTCGGGTTGCGTGGCCGTATCTGCGGCCGGAACTTCCGGTTTCAAGTTCTGCTCATCCGATCCGCCGGGCGACCAGTTTATGAAGGCCAACGGCTATGGCGTGTGGTCCTTGGGCGTCAACGTTCGCGCGACGTTCTAGAAGAAGCACGCTGGTTGCCGATCCAGGCCGTTTGGCGCACGCATTGGCCGCCTCGCGAATCTCTGATATCTTTATTGTCGGGGGAACGGCAATGCGAATGCAATGCGTGTGGATGACGTGCGTCCTGGCGATCGCCGCTCTTGCGGCGGGCCTTGTGTCAACACCGAGCTTTGCCGCAGACACGCCTCCTTCGGACATTGCCGGTATCGCACTTGGCGCGACGTTGGCGGATGTCGATGCGAAGTGCAAGTCCCCTGGTTGGGCATGCCGTCGATCGACCAAGCGTGTGCGCGGGAAGGACATTGCGATCGTCATCGCGGAACCGCCGAAACAGTTGGCCTATCGACGCATCAATTATTTCCTTGCGGAGGGGAGGGTCTTTTCCGTGACGGCTCGCTACCTCGCGCGCGAGTCCAGTCGGTATCGAACCCTCGCGGCGACGTATGGCCCCGGGAGTCGCGATAGGAAGGGTCGCTCGCGGTGGGTCTCGGCCGATGGCGCGAGGGTCGCAGTTCTCTCCCAAAGTGGAGTGGGTTTCACGCTTATCGGGGTCGATCGAGGATCGTCGGCGGGCGTCTATTCGTCGGCCGAAAGTGCTCGGCTCATTGAACGCTTGCACCTCACGCCCACGGTCGCGGCGCAAAAGGGAATGACGCTCGAAGATGTAAAAACTGCCAAGGAACGTCCAGCACCGGTGGCAACACCCGGACTCAGGCTCGAGCGACTTCCTGATCGCATCACTGTGCTCAAAGGCTTGCCGGCGACAATCGGCGTCAAGGTGACCAACGTTGCGGAGGGAACGTCGTCGAAGATGCCGATTCAGTTTCGCTACGCGGAGCAGGAGGACGGTGCTGCGATCGACCTCATCAACGATGTCGTCCCGCCTGTGAAGGCGCATCATTCGTCCGATGTGGCGACTTCGCTCATCTTCCCCGCGAGCGCATCAATCGGCAATCACAGGATCGACGTCGTGCTCGACGACCAAAAGCGGTCCATTCCCGTTTCGATAGTTCCGGCGGGACCAGACCTCGCCATCACGTTGATCAAGGCCCCAAAGAGTGCGGCGGCTGGCGCGAACGTTCCGATTGAGATCGTGGTTTGGAACATCGGCAATCGGCCGACAACCGAGGGGTTCAGCGTTTTTCTCTTTCACCTCGAGGGTACGAGTCCAAAGAATGCTGCTTCAGATAGCGCCTACGCGACGTACAAGGGACCGGCACTCGCCCCGCAAAAGCATGTGGCGCTCACCGCATCGCTCAACATGCCCGCATTCCATTTCGGCGAAGTGATCACGCTCCGCGCTCAAGTGCAGTCGGCGGAAGACGCCGATCGCACAAACAACAACAAGCGTACGGATATGACGATCGAGATGCCACCGACATCCGAGCCGGCGGTTGACGTCGAAATTCCCGTCAAGATTCTTGTCGATAGCTTGGAGTGTCTAGAGAAAGGCGAAATCGGTTCCGATGAACCCTACCTTCATGTGACCGCGCTACAGACTGTAGGACCCAATCCGAAAGTGTTTGGCAAACGTGCGTGGGAAAGCATCGCCGACAATCCTTGGGACTACCCTTGGTGGACTTCGATCGATGACGAGAGCCGCTTTGGCGCAATCAACATCAATCTTTTCTCTGACAATCAGACGGTGCGTTTTGGCGAGAGTGTAGGATTTCACGTCTCGTTGTGGGAGGAAGACTGGGGGCCTGATCCCGATGACGAAATCGGCTTCGTCACGCCGACCTTTCGATTTGGCGATCTTTACAAGAACGTGGGCAGGACGCTCTCACTCGCCGAGGACATGGCAGATGAGGATGGCGATGGTCGATACAGAATTCACTATCGGCTGACGATAGGTATGCCAAAACAAGCTCCCCTGCCGAAATCGAAATTCGAGACTGTCAACTGGGCTGCATGGGCAGGTGCTTACGAGCTTCGAATGGGTGGTGAGACGCTTGACGTGAATCTGGTCTACGAAGCTTCGTTGAAGAACGGCCTTGTTGACGGTCGCTCGCACCCGCATGGAAGGCTCCGCGGAAGGTTCAAAGACAACGCCAATACCCTCGAGACCCAACGACTTTGGGGCAACTATTGGGAGTTCACCATGCGCAAATCGCATGGTTCGAGCCGGCGATTCGTTGGCTATCTGATAGGTGACGAGAGGCATCCGTCAATCGCCGGAACCGTCTGGAACGATGAAGCCGAAGCCGGATTCGTCATGACGCGTCCAGGAGGAGCGCGATGAAGACCTTGGCGATCGGTGCTGCAATCGTTTGCGCGTTCACCGCTTCCTGGGACGCAAATGCATACATCACGGGAGGACACACAATCGTCACCGAGCGAGGCCTCAAAGCTGCGGGGTTTTCGCCAGGTGCTGTGGAGCTGGCGGTTATTTCGAATTTCCAAGTCGACTACATGTTCAACAAGCCGAAGTTGGCCTCCGCGGACAAGTCAGAAAAGGTGACCGACGCCGCAAAGCACTTTCATTTCGATGGCTTGGTCTACGAAGAAGACTTCACGCGAGAGATTGGGTGGATTCGACACGGAGCCCGAGCGGTCGTCGCGAGCGCGGCACGAGAAGGCAACGCAGAGAAAGTGCTCAACACACTCGGGATCGTTCTTCATGCAATGCAGGACCTCTACACCCACACGAACATTGCGAATGTGGACTGGACGCCATGGGTTGGAACGCGCGTCGTCATTCTCGAAGAGTTGCCCGACGACGTCTGGCAGAGTCCTGTTCATGCCCTCTTTTCAAACTTAGGATCGCCTGAGAACCCCTACCACAAGACCTGGCCAACGAATGTTGAAGAGCGCCCGCATGAGTGGCCGCACCACCGCTCGGGGGGAATGGTGTGTGGTGCAAACGACGATATCGTGAAGTGCGGCGTGAATCACGACACCGCTGCAAGGCGGCACTATCTGCGCTCGATCGAGATGGCCACACGCGCCACGACGTGGTGGGCTCGGGAGTTTCAGCGTTGGATCGGCGACGACGTTTTCTGGAAGAGGGTTACGACGTTTTCTGCCGGCTTTACCTCCGACTGTCGCGTGAAGATGGCGGAGTGTGCCAAGGCGGCGGGTTCTTGGGGCATGACCGCCAATACCGACAAGACAAAGCTCGTCTCTTGGGCTTTGTCTGGTGAAGGTTGTGAGTGGGACTGGCAAGACAAACGCTGGGCCGACGTGATTCTCGAGATGGTCAAGTTGGGCGATCCAAAAGTAGCCCATTCACCCAACCGCCCCGCGCGGGACATCGCCCACATCGATAGCTTCGCTGGAACGTTCAGCGTCGTCGTGGGCGGCGAGCACGGCGAGATGAAACTCGAACGGTTACCCCACGGCGAATCGGTGATGGGAAAGCTCACGATCGGCAAGAGCGAGTACCCCATCTTCGGGGTCGTCGATGGCGATGCTATCGAGTTCTCCAAACCTGGCACGCCGCGGACGAATCAGAGAGTGCGAGGAAAGGCCTATCTGGTCGGGGCCCCTCACAAGATGTTCGCAGGGTTTCTCTGGTGGAAACAAGGGGACATTCCCACGGGATTCTTCGCGACGCGGACCAAGTAGCGAAAGCCACGCTGGATGAACAACCGCCAAGCCACGTAAGGCGGAGGGTCCGACGAGTTTCTCGCCTGGCGCGGGTTGCCTTGCGTATTCTCGAAAACGGATGATGAGGCGTTCGTTGTCTAGCCGCTCGTGGATTGGCGTTTCCTTCGCAACCCTTGCGGTGGCGTCGGGGTTCTTTGCATCATGCTCTTCGCGCAACAAGGGCGCTCTCATGCTCGCCGTCACGAGTGATCTCGTGGCGGGCAAGGATCTTGACGTTGTCACGATCGACGTTGAGGTGGGCGGCGTCTCGATTTCGTCAAAACGATTTACCATTGGCGAAACGGCGACCAAGCTTCCGCTTACGCTCGCCGTTGTCGAAGGCACGACCGCTGATGCGCGGGTTCACGTCCGCGCCATAGGCTACAAAGGCGGGCAGGCCCGCTTCGCGCGTGACGCGATGGGTAACCTCTCTCGCGGAGACACGCAGCTGCTGCGAATGCCCCTTGATTGGCTGTCCGACGGATCGGCAACCGGCAGTGAAGGAGCGACCGCGATGAGTTGCCCCGTCGGACAGACGAACATCGCGGGAAGTTGCTTAAGCTCGGATGTCAACAGCTTGCCGTCCTATCGGATCGAAGACGTGTTTGGGGGCGCAAGCCCGAGCGGCGAAGGCGCTTGTCTCGACGTTGCTGCTTGCTTCGCGGGAGCGCCCATCGCTTTGCCGGACAAGGATTGTACAGTTTCTTTACCACTCGCCAGGGTCGGTCTCAACGTGGGCGTCGTGCCGGCGAAAGGAACTGACGGTGTTTGCTCCGACGGTCGCTGTTTGGTGGCCCTTGCCGAGGGCAATGAAGGATTTCGTTCGCTTGACAACGGGCGTGTGCAGCTTCCTGCAGCAGCTTGCGTCCGCGACCGGGTTGCGGGTGTTGTCGTTGTGGGTGTTTGCGAGACGCGCACGGTTTCGATCCCGCCTTGCGGCGTTGCGACGGTCGTCAGCGGGAGACCCATCCGCCCGGCGGGGGCAGATGATGCTGGCGTAGACGCGCCGGCCGATGCGCTCGGCTCCGATGCGGATGCTGGTGATGCGGGGGTTGTCATTCCTTACGGGGACGGAGGCGTATCCGTCGGCGCGCCCACCGAGTTGGTCACTACGCAGGGAAGCGCAATCCTTGCGCTATGGCCAAGCGGAAGCAGCCTACGGTTCGGTCTCGACACTGGAGAGCTCAAGGAATTCGACCGGAAAGCTCTTAGCTACAAGACGCTTCGTTCGGCAAGCGGTTCGGGCTGGAGCATGTGGGCCCAGGATTTCGAGCTCGCCGCCCGTGCCCAATCCGGCGGACAGATCGACTCCTTCGACTTCGGTTCAGCGAAAACGGACATGTCCATCAGCCGCGCAGGCGTAACGGTCGACGCGATCGCGTTCAGTTACGAGGCCTTGAGTACCTACGTTGCGTGGAGCGAATCGAACGGCTCCGCCTCAACGCTTTTTCGCTGCCCCGCAAGCAAGTTTGCGACATGCACGTCACCGGAACAGCTCGCGACATTCAGTGGAGCAGCTCGGTCAATCGCCGAATTTTTTTCGGACGCCGCCGGGATCGCCATAGGAACGACCGACGGACGTCTACTCTCCTGCGTGGGCAAATGTTCTGTGCCGAGTGTCATTTACAGCAATGGCAGCGGCGAGCAAATGATCACAGGGGCTACCAGGGCGACCAACACGCTATGGATTGTCGACAAGGGCGGCGGGCGCCTGCGAAAGGCTGTGCGTGGA
>JAHFDY010000124.1 GCA_023248735.1 Myxococcales bacterium
GCTCGTCTTGAAGAACCAGAAGGCTAGCGCTGCCCAGATGACGACGTAGAGTGCTTGGCGCGCGAGGAAAAAAGGCTTGTTGAGATAGCTCTTTTTTCCCTCCATCAGATGCGCGTGTTCCTTCGCCCTCGCGCCCTCAATCGCTTTCTCGAGAACTCCTGCTGCGTCACCGTGAGCCGTCGCGGCGGGCTCATGACCCATTGGCTTGCGCGGGCCGGCGCCGTGCGGTGAAGGCGGCGGGTGAAGGTCATCCGCGTGAGCATCGCGAACGAGGGCAGCTTCTGCGTGGGCATTTCCATGGTCAGCGTCACCGTGCTGGGCGAGCCACGGGAACAACTGACTCATCACGACAAGGAGCGGCACGATAAGCACCGCAAAGACGGGCAAACCGGCCATGAAAAACTCAGCGATGCGGCGAACGCTCGCACTCCATCCGGCTTTGGTGATGTGCTGCACCACCACGAAGAAGAGCGAACCGAGTCCCAAGGAGAGGAAGAAGAAAAACGCGAATAGATAGGAGAACGCAAACCGTTTTGCGTCTTGGGTGAAGCCGAACCCCGAAAGCCCGAGGCCGATCACACCCAGCGCCGCGGCCTTCTTCCACGCGCCAGCCCAACCGGAGCCCGGCTTAATACGAAAGTCGTTGGAGGTGTCCGCACTCATCGCGTCACTTCTTTCCTTGGTCGTTGCCTGGGGCGGCCGGAGTGTTGAGGGCGACCTGCGACATTTGCAGGGCTCGCACGTAGCTGACGATGGCCCAGCGATCGTTTACGGGTACCTGCGCCGCATACGAAGGCATGAGGCGCACGCCATTTGAAATAGTCGCGAACATTTGGCCGTCGGGCATCTCGCGAATACGCGCTTCATGGAAATTCGGGAGCTTCGCGAATCCGTTCTGAACGCGAGCCACAGTGCCTCGTCCGCTTCCCGTCTTGTCGTGGCAAGGTGTGCAGTAGATGTTGAAACGTTCTTGTCCGCGTTGGACCATTTTGTCCGGGCCGCCGAGGCGACCGGCGAGCGACGTCGGGATGCTCAAAACGTAACCACCGCTGTCACGACCTGTGGCGATCGTTTCATCCGGTTCGTAGTGTTCACGCGACACGGTCCCTTCAACTGGCGATCGCATCGAGCGATGATCCTCGAAGAAGGGGCTGTAGGCCTGCGGATCGTAGCGCTCCTGTTGAAACATGTTCCGCTCTAACAGAATCGGCGGGTCTTCGCTCACGTCGCCCCGGCAACTCGTGAGCGATGCCACAAGCGAAACCAGGCCGATGCCAAGTGCAAGATGCTTCATGCCTCGACCTCCTCTTCGAGCACTTCGAGCACTTCGACAAAGGTTGCGTGCACGCCTTCGAAGAGCGCCCGAACCTTGTCGGCGTTGAACTTGGGGTCTTCGGCCTCGACCGAGATGAAGAACTTGTCATCGCTGGCTTTGCGGAACCTTTCGGACTCAAACACCGGGTGGTGATGCCGCGGCAATTTGTTCAGGCCCAGCATTCCAAACACGGCCGCGAATGACGAGAAGAGGACGGTGAGCTCGAACAGGACGGGAACCATCGATGGCGTCGTAAAGGGCGGCTTGCCACCAACGACGGTTGGATAGTCAACGCCATTCATCCACCACATCATCACGAATGCGACGCTAAGACCGGTCAGCGCGCCGCCGAGGACGATCCAGCCGACGCGAGAATCCGAAAGGCCCATTGCCTTGTCCATGCCGTGAATGGGAAAGGGCGTGTGCGTGTCCCACGATTGGTAACCCGCATCGCGCACTTTCTCGGCGGCGTGAATCACGTCAGCTGCGGTGTCAAATTGAGCGAGCACACACGCAACACGTTTCTTGTGTGTCACTGTTGGTTGCGCGCTCATTCTGCTCCCTCCGGAACGAGATCGCCGCCTACCGCGCTTTCGTGAGCATCGTGCTCGCTATGGCTGCGTTCGCTGTGGCCGTGAAAGTGTGGATCGGCCTGAGGCATCGTGCCCTTCACTTCGGAGATCGCGACGGCTGGCAGCCATCGGATGAAGAGGAGGAAGAGGGTGAAGAAGACACCCATCGTGCCGAGGTAGGTCGTGACGTCCATCACCGTCGGCGAGAACATTCCCCAAGCCGATGGCAAGAAGTCTCGGTGCAGCGACGTCACGATGATGACGAAGCGCTCGAACCACATGCCGATGTTGATCAAGATCGACACGACAAACATCAAGGGGATGTTGCGTCGCAGCTTTTTGAACCAAAAGACCTGCGGCGAAAGAACGTTGCACGAGACCATCGTCCAATACGCCCATGCGTACGGACCGAAGGCGCGATTCACGAAGACATAGCGCTCGTACTCGTTGCCTGAGTACCACGCGATGAAGAACTCCATTGCGTACGCGTAGCCAACGAGCGTGCCCGTCAGCAGCATGATCTTGTTCATCAGCTCGAGGTGACGCATGAGCACGACGCGATGGAGCTTGAACACCGTCCGTGTGATGAGGAGCAGCGTCATGACCATCGCGAAGCCTGAGAAAACGGCGCCCGCGACGAAGTACGGGGGGAAGATCGTCGTGTGCCAACCTGGAATCACCGACGTTGCAAAGTCGAACGACACGACCGAGTGCACCGAGAGCACGAGCGGCGTCGAGAGCGCGGCGAGGATCATGTATGCGCGTTCGTAATTCTGCCAGTGACGATTCGATCCTCGCCAACCGAGGGCCAAAAACCCGTAGATGCGCTGTCGCCACTTGTTCGTGGATCGATCGCGCAACGTCGCAAGATCCGGGATCAAGCCCACGAACCAGAACATCGTCGAAACGGTAAAGTACGTACCAACCGCAAAAAGGTCCCAGAGAAGGGGACTCTTGAAGTTCGGCCAGATCGCCATCTGGTTCGGGAGCGGAAACATCCAGTGAAGCACCCAGGGTCGTCCGACGTGGAGGCCTGGAAAGATGAGGGCGCAAATGACGGCGAAGATCGTCATCGCTTCGGCGAAGCGATTGATCGCGGTACGCCACTTCTGTCGGAACAGAAAGAGAACAGCGGAGATCAGCGTGCCGGCGTGTCCGATGCCGACCCACCAAACAAAGTTGGTGATGTCCCAGGCCCAATACGTCGGGGACGCGTTTCCCCACACGCCGATTCCTCGATAGAAGAGATAACCAACGGTTCCGCCAAAGATGCCCAGTAAACTGAGCGCCCCCAGAAACACGATCCACCAACCACGTGGGGCCGTCCTCTCGGTTACCGATGCGATGTCTTCAGTAACTTCGGCGAGTGTTGAGCCTGGGGCGACCAAGTGCGCTTCATCGAGCGCGGCGAGCGGCGCATAGTAGGCCATCAGTGATGCTCCTTTGAAGAAGCCGGAGTCTGTCCTGCGAGGTCGGCCATGGCCTTCTGAAGCTCGGGGTTGGGGTTGCGAACTTTGCCGAGATACGTCGTGCGCGGCTTCGTTCCGATCTCGCCGAGCAATGCGTAATTGCGGTGGTTGCGAGCCGCCTTTGCGACGCGTGAGTTCGGGTCTCTTAGGTTGCCGAACTCAATCGCATCGGCTGGGCACACTTGCTGACATGCACTGCGCACTTCACCGTCGACCAACGTTCGGTTCTCGCGCTTGGCTTTGATCTTGGCGCTCTGAATGCGCTGCACGCAGTAGCTACACTTCTCGATCACGCCGCGAAAGCGAACGGTCACGTTCGGGTTGTGCTGCATTTGGTAGGTCTCGGGATACTCTTTCTCGTCCCGCCAGACGCTGTCGTTATGCCAATTGAGGTAGTTGAAACGGCGCACCTTGTACGGACAGTTATTTGCGCAGTAGCGCGTACCGATACAGCGGTTGTACGCGATCTCGTTCAGGCCTTCGGCACTGTGAACCGTCGCATTGACAGGGCAAACGTTCTCACACGGTGCGGTTTCGCAGTGAACGCACATGAGCGGCTGGCACGCGACCATTGGATCATCAACGGTGGCACCCAACTTTGCGTCCTCGACGAAGTAGCGGTCGATGCGCATCCAGTGCATCTCGCGACCACGTGCGACCTCGATCTTGCCGACCACTGGAATGTTATTTTCCGCCTGGCACGCGACTACACATGAACCGCAACCGGTGCACGAGTTGAGGTCGACGACCATGCCCCACTGATAGCCCTGCGAATAGTCTTGCGGCTTCCACAGCGGAAGGACCTTCGGCGTCAGCGACTGGAGTTCTGCGAAGTTCGGATTCGCCTTGAACTCCACGAAGGTCGCTTCACGCGCAAGCGGCCTGCCCTCCTGCGAGTGGGACTCTTGCGTCTGGGCGACTTTGTATTTCGTACCTGTATTTGTTACTTTTGCCCCGCTCGCAAAGTGAAACGCGGAAGCCGTACGAAGTGGACCGACATCGAAACCCTTGCCGTTGCCAACTCGCCCGGCTTTCGTTCGACCCCAACCAGACGCCAAGACAATCACGTTGGCGGCGGTGCCGGGCTGCACATAGGCAACAATCTTGACGGTCTGGCCACCCACGCGAACGTCCAGCAAGTCTCCCGATTCGATACCAAGGTCTTTGGCGGTTTTTGGAGCGAGGAGCGCTGGGTTGTCCCAAACAACTTTGGTGCATGGCTCTGGCATTTCGAGCAGCCACGGGTTGTTGGTGAAGCGACCGTCAAGCATCTTGGTACAAGGAATGAAGACAGCTTCGATGCTGTCTTTGGTCGGCGGCGCGGCTTGCGTCTTGCCGAGCGCTTGCGCCACACTCGCCATCGACACGGGGAGCTCCGCGTTGCCTCCACGCGTGGCCCCGATACGACCATCGTGGAGCGCTTTCTTCCACTCACGTTCCAGGTCGGCAAGTTTGACCGTCGTGGTCGTGCCAGCAGCGTCGCGACATTGGATGTTGCCGCCGTCGGCGCCGCACAACGTGTAGCCGCGCAACCCAAGGAAGTGGTCGCGTGCCGTGAGGCGCACGAGATCGTAGCTCTTGCGATCCGTCAAGGAAGTGAACCTTGAGAGAAGCTCGATGTCAGCCCACGCTTGGTAAAGCGGCTGAATCAAAGGCTGTTGCAGCGCGACGGTGCCGTCGATACTCCGGTGGTCGCCCCACGCTTCAAAAGCGTGCGCTCGGGGTAGGTGCCACGTCGTCTTCGTCCCCGTTTCGTCGAGATGTGACGACAGGTGCACAGAGAATGGGACCTTCGCCAGCGCTTCGCCGAATTTGGCATCGGCGGGAGCGTTGTATGCGGGATTACCGCCAAGAATGATCAGCGTATCAACCTGGCCCGACGACATCTCAGCGACGAGCGCCAAGAGGTCCGCGGTAGCGTCGCCTTCCGCAGCATCAACAGGGTCGTAGTAACTAATTGTGCGACCGATGTTGCCGAGCGCGGCATTGATCGCCGCAGCGGCAGCGTGCACCGCTGGGGCCTGCGACGCGCCGACGACGACCGCGCCAACCGACTTGTTGTCGGCGAGATCTTTGGCAACCGCGTCGAGCCAAGCGTCGGCAACACCCTCGACCTTGGCAACACCCTGTGCGAGTTCGCCGAGCGCGAAACCCAGCTTGGAGAGGCGCGTTGCGATCGCACTCGCGACTCTCGCAATCTGTGAACGCGGAACGCGAACGCGGTGATCGGCATTTGCGCCAGTCGTCGAAAAGTGCGCTTCGGCGACATAGAGCCGGCTCATTGTATCAGCGGCAGTTACCAATCGGCGGCCGGCCGCATATTGCTTACTGGCGCGAACGGCGCCCGTATCGACTTGGAGGAAATCACAGTCGAGCGAAACGATGGTCTTAGCGCGCGAGTAGTCAACCTGAGGACGAAGCACCTTGCCAAACGCAAGTTTGCTACCGAGCAAAACGTTACCGTCGGAGAGCGGCGCGAACACCGTCAACTTTGCAGACGGAAAACGCTTCAGCATTTCGGCCCGTAAACGCACCTCCGTCGGTGACGTTGTGGGGTGCGCGAGGAAGCGAAGCTTGGCACCCTTGTTTCCGTCGGCCGCGGCGAGCTTCGCCTTGAGCTCCGCTTCAAAGGTCTCGAACGATTGCTTGCCGCCCTTGTTGGGCGCCTGGGAGCGATCGATATCGTAAAGCTCAAGGATGCTGGCTTGGCCGGCGATGTCCGTTGCGCCGAGGCTCGCGGGGTGATCGGGGTTGCCCTCTACCTTGGTCGGACGACCTTCATGCGTCTCGACCAGGAGACCAAGTGCCTCACCTCGCGAGGTGATCGCGGTTGCATAGAAGGCGGGTATGCCAAGCACGACCTGCTCGGGCATCTTACCGTAAGGGACAATTTTCTCTTCAGGGCGGCGGCACCCTGTGCCACCCGCAAGGGCGAGCGTCGCGCCAGCTACGCCGAGAAACCCGCGGCGACCGAGGGCGATGGCCTCTTCGCTCGGTGGAGTGGTAAAGTGCTCAGGAGGGAACTCGGCTGCGCGCTTCGTCGCGTAGTCCGCGCTGTCGAGATCGGCGCGCTCTTCGAGACTTCGCCAATACTTAGGGGCTTCGGACGAGGGCTCGAGGAAAACGTAAGGCTGTCGCTTGCTCATCGGTGGCATCCCCCGCAATTTTCAGGCGGATTGAGTGGCCGAGGCGGCGTAACGACCTCGTCGGCTTTGCGCGCCCACTCCATGTTCGTTACTTGCGAGACTGGGCGAATAAACACCGATGCCCCTTGGTTCTGTTTCACGTCACGATGGCACTCCAGACACCACCCCATCGACAAAGGCTGTGTCTGCCGTACGACCTCTTCCTGGTCGATGCGACCGTGGCAACTCACACAACCCACGCCTCCCGAAACGTGAACGCTGTGATCAAAAAATGCGTAATCGGGCACCTTGTGGACCCTCACCCACTGAAGAGGCTTTCCGCTCTTCCAACTCTCGCGCACGAGCGCCAACTTCGACGAGTCCGTCTTCACGGTCGAGTGACAATTCATGCAAGTTTGCGTGGGTGGCACCATCGCAACGGCGGCTTTTTCGACCCCAGTGTGGCAGTACCGGCAGTCGATACCCAGCTCGCCCGCGTGAAGGCGGTGGCTATAGGGCACCGGCTGCCGTGGCTCGTAACCGACTTGGGTGTACCAAGGCGAGAACCAGTACCACATTGCAAAAACTACGGCTGGCAGCGCTAGGGCAGAGCCTGCGCCCGCTATGAGCGGGAGCTTGTTGAGCGATCGGGGGAAGATTTGCATCAGTTCGTTCCCAGTCAGGGGCGAGTCGGTCGCGACCGATCGGGTTAGTCGGCGCGCTGCTACTCAATGCGAATCGGAAGCTTCAATTTGCGCTCGCGCGCACCATTCTTGCTTGCTGGCTTGCTTGCGGATCGGCGCAGATTCACGCTTCAGACGCGACGGTTGGCGGGTAGGGACTGCATCCGCCGCGGACAAGGCTACGAAGCTTCTCGCCAAAAACCAAGTTTCATCAACGCCTGTACAGTAACTGCCGGGCTGCTTAGGTTGAAGTGCATGAAAAGCGCAGCGTTAAGCGTGGGCCGGAGCGGGATCTTCGTTGGCACTTGGCGCGCACTGACTTCGCGCTCGACGCCCTTCTGGAAGAAAGCGATTTTTGTGGGCGCACTGATGTATTGGGCGCTTCCCGTGGACGCGGTACCCGACGTCGTGCCGATCGTCGGTTGGCTTGACGATGTGGGAGTATTGGCTTTCGCCGTCTCCCAACTTCTCAAACAGCGGGATCGGCTTCCCGCCAGCGATTGACACCAAGTGCCGTAAACTCGCCTACATAATGGGTCAGCATCCTCCCGATAGGCGATAGATCCGCACTGGGTTGTCGCACCCGATGCGCTGCGCGAGATCGGCCGGGAGCCTTTGCAAGAATTGCTGCATTTGCGTGAGCGACTTCGCGTCGTTGTCTTCAGTGCCGTTGAAGAACGAATCGCTGCCGATCACCGCGCGGTCTGGGTACTTTTTAAGGAGCTCGAGCCATTCAGCGTGCACGTTCGAGTCGCCATCGACGATTGCCTGACTGCTCTGAAGCGGCAAGAAGACGGCGTGTATCTGAATGAACAGATTTTCGTTTGCCGCGAGCATGGCGTCGACAAGCGGCGCGCTCATGTCGCCGGTCGTGTCGCGTCCCACGTGCGCCCAAACGAAACGTGCTTTTCGGTTGTAGGCAAGCAACGCCGAAAACGCGTCCATGTTGCCTTCGATTTGCGCGGGATTGTTGGGGCTCTTGCCCACGTAGAAAGTCGGTAGGGGCATCGTTTGTTTCACCGCATCGACGTGAAAGTCGATCGGAACGTCAGCCGCTGCCGCCAGATCGGCAAGGTCTTTGAAGAGCGTTGAGGTCGGCGAAATCTGTTCGAACGGGTGAGCCGCCTCGTACGAGAGGTGGAGCGCGGCCGTCTCTCCTATTACCACCGCGCCGCTGCCTGCGAGGAGCTGGCTTACGTTCGTTGCGAATGCATTTCGTGCATCTGTCGTTACATTTTCCAGACCCGCCGTTGCTTGGATGCGTGAGTTGAGATCGCTGCCACCAACGCCGAGAAAAAATCGGTCAGGCCGCAGCTGCACCGAAGTGTGGATGAGGCTCTCGCCGCCTGAGTGCGGATTGTTCGCGGGAGAGGGCGGATGGATGAAAATCGCTCGCCTCGCACCGTATTTGTCCATCGTGGCGACAACCGCATCGACGCACGCTTGTGTGGAGCACTCCGAGTGGATGCCAACTGGATGCGCGTGGGTGTCGATCCACGAGCGGACCCCGCCGGCATCGGAGATTGGCGCGTCGACGGTGCTTGCGTCGTTTGCATCAACGGGCGCGCCTGCTTCCGGCGATGCAACCGACGACGTTCCACATGCAAGAAGGGTCAGGCACAGAGCACTTGCACGAAGGCGATAGAGCATTGTTGTCCTCAGACGCGAAGCCTATCGCGATCGCGTCTGCAGCGTCGACGATCGAAAAGCTGGCACTTCGTCCACTCGCCGGGTCCTTTCGGCAGTTCACCGAGTCGTGGCTGCGGTTGCGGTTTGGTGACCTACAACCACCTTCGTCGCCGCGGGACTTGCCCCGACGGCCGAACCAAAAGGATGCTCCCATGAAAACATTGATCACCCTGTCGACCCTTGCCGCTTCCGTTCTCACCACCCACTTCGCCTCCGCTGACACCCCCATGGGCACCGGCACCTGGGAAGGCTCAGGCAACGCGGTGCAGCGCGACGGAAAGAAGCTTAGTGCCTTCGATGTCACCATCACGCGCAAGGCCGCGGGCGATCGCAAGGTGCGCGCTGACGGAATCGTCAAGTTGCAGGACGGTCGCGAGATTCGCTTCTGGCAGGAGTTTGAGGGAAGCGCGGAAGGCTTTCGGCTAGTTTCCGATCGTGGCAACGGCGGGGGTCGTTGCTTCGACAACGGCATGTGCCAGTTGTATGAGGAGGCCAAAGATGGTCGCGCCTTCGCAACCGCACTCACCAAAGACAACGGTGGCCAGCTTCGGCTCGTCATCACCGAGCTTGACCATGGCAAGGCCGTCAAGTTTATTTACCAAACGCTTCGGAAGACGAACTGATGCACTGGCTGATCCGGCCGCGAACGCCTGCCCAAGCGATCGTTTCGCTCTTTTTTCTCTATGACCCGCTGCTCGCGGCCGCGTTCACGCTCACGTTCCACGGAACAACCAGTGGCTTCTTCCGGCAATGGCTCGTAACCCTCACGATCAGCGACGCGGCGATGGTGCAAGCAGTCGTTCTGGGAAGTGCCCTCGAATACCTTCTTCGCAAACACAATGCACTGAACGCAGCCTGGACACGCCGGCACAGATTGCTGATCTCCCTGTGCCTACTTCCAGCCGTATTGCCGCTCAGTTTCCGAGCGGGTCAGCTCGTCGCGACCTTGCTTGGGCGCTCCTGGAAGGTTGTGGATTGGCAGGACTACCGAGTCGGCATCGCGTTCGGCGTCATGATTACGGCCCTCTTCTTCTACCGATCAGCCCGCGCTGATTCACGCGAGCGCGAACTTGCGGCGGATGCCAAGATTCGCGCCCTCGAAAATGCGCAACTCAAGGCACAGGTGAGTGCGCTCACGGCGGAGATGAACCCTCACCTCCTATTCAACGCGCTGAACACCGTCGCTGCGCTTGTGCATGACGATCCGAATCGCGCCGAAGACGTCATCGTGGAGCTCTCGACACTCTATCGTGGGGTCCTTCACTCTTCGCGTGCAACGGAGCACTCGCTGAGAAGCGAAGTCAACTTGTGCGAAGCGTATTTGCATGTCGAACAGGCGCGTTTCGGCGAGCGACTCAAAACACGAATTGACCTCGACCCCACCATCGACGCAAATGCGGTGTCTGTGCCCGTTCTGCTCCTTCAGCCGCTGATTGAGAACGCCGTGAAGCACGGCATCAGCCCACGCGCGTCCGGCGGTACGGTGACCATTCGCGCAGCGCGAGTGCAAGACATGCTCAACATCACGGTGAGCGACGACGGCGTCGGGCTTGGGAACGCGCCACATACCGACGGGACGGGTAAGGCACTTGACAATGTACGTGAGCGCCTGCGCCTGCTCTACGATGGGAGAGCTTCACTCCACATCGCGTCGAATATGGGCACGACGATTACCATCATGCTGCCGATGAGGACCGCATGATTCTCCGCGCACTTGTTGTCGATGACGAAGCACCCGCCCGAAGCCGCATGCGGCGTCTGCTCGCCGAACGCGCTGACGTCGAATGCGTGGGCGAGGCTGCCCACGGAGTGGAAGCGCTCGAGCGAATCGACGCGCTTGCGCCCGACGTGGTGTTCCTCGATGTGCAGATGCCGGAAATGGATGGTATCGCAACCGCCCGCGCCGTCGCCGAAGACGGTCCTGCGATCATATTTGTGACTGCGTTTGATCAATTTGCGATCAAAGCGTTCGAAGTATCGGCGGTTGACTATCTCGTGAAGCCGGTTGACCGTTCGCGACTCGCAGAAGCGATCGATCGCGCGCGCAAGCGACGCGGGCCCGCAGGCGCCACGAGCAACGCCCTAGGGGCACTCAGGAACGGGTCGCTCGAGAAAATGGCCGTGCGTTCGGGCGCGACCTTTGCTGTGTTTGACGTCGCGAACATCACCGCGATCCTTGCGCGTGATGACTACGCCGCCATCATCGTAGGGGGCGTTGAGCATCTCGTCGACGACACTCTCGAACGTCTGTACAAACGCCTCGATGAGGCCGTGTTTGTACGCGTTCACCGGAGCGGCATCGTGAGCGTCGCGCACGTCGTCGAGCTCGTCCGCGAGGGTGACCGAAAGTATGCCGCGAAGCTCTCGGACGGAACAATCGTGCCAATCAGTCGCGCGCACTTGGACGAGATCAAGAGTCGGCTCGGCGTCCTTGGCTGATAGAGAAACGCAACCAGGCGCACAGTGCTAGTCGTGCGTGCAACGAACGTAGAGCGGATCGCTTACGTCATCGCGGTGGGTGCGACCGTCGTCGAATCCGACGTACCATGCAGTACCGTCGGTCTCGACGCGCGACGTCCAGAAGAGGTCGCTGGGCGTGCAAGGAAAGGCGTACTGATCGATCGACGGGATGCAGTAGTGAGCGCTCGAACCGCCGCCGAAGAGGCCACCCGGATGTAGCCGAATGTCGCTGAGCTCCGTTTGGGTTGGCAGGCGCCAACCGGTAGTCCCACCAAGGTTGAGAGACGCGCAGTAGCTCGCGGCAGAAGACTGCGTCCGCTTGGGCCCAAGCGATCGCTGCCAACGACGATTGGCATGTGAAGTGTCGTACACGACGCCGCCGGAGACCGTGTAGCGCGTCCCATCTTTGCAATAGGGATCGGGCGCAACCAGACACATTGGGAGCTTGATCGTCGCGATCGGCGTGGCAATCGAGAACTCGTCGCTGCTGTCGTTGGTCGTCTCTTTCTCCCCTCGGTCCGCACTCGCGGAACAGCCCACCGCAAGCAAAGATCCAAAGCAAGCCAGCACCAGAATTCCGTTTCGAACCTTCGCCATTTGTCGTTCTCTCCGCGCTCTCTGTAACGTTGATAAGAAGACGCTCACCGACAAGCGCCGCCTGGAAGTACAGAGATAGTGCGTTTGTGGAAACGCGCTCGTCGTCCCGATGGATGACACGAGGGGTGGCTCAGGAGGAGACGTGAGGAACGATGACTCGGCCTTCGCGAAATTCGCGCTCGAACCAATCGAAGTAGCCGTTGGCCAAGAGCCACTCGATACGATCGCCGCGCCACACGACGCGTGTGCTCTCGTAGTGTTCCCGATTTTGTCGCGAGAATACCGTCGCGGCCTCGCCTTTCAGGTACAGAACGTCCTTTGCAACGCAGGGCACTTCGCGCATGCGCCGAAACCACGCGTCGACGTTTGGAAGCGTCGCGAGTTGAAAGCCCAAGAACTTGAGGGCGCTTACGTGGGGAAAGAGCGCGATGTCGGCGATCGACAACGAGCCGCACAAAAATGGTAAAACAAGTTGACCGTCAGCCACCTTGAGAATGTGGTGCGAGTCCCGCATCGCATCCTCGACTAAGCCCGCCGGCGGCGAGTCTGTTCGCGAAAGGGTCGGCCATTGCCAAAGCGAAGCGTCGTGAACAATCGCGTCGAGCGCCGTGTCCGAAAGTTCGTGCCACCTTCGCGCCCGAGCGCGCGCGCCAATCGACGGCGGAAGGAGCGGCGGAGCGGGGGCGATGTCGTCAAGATAGGCGACTATTTGCGCCGAACCAACAATGCACGCATCTCCGTCCACGAGTACAGGAACCTCACCTCGCGGATTGACGCGTAGCATTTCACTGCGGCTCGAAAGGGCGAGGCCGTCAATCGATCGATAGTCAAGATCCTTGTATGAAAGCGCCATGCGAACCTTGCGCGCAAAAGGACTGAAGGCGTTGTCGAATAGCTCAAGCATGGCTGTTGCTTCTCCTTGCCCCGAACGGCCCGCACAATAGGTAGGGCCCTAACCTTCGTTTGTCCAGACCGATTGGGTCATGGGTTATCTCCCCTCTGGGAGGGGTTCGGGTAGCGAGGCAGAACGTTGCCGCCGGAACCCGTACAAGATGCCCATCCCGCCGAGGTAGCCGAGCATCATCCATCGTTCCCATAGCGCGAACGCAACTACCAACGCGCCGATGACGAGGCTGACCCACCCGACGAGGCGAGGCCGCGGCCTTCCCGTGAGCAACTCGAGCAATGCGTCGAAGGAGTTGCCACCATCCCACGGCAAAACGGGAAGTAAGTTGACCAATGCCCACCCAATGTTCACGAATACGAGCAAGCGAAGGGCCCACTGTGTTTCGGGGCTGAATGCGCCGTAGCGCCACGCCGCAAATGCAACCACGCCGGGTACGAGCTGAATGCCCGGCCCAGCGAGACTGACGATCAAGCGCTCACTGACTGAAGGCCTCACGTCTTGTTGCCAGAACGTGAGACCACCCATCATGTGCAATTCGATGCTGGCCGTGCGGCCGAATCCTCGCATCGCGATGGCGTGGCCCAACTCATGAAGAAGGATCGAGCCGAGCACGATGGCGACGGCGAGAGCAGCCTGCGTGGGGGGCAGATTGGAAGCGCCAATCGCAGGCAGCATGAAAAACCCAGGACGAACGAGGACGGGGATCCCGCCGAGTTTGAAGCGGAAACCTTGAAACGCGGAGGCCATCAAGGTTCTTTACCACCGATCAAACCAGGACGAGGAACCGACGGGGCGCCCTTGACGTCAGATCCACTGGAGCCGCACTCCAAGCACATAGTGACAGACAACCGCAAGCGCGATGGTTCCCGCCGCGAAGCGCTCCTTCGTTCGGACACTCCATCGTTCGTGGGCCCAAACCAAAGCGACAAACGGCGCTGAGTACGCGACGACGATCAGTCCCACCATTGGCCAGCGCCAGAACCACCAGGACCACTCGAGTAGGCCGACCCGGTTCAAAACGCACTCGACCGCGACGCAGAACAATCCTACGGCGGCAGGGACGACGACCCGACTCGGGAGCCCTATGATGCGTGCATCGCGCTTCTCGGGCAGCAAGGAAATCACAACGAGCGGCGCAACGGCGAACATCATTGAGATCTCGATATTGAGTCCGACGTAGATGACGAACGCGCTCTTCCCCGTGACCGTCCAAAGCGCAGCTCGCGCTGAAAAGTGCAACACGAGTGCATTGAACATTTCCCAGAGAAACTCTGCCGCCCAGAATCCAAGCGCGAGTACGACTTTCCCCCATTCGCCACGTCGAATCGCGCTCGAGTACGCGTACAAGACGAACGCGATCACATCCACGACGTACCACTCGAAGTGTCCGCCATGTCTTAGCTCGCTGATGGTTCTCGCGGCCTCCGGGGTCATCGTCCGACTTTCGGCCTCATCCCTCGCGCCGCACGTACTCGAAATCGACCGGCCTCCCCTTGATGCCCTGCTTGGGCGCGCTGATCCAGTTCGCCATCTGCTTTGGGTCATACACGGGCGCCGTCATCAGGTTCTGTACGTAGGCCTTGTCACTCTCCGACGGCAGCCAGCCGTCACGATTCGCTGCATATGCGGCGTCAGCGATCACATTTCCGTCGATGTCGATTGGAAGGTTTGCATTCGCGCCAACGTGGCGGTGAAACCTACGGCTCGGCAGCTTGAGCTCCACCGAAATCCCATGCGAAGCGATCGTCCGATTCCATTTGTCGAC
>JAHFDY010000125.1:0-7978 GCA_023248735.1 Myxococcales bacterium
ATGCGGGTCCCGACGTGCTCAGCGCGCAAGGTCGGGGGGAGACGAACGGACAAGACAAGCGAGGTGAACGGGCGCAGGACACTGCCCGCTTGCGAAACGTTCGGCATGCCGCTCTGCCCAGTCACCGATAGCGTCGGCCGCCAGGTTCTGTGGAGGAGTAATTCGACGAGGTCGTTTGTGATTGGCGTCGCGCCCGTCACGAATGGAAACTCGCCGAACACGTTCTGCCCAAGCACCTCGGCGGTTCGTTCGGCCTCGCGAACGCGATGGTCAGGAATCTTGACGTGTAGCCAGCCTGGTTTAAGCAAGCCCGTTGACGAGTCCTCAAGCCGGTCGAGCAACATGCGTAAGATCCGAAAAGTCGAGGGCACGATGCCACTCGCGCTTCCAGAATGAATGCCCTCGCTAAGGACTTCGACCTTCAGTTCGCCCGCCGACAACCCGCGTAGCGAGGTCGTGTTCCACAGCTGATCGTAGTTGCCGCAGCCACTGTCGAGGCAAACGACGAGGCCGGGCGTACCGATGCGATCGGAAAGTAAGTTGACGTAATGGGCGAGATCGGGCGAACCACTCTCTTCGCCGCATTCAATGAGTGCGACGAGGCGCCCGTGCTTGCCACCTTGCGCGTGGATCGCCTTGATAGCGCCCACGATAGCGAAGATCGCGTAGCCGTCGTCCGCGCCGCCGCGCCCGTAGAGTTTGCCATCGCGAAAAACAGGCTTCCAAGGCCCGAGGCCCTCGTCCCAGCCGCTCATGGGAGGCTGCTTGTCGAGATGACCATAGAGCAGCACCGTATCGTCGCCGTCTCCTGCGACTTCGAGCAACAGGACGGGCGTTCGACCCGCCTCCTCGACGACCTCGATCTTGGCACCCGGCAGGTGTTCTGCGACCCATTTCGCGGCGAGCGAAACGGCGCGAGTGATGTGCCCGTTCGCCTTCCACTCGGGGTCGAAAAGCTGTGACTGGCAGGGGATTTCGATGTACCGCGCGATGGCAGGGAGGATGGCTTCGTCCCAAAAAGGGTCCACGATCGCGCGCGTTTTTTCGACTTCCATGCGGCGAGATTTACTCGCTGCAGGACGATGCACAAAGCGAGAAGCCACCGGGTTTCCCCGATGGCTTCTCGAAGCACGCTTCGCGTTGTTGGGCCCGCTCAATAAGTCGGTCGCGCGCCCTCCCTCGCTGCGTTTGGACGGTCTTTACGGTTTGGCGCCGCCGACGGAGCGCAACGACCCGCAAAATGCGCTTCCTTTGTTGCATCCGTCGGCTTCCTTGGTCTCTGCCTTGGGGACGGTCCAAGTGCTCACGACTTTCGTTGCCTCGGGGCGTGCCTTAACAACCTTGGCTCCGTCGAGCTCCTCCTTTGGCTTCTCGGTGCTGAGAAACGCGCTGCGAACGGTTGCACCAAGCGACGTCGGGAGCTTTCCGACGCCTTCGCTTCCATCGCCCGCTTCGCCAATTCGGCTCTTGCTTCCTCCGTCCGTCGCGAGGTTGCGACCTTCGGGCGTTCGACCGAGCATCGCGGCTGCTTTCGCGGACGTGAGGTTGATCGACTTGCCGATAACGTCACGAGTCGATGCCGGAAGGCCATTGATCTCCGGCGTCTCCTGTTTGATGGAGGCTGCTTCGGGGACGCTATCGTCGCCAATGCGGCCTTCGCCACCTGATTGCGCGTTCTTGTCTTTGCTCCCAGGAACGGACTTCATGACACTCGTCGACCGCACGTTGATCGTGTTGCTGATGAGGTCCTTGGTCTGTTCGTTGAAGCCTTTCGTTGACTCAGGATCCATTGCCGGGGGCGCCGCGCACTCTTCACCGATGCGGCAGCCACCGTCTTGCTTTGCTTGCGTCGATTGGCGATCGACCGATTGTGGACCACGCTCGATGAGCGGTCTCACTTCAGCTTCGCGCGCGCGCACCATTTTGTCGGCGAGCTCGCGTACTTCGCTCTTGTGACCTCGGTCGTATGTCATGAACCGCGATTCACGCACCTTCTCAGGGCGTGCGTCGTCGCGCATGGCGGAGCCTCCGATTCTTGGCGAGGTGAATTTTTCCGGCCGATCGTGCGGGCGCGCAGACGCGACGCTCGACACGGTGACCAGAGTTCCCAACGCCAGCAATGCTGACACTCTTCTCATAAGGTTTCTCCTTCGTGGATACTTGCATTGTAAGGGGCAATGAGCGTTGGGCGCACTACCCCGAATCGCTCTGTGCACGTTTTGGACCACAGCGACACCGAAGCAAACGGCTCGATTTCCACTCTGCTAGCCCATTGGGACGGTACACCGTGACGAAGCTAACGCTCTCGTCTGCGTCTCAGCTCCCAATCGCTATGTCCCTTGCGGGCGGTATGGTACCTGGTCGGCCATGAAGGTCGGGTACTTCGCTCTTTTGGCGATTCCGTTCGCTGCGATCGCGGCAAACTGCGCTTCGAATGCGACGATGGCACAGAACGATGCAGGCATCGACGGCGGGGCGGAGCATCCAATGTCGATCGCATCCTCGGCGCAGCGAAGTGGCGATCCCGCAAAGGGCTACGATGCCCTGGTCAACGAAGGCTACGTCGGCTGCGGTATGCCTTGGACCGCGTGGAGCAAAGTCATCGGGGCCGCGCCAGAGTCGCAACGTTTGTCAGGACGCCGCGGACACAGTGAGCAGCTCGCCTACAACGTGACGGCTTTCAAGACGCCCTCGGGCGTCGAGGTCGTGTCGCCGAATTGCTTGTCGTGTCATGCGGCAATGCTTCAGGACAAGCTGGTCGTGGGCCTCGGCAACAGCAGTCAGGACTACACGAGCGATCCCGCCGCGAACGCCTCGCTGGCGATGTTCTTTCTCACGGACCAGGTCGAGAAGGACGAGCTCAACAAGTTCGTCTCACGCCTGCAAGCGGTGGCGCCCTACACAAAGACAGAGACGATCGGCGTCAACCCCGCCGACAACGTCGCCGCCGTGCTCTTCGCGCATCGTGACCGAAAGACCTTTGCGTGGTCCGACACGCCGCTTCTTGCGTTGCCACCGAAAGTCGTCGTCCCGGTCGATGTTCCGCCTTGGTGGCGCATGTCGAAGAAGAACGCGATGTTCTATACCGCCGCGGGGCGCGGCGATCATGCGCGCATCATGACCGCTGCGTCGACACTGTGCGTCGACTCAGTCGAGATAGCCAAGTCGATCGATGCCTACTTTGGCGACGTTCGCGCCTATGTCGCGTCGATCAAACCGCCGAAGTATCCGTTCGCGGTTGACGAAACGCTCGCGGCGAAGGGTCAGCGCGTTTTTGGTAATCAATGCTCGCGCTGTCACGGAACGTACGGCGAAGCGGCGTTCTATCCGAACCTGCTCTTGCCCTTGGCAGATGTGGGTACAGATCCCGCACTTGCAAGCGGCGCGGCGCAATTTGCTGGCGAATATGTCACGTGGTTCAACGAATCGTTCTTCGGCGAAACCTCGAATCTCAAATCCGAGACGGGCTACTACGCGCCACCGCTCGACGGCATTTGGGCGACTGCCCCGTTCTTGCACAACGGTTCGGTCCCCAGCATCGCGGCGCTTCTGGAAAGCAAGACGAGGCCAACGTACTGGACGCGATCGTTCGACTCGAACGACTACAACCCGTCGATTCTCGGTTGGAATTTTACGGCACTTGAGAGTGGTCAAGATGCGGAACAAGATCCCGCGAAGCGCATCCGCATCTACGACACGACCAAACTCGGCTACGCAGCCACCGGCCACACATTTGGCGACGCACTGAGTGCGGAAGAGCGTTCGGCGGTGATTGAGTATCTGAAGACACTCTGACCGCTCGGGGAAATGGGGCGATCTCAAGATCGCGTGAGACCACACCACGCGTCACGGATCGCAGAAGCGTGCCCTACTTACACGTCTTGCCGCTGGGCTGAATCGCGCCCGGAGTGAGTGCGGGAATCTCGACACCAGCCTCGGAGAGAAGCCCGAACTGCAGCATCGAAACGTTGAACCACCAGCTGTACTTGCGCATCGGGGCGAGGTTGTACTTAGGGAAACCGATCTTGTTGGTCTTGATGAAGCCCGCAGGATCAGAGACACCAGCCGCGAGATCTTTCGAGGCCCAAACGGCAGGATCACGTCGCAGGCGGGTTTGTGACTCGAACGTCCGTGCGGCGCACGATGCGAACTCGTGGTGAAGCTGTAGGATTGATGCGCCTTCGCTCTTGAATGGCGCGAGTGCGTTCTTGTCGTAGCCGCCTTGATGCTTGAGCGCACGAATCGCCGCGGCCGTGAGGGCAGTCGCGTCGCTGCAGTGTTCGAAGTCGTCGTACTCACCGAACCATTGGCGCTTTCCGTCGGCGCCAACACCGGAACCATAGAGCGGAACAAGCATGCGGCGGTCTTCGCCATCTGCAGCCGAGTCGCAGACGGACGGCGCCAAGAACGTGTCTCTAAGAATGTCGCCCTTCATGTAGGAAGACCCAACGTCCCGGAGATAGCGCGCAAGTCTGATGAAGATCTCGTCCACGCGGTCGTCGCCGCTCAATGCTTGATAGTGCAAGAGAGCGTCGATCGTCAGCTCGCTCATCCAAGTTGAACACCATGGCTGGTCGGCGTTGCCCTCGGACTGTTGCTCGGCGGTGTGAATGAAGCAATTTTGCGGAGGGAACGCTTTGGCGATGCCCGGGTTGATCGTTGCGAGTGTCGCAGCGTCGCCAGTGATGTGACGATACGCGGTATCGAACATCTTCGAAAATTGGGTAAGATACTTGACCTCACCCGTGAGAAAGGCTCCGTAGTACAGGCCTTCGAAGCTCGTGCCCAGGAGGCGCTCTGTCCACAGCTTGTCTTTGCCGCGAATGTGACCTGCCGCGTAGGGCGTCGCAAAATCTGGATCGTTTAGCCAGAGGTCTGCGATGGCCGTACCCGCTGCAAGTGCCGATTCGTCGCCCGTAAGGGCGTAGTAAACGTAGAGGCCGCGCAAGTGCGAGTACTTCGAGTCCGGATCGGTTTTGCCACTAAAGATGCCCTTGTTGGCACCGGACAGGTTGATCTTCGACGCATAGTACGAGCACGTTCGGTACGCCTCACGCAAGGTGTTGGTGTCGTTCGTGTGGGTGTACGCGACGAGGTAGGTTGCGCATCGATCGTAGAGCCACCCTTCGTAGTCGGCGACTGGATCCACCACCGATTCGGGGTCAGGATTGAGCGCGTAGCCGTCGTCGTGCATCGCGGATTTCGTGAAGTTGGCGATGGCCTTCGAGAGATAGGTAAGACCAGCCCGTTCAGGCTTCGCGGCTTCCGAGATCGTGACTTGGTGGCCCAGAATACCTGTCTGTGCCAGGAAACCGTCGGGGTAGGTCGCAAGCACGCGCGGCTCGCGCCCCGTAAAGAGTGTCTTCTTGGCTTGGGACGTTTCGACGAGAGAATTCGTGCCGCCCGACGACTTAATGGTGCGGACGGCCGTGTTGACGCTCTCGTCGCTCGGCCCGGACACTTGCTCGCTCTTGAAAGAGGTCAACTCGGTTGATGGTGAGGTACCTTCGGAACTGCGCCAAATGACGTTCACATCCGTTTGGCTGCCTTCCATCTCGGCGACGTCGAACTGAATCAAAATCGATTGCACACCCGTTCGCGCGCCTTTGCCGTCGCGCGTTGCGAGAATCTCTTTGATGTTGGCCGCGATGAGCGCACCGGAGGGTTGGTGGGTCACACGAATCGAAGACACGTCTCCAAGGTTCAGACCGGGTGGCACGGGCACGCCGAACGACACGGTGCCGGCTCCGTCGATTACCTTAACAAGACGGATCGTGACGCCGTCGCCAAAGACGCCTGGCCCGGTGTCCACATTCAGGCGGCCGTCGGGCGTGCTGCCATCGGCTGGCGTACTTGGGACGGCGCCATTTGCGATGACGCCTCCACCAATGGTGCCCTCGCATGCGCCGAGAACGATCGACGTGAGAAAAATCAAGCCAAGTACCTTTGCGCGCATCAACATGTGGTGACGACCCCTCTGTCAACTGTTTGCAATACGAGCCCAGCTGACTTACGGCGCCACCGCAAGGTAGCGTTACCTACTTCGCGTCCCTTCCGCGCAACGAGTGCCCGCAAAAAGTGGTGTATCCGTAAAAATGAAGCGGCGGTGGAGTTGGGTGTTACTTCGGTGCGGGCGCCAGCCAAATGGGTGAGGTCCAGGCGCGCTCGCTGATCATGGCGAAGGGGTTCTTGTACGAGCCATTGTCAATGTACTTGCCTTGTGCGTCTGGGCCTTCGCCGGTGAAGTCACTCGCGCACTTGTCAGACGCCGTCTTGAGCGCCTCGCAGTCGTAGTAGCGCCAAGAGTAGGTCTTGCTCTCGACGACGCGCGCGTACCAATAGGCTCCCGGTGCGGCGAATGCGTCCTTGAGCGTGGTGACGCCGTCAGTCGCAAGTCTCGCGCTGCTAGGGTCGCTGTCGGCGAAGATGTTGCACATCGACGAGTAGCCGTCAGGATTGTCGACGTTTCCTGCGTCCGATCCGATGAGCGCGCGATGTCGAAAAACCGCTTCCTTCGTTGTCGGGGTGCCCCCGTCGGGCGCCGAAACGTAGGACTGCACGAGATCGATCTCGTAGATGTTGTGCGCATCCATGCCGGACGTCGTCGTGAAACTCGTGTCCTTCTGCGCCACCACCAGAAAGCGATTGTAGGATGCTTGACCCTTGGCAAACGACGAGCCCATTGGGATCCCGCCGTTCTTGCGGACGATCGAGGCCACGTCGGGCGTGAAGCTCGATCCGCCTTGGTACTGTGTGCAGTAGTCAGTGTTGTCGTTCGCGCCCAGCATGAAGAACCAGACGAGGGGTCGCGTACCGCTGGTGCCGTATGCCTCACGGCTTGCGAGTCCGTCGTAGACGCCCTCTCTCGAGTTGTTCTTCGCCCACACCGCCGTAAGGCCGCCTGAGTTCCAGTACCGCTGGGTGTTGTTCGCGAGAGTGGCGCCCTTGCCGGTGGTGAGTTGCGTTCGCTTGACGTTTGTGTCGTCGTCGGTTGCGGTGTTGCCAAGGAATCCATTTTCGGGCGTGTACCCCGGCGTCGCGTTGTGACTGTCGAGCGACGCGGATATGCCGAGTTGAAGCGGGTTCAGTGTGTTGTTGCTCGTGTGGTAGGCGAGTATTCCCTGCGACAAACCGGATCTTACGTAGCCAGGAATGTCGGTGTTGCGATCAGGCACGCCCGTAACACCCTGCGCGTTCGTTGCGCCGGTGGTCGTTGTGCCAAGTTCGAACTCACAGAGTGCGTCGTAGCCGTCTTTGCCGTCGGTACCTGTCTGGGTGCTGTTGAGGCACTCGCTCGATCCTTTGTGCTGAAAGATCTCAACGAGGCGTTCGAACTTGCTGCGGAGCGCACCCTTGTCGTTCTCGCCGTCCTTCGACGCGCCGGACACGTCCCACTTCGATCCGCCGCTGTCATTTGGGTTGTGCGGAATGGCGATGGCTTTGCACGTCTTGCTCGTGTCGGTGGAGTCGACGGTGCACTCCTCGTTGAGCTGAGACCAGAGCTTCGTCGTCGTCGGATACGCGATGAAGTCGAGCGTGTTCTTCGTAACCTTGTCGGCTGCAGTATAGTATTTCGTGCTGTTGGAGCCGCGAAAGACGATGTTGCGGTGAAGGTTCATCGTCTTGCCGTCGCCAGTCCGCATGTTCGACGAGTACTCAAACGCGTTGAGCGTCGCAAACTTGCAACCGTCTTTGCGTCCCGCCTCATTGTGGCTGTCAGCGATCTCTTGCGATTTGTCCCACATCGATCTGGACAGGCCGTCGCAATCGGTTGTGCCGTAGTCGCTACCCTCGCACTCGCTGATCAGGGCGCCGCCGCTTGACTTGAGCGTGGCCTTCTTTGGGCAGCCGTACTGATAGTTGCTTTGTTGGCAGACGAACTTCGGCGGGTTATCGACGAGCTCCGATTGGCGCTTGTAGCCAAAGTTCGTGGTGCTTCGACAGTTCTGACAGAACGAAGTGTTGTACGGTCCCGCGT
>JAHFDY010000125.1:7988-14534 GCA_023248735.1 Myxococcales bacterium
TGTCGGCTGTGAAGTGGCAGCCGTACATCTGGTCGAAGAACTCAGAGTGGTCGGTGATAGCGGCCCAGTCGAGACCCCTAGTGAGCGTCGCGCCGTTCGTTGCCTTGTACCCGCCTTTGGCGAACTTGAACGCTTCATCGGGGCCAGCGCCGGTGGATGTTCCCTTGTAGTACGCGTCAAGCGACCAGCTGGTGTGGTCGTGGAGCGTGCCCCAATAAACGCCTCGCCAATTCGAATCGGTGCCCGTGATCGCGGGCGTGTTGCAACCATTCGGTCCCGCGTCCGCGTCGGCGGCAGCGTCGGCTGCGTCGCTCGCGGCGTCACTGGCGCCGTCCACCGCGGAGCCAGAGTCTTTCTTGGGCAGCGACACGAGGCTCGCATCCTTGTCCTCAAGGACCGCGGCCTTGTCTGTGCAACTCATCGACAGCCCGGCGACCACCACGACATTCAGCAAAACTGATCTGCGCATGTTCAATCTCCCTTGCCGCAAGCGCTACGAGGCGAGCAGCAACTCCCACCGTTGGATGAGCCAGAACGTTCCCAAACCGCCGATTGCATAGGCGCCCGATGTCGCAGGCCATCGCGATGAAGCGGGCCACCGTTTTGTGAGCCGTTCGAGCCCAGCGAGCGCCAATAGAATCGCAACAATGAAGAGCAATTGCCCGATTTCCACGCCGACGTTGAACGCGAAGAGAGCCGACGTTACAGCCCCTTTCGGTAAGCCAATCTCAGAAAGAGCACCTGCGAAGCCAAGACCGTGCACGAGCCCAAAAACGAATGCCATGATTCGTGGGCGCTTGGCGCGCGAAGGTTCACTTCGTTGACCGATGTCGAGCGCGAGAAGCACGAGTGTCCCCGCGATGCACGCTTCGGCTGCTGCCGAAGGAATATGTAACCAGCCGAGTGCGGTTGCAGTCAGTGTGATGCTGTGCGCTGCGGTGAACGACGTAGCGGTCCACACGATTTCGCGTCGGTGCGTCGCTCCGATCAAGAGCACGAGGCCAAGCACGAAGAGAAGGTGATCGGCCCCGCGCAGAATGTGCTCTACGCCGAATCGCACATATCTAGGAAACACGTCCAGAAAGCCCTGCTTTGCGGGGATCGTCCACTTTGGGTGCGAAGGACTGAGCACCTGGGACGCGACGGAACCATCGACGAGCGCTATGCGCGCGACCACTTCGCTTACTTCGATCCCGAGTCCGGCAACGGCTACTTGCCTGCCCGCCAGTGTACCCGGACATCGAAGTGTCAAGTGATGCACGAAGCGACTCATATTGCCGTCAGCGTTCAGTTCGGGGCTCTCTTCGGTGCTGCAGCCTTCGATGGATGGCGCTGCATCTCTTCCTGCGACGGGCATCTTCCACGTTGCGCTCGCAACGCCTGTCGTTACCTCAGTGATCTCAAGATACGCCGTCTGCATCGCGTGCGCGTACGAGCTCGTCGTCCGCAAGAGGACAACGAGAAGCAAAAGAGCGACGCGTACGAACTGCGCCTGAAGCACGTGGCGCATCAGTCGCCACCACGAACGGCGACGCGGCCTGTGCCATTGTCAGTAATCTTGACCGTTTCGCCAGCCGGCAAGTGAACCTTAATCGTGTACTCTTTCGATAGCCGTTTTCCGAGGTCGGCCATCGCAGCGCGCTTGCGGTCGAGCTGGTACTCAACGACGAGAGTCTGTTTGACCTCCTCAAATGTTGCCTGTCTGCCCGAACGCTTATCGGTGACACGGAGGACGTGCCATCCTCGCGCCGAGACGATTGGGTCGCTCCACGCGTTGACGCTCAGCTGTTCGATGGTCTTCGCGACGGCATCTCCGAAATCGCTTTGAATATCGTCCGGTCGCGCCCACTCGCCCGGTCGCGCCCGCATGCGCGAATAGGCCGTGCCGAGTGTCGAAGGATCCAGATCGGGATTCGCGATCAACTTCGCGCGCAACGCGACTGCGACTGCGCCGCCGTCTTTGGCGTGGTCCACGTTGGACACAAAGACTTGCTGCAACTGCACCTCGACGTCCCGCACCCACCGTTCGCGCGTCTTGTCGAAGTAGGCACGAAGGTTCTCGTCGGTCGTTGGCGCGGAAGCACCCGCAAGGTCCTCAGCGTAGAACATGACCTTCTGAACGACGCGGTTGCGAACGATGCGGTCGTCCTTGTCGAGATCCATGCGAAGGCCTTCGCGAAGGAAGAGCTCGTCCTCGATAAATTGCGAAAGCGCTTCTTGCTTGTCCTGCTCGGTGAGGGGCGATGAAGGGTGCTTCCGAAGTTCCGCGGCCCAGATGGCTTTGACCTGGTTCTCGTCGAGTTCAACAATGTGAGGCGTAGCCTGCCTAGGAACCATGGCCCAGGTAACAGCGCCGAGCACGACGAAATGAAGAAGGCGATGCGTGAACAGCGCACGGAGCGCACGCGTGCGCCATGAGGCAGGCGCGGTGATCAATGCGTCGGGCGCGATGTCGAGCATGGGACCAGCGAGGAGAACACAACAACGTTTGATCCCGCGATTCTTTGCGCTCGAACGTTTCTTACTGAACCACTTCGTGGGATGCGGGCCCACAGGCTCCGGTCTCTGCGAGGCCCTAAGGGCAACTTACGGGCAACATATCGTAAACCATCTTACCTACCGTCGGCACGTCAACCGTGATTCGATAGACCGAGTCGGCGGCGGGCTTCCACCCACTCGGGTAGAACGAGATGGCCTCGTCGCCGTAGCCTTGGTTCAGCTTCTTGACGGTGACAGGTGCATCCTTGTCCGTCGTCATATTCTTCATGGTGATCGTCGCGTTGGACACGACGCTCTTCTGCTTCATGTGGAACGTGAAGCCCCAGCCTTCGTTCTGAACACCATTTGTAGCTTCGACGGGAACATATCCGGCGGGTGGCCACGCGAGCCACGTAGGAGCGGGCCCTGTTCCGGTCGTGTCGAAAACACCGAGGCATTGCGCCTGGCCACCGGTGTTTCCGTTGCTGCCGCCTGACACGAAGCCGATGCCGACTTTCCCGAGAGGAGGATTGAGCACCCAACGCCGATGTCCGAAGCTCTCGGCGTTCGATGAACCGGGATCTTCAATGTAGAGATCGATCGCTTCGGAAGTCGAAACGCCCCAAGCAAGGTTGCTTTGGCCTGCCCACGTTGCGCCGGCGGACGAATAGCACACGGCGGTGCTCTGCGGCTTGTGGGGGCTCGGCGATAGTGTGCTCGGATCGTTCCACGCTTGCAAGATCGCACAGGACTGATCGCCGGCGTTCTTCGTGGCATCGTCGGTGACCGCTGCAAGGCCCTCCATCCAGCGGAACATGTTGATGCGCGCCAGCGTGTCGACGATGCCGCCTCGAGCGAGCGTCCCAACGTCGCATTGCTTCGTGCCCTTGGTGTACGGCGACTTCGTCGTGACGACGTGACCCTCCTTCCACTTCGCGCACACCTCGCTCTTGGTGTGTGAGGCGGGGCTGTTCGCGATTGCGGCCTCACAACCGCCAGCGACGGCCGGAACGAAATTCTCTTTGCAGATGCAGGCGCCACCTTTTGAGCACGTCTCGTTCGATCCGCACTTGCAGCTCACGCCCGCTTCTGGGGCCGCCGCGTCCTTGATGACGGCCGCGTCCATTGAGGCGTCGGCCCGCGCATCGGTTGCAACTGCGGATGCGTCCGGGATGCCTTCGACGGGCGTCTGAGCGTCCGACTCTCCCGGGGTAATTCCCTCGTCGCTGCAACCAACGATGAGAATGGGAAGTAGCGTTGCGATGATTCGGGTCGCCAAAGGACGCGTTGTCTTCATGGTAAATTCAATTTACGAATCGGTTGCTAGGGCAAGACCATAGGCCGGCCGGCCTATATTTCGCAAGGTGGCGCGGACGCTATACGATTCGCACGCGTCGGGCGAAAGACCGAAAGGACTCGGAATCGCTAAGTTCCGATTTTTCCTTAGGATTTAGCGCTTTCACCGCCAGTTCGAGGCGCAGCGCCTCGCCTTTTGAATCGCATCGTTTTTTTGCGTGGAGCGTAAGGGGGCCCCGACCGCGTGTGTATCGTGCACCCTTTCCAGCGTCGTGCGCGGCGAGCCGTGCGGCAACGTCTTTCGCGATGCCCGTATAGAGGGAGCCGTCGCTGCAACGCGCGATGTACACATACCAACGGTCCACCAGTGGCACGTTGCGATAGTAAGCAAAGTTCTCCTTCTTGGGTAAGCCCGAGCCCACGGCCGAAAAAGGGCTGTCGAGGTGAGGGCGCGATGGTTTGATGCGTTTTGCCAAGTCTCGCGGTACGACGTGGATGATGGCCGACGAACCGTCGATTCGCACGTGGCGCGACCTCGTGCGGCCTGAGCTGCCTCTGCTCGCCGTCGCGACGTTCGCGCTCCTTGGTGGATCGGCACTGACGCTCGTTGTTCCACAGAGCATCAAGAAGTTGATCGATGCGCTGTCGACTGCGGGCGGATCGGATGCGCTCAACGACGCGCTCAAGATGCTCCTGACGCTTTGTGTAGGCGTCGCGATTCTCGGATTCTTGCGCGCTTGGCTCTATGTTTATGCCGGTGAACGCGTTGTGGCACGCCTTCGCAGGGCGTTGTTTTCGCGCTTGCTCGCGCGCGAAATCGGGTTCTTTGATCAGGAGCGCACGGGCGATCTCATCAGCCGCCTCTCTGCCGATACCGGCGTGCTGCAGAATGCCGTGACGGCGAATCTGTCAATGACGTTGCGCTTCCTGCTCCAGGCGCTCGGCAGTGTCGCGGTGTTGTTTTGGACGAGCACGCGCCTTACGTTCTTGATGTTGGCGATGGTTCCGTTCGCGGCGGTTGGCGTGGCGGCCTTCGCGCGTTACGTCCGCAAGCTCTCGAAGAAGACGCAGGACGCGTTGGCCTCAGCGTCCACCGTCGCCGAAGAGGTGTTTGCCAACGTACGAACCGTCCGCAGCTTCGCGCGCGAACACAGCGAGAACGATCGCTACGGAACCTCCGTCGGTGACGCTCTCGCCTTGGGCCGCAAGCTCGCGTTCGCCTATGGTTCATTTCAAGGCGTGGGTACCATCGCAGCGTTCGCGTCGATCTCTCTTGTGCTTTGGTACGGTGGGCACCTCGTGATGCGCGGTGGGTTGTCAGTTGGAACGCTGACCTCGTTCATGCTCTACACCTTCTATTTGTCGTTCTCACTTGCGGCGCTCGCGGGGCTCTACGGCGACTACCAAAAGGCGATCGGGGCAAGCCAGCGGGTATTTCAATTGCTTGCACAAGACGCGTCGATGTCATCGGGACCGCGCACGATCGAGCACGTCGTTGGCCGACTGCGATTCGAGGCGGTCGTGTTTTCCTATCCGTCACGCCCAGATGTTCGCGTGCTTCGTGGCATCGATCTCACGCTCGAGCCAGGTAAGGTCGTCGCGTTGGTCGGTCCGTCGGGCGGCGGAAAGAGCACTGTCGCGCAGCTCGCCTCACGCTTCTACGATCCCAGCGGAGGCCACATTTCACTCGATGGCGTCGATATTCGCGAACTCGAAGCGGCGTGGTTGCGAAAGCACATTGGCCTCGTGGCGCAGGAGCCAGTGCTCTTTGCGATGAGCCTCGCCGAGAACATTCGCTACGGTCGGTATGACGCGACGGATGCCGAAGTGACGCTTGCGGCGACGGCGGCGAACGCTCACGACTTCATTACCGCGTTGCCGAGTGGTTACGACACGGAAGTGGGCGAGCGTGGCGTTCGGCTCTCGGGAGGGCAACGCCAGCGCATTGCCATTGCGCGTGCGCTCCTCAAAGACCCAAAAATTCTGCTGCTCGACGAAGCGACGTCAGCCCTCGACGCCGAGAGCGAACATCTTGTGCAAGAAGCGCTCGAGCGGCTCATGAAGGGACGTGCGGTCATGGTAATCGCGCATCGGCTTTCAACGGTAAAGAACGCTGACCTTGTGGTGGTCATTGATCACGGCCAAATCGTCGAGTCGGGCTCGCACGCAGCGCTCGTCGAAGCCGACGGTCTCTATCGACGCCTTCTTGATCGCCAGTTTGTTGCAGCGTCTTAGAAGCCGGTCCGAGTCCGAGGCGGCGCGTGGTAGACTGCTCGCGAGGTCATCATGCTCGTCGAAGAAATCCGCAAGCGGCGTAACGCCGCCCTCAAGGCTCGCGACACCGTTGCCAAAGACGTGCTGTCCGTTGCGCTTGGCGACATCGATACTATCGCCGCTCGTGCTTCGCGCGACGCTACGGATGATGAGTGCCTGCAGGTTCTGCGCAAGCTCGTGAAGTCCAACGAAGAGACGCGTGCAAACACGGTTGACGAAGCTGGAAAGCAAATACTCACCCAAGAGATCGCGATTCTCACGGAGTTGCTTCCGAGGACGCTTGGCGTTCCCGAGTTGATCGCAGCGCTCGAGCCTGTTGCAGCCGACGTGCGCGTGGCCACGAATCCGGGTCAAGCGACGGGTGTCGCGATGAAGCACCTGAAATCGATCGGCGCGTCAGTCGACGGCAAGCTCGTTGCGCAGGCCGTGGGTCAGCTGCGGGCGTAAGTAGAATGACAAAGAGGCTTCGGCCGAACTCGGGGCGCGAGTCACAGCGTT
>JAHFDY010000126.1 GCA_023248735.1 Myxococcales bacterium
CGTAATTCAGGAACAGAACCGAGAGTACGCCAGCATCGACGGGGTAAAGGTTCGCAAGGTTGGCTACCCACTCAGCAACCCTGACGAACTCCAGTCCGTGCTCACGTAGCCTCGGGCTTCCGCTGACAGCGACGTCGATCGCCCGCGCGCGAGCTGCGCGATCGAGAGCCATACTCGCAGTGAAGAGTTCCTTTAGCGCCACGTCGGCAGGAGCACTTCGAAGCACCCGGGCCCATGATGCAAACGGCTCAGCGTTCAGCAGATCAAAGAGGATCGCGAGCTCCTTCGGGTGGCGAAACCCACACAACGCTTCGAACGGCGAGAGCGCGCAAATCAACTCGGGCTTGTGGTTGTCGTCTTTGTAATTCCGAAAGGGCGCCGTGAGAGGGATGCCCGCTGCATTTTCGCGAGCGAAGCCTTCACTGGCCTGATCGAGCGACGGGTGAGCTTGAATCGAGAGAGCGCTGTCAGCAGCGAGCACCTTGAGCAAGAAAGGCAACCTGCTGAACCTTTTCCGTGTGTAGGCGCCGAGCCACTCGGGACGCACAGAAATCGCCTTATCGAGCGAATTGCCATCTTCCAATCGCGACGGCGCTAGAGGATGCGCGCCAAGCCAAAGCTCGGCCTCGGGCATTTCAGTTGGCGCTGATCGTCCCTGAAGCGTTGCAATCGACGCGTGGGAACCCCACGCGTAAGGCTGAATCGGGCTCGTCAGGAGGTGCATCGACAACGAGGGTGCTCGTGCACGGCATTGTTTGCAAGCCTTCAACAAGTAAGCCGTGCACCACCGTGGGCGTTGTCGGCGATTCGAGAACCAGATACGCCTCTCGTTGGGATGGTGGACCGAGTTTCCGACTTGCAAGAGCGTTTTCTTGCGCTGGTGCAGCGCGAAATGGGGGCCGACACGGTCGTCATTGACACGGATGGATCGCCGCCACGTGGCCACGAACTTCGCGCCGATCTCGGAGATGGGCGCGTACTGGTATGCCGATTCGACGCCCCGATTGAGGGCGAGAACGCGCGCACCAGACGCCTCTTCATGCTCGTCAGTTCGTTCACCGAATTGACGACCGAACCCGTATCGGAACGCGTTCCACGACCACCCGTTGCACGGTCACTGCACGACGAGCTGCGGATTTTGTCGCAACGATCCCGAGCGACCGATGCGCTGGTCATCGATGCGACGTCGCCCATCGTATGGGGCGCGGCATCGCGCGAATTCCTCAAGCACCACCAGCCGGACGACGACAGCGGCTACCTACCCGCCGAGGCAGACACCGAGGGTCTGCCGGAGCTTTCGCTCGCAGCGCTCGCCGAGGTGCGGATCTTGCCAAACCTCCCGTCACTCCATCGTGGTCGTCAACTTCGTTACCAAAGCCAGTCCGACGATTGCGGACTTGTCGCCCACTCGTTCGGTGGCATTTATGTCCTCGTGCTCGTGTACGACGGTGTATTCGATGAACTCCGCGCGGAGCGTTCTCTCGCAGACGCCGTCCCGCGCATTCAGAGGCTCGTTGCGGCTCTTCCGCCGCTCGAACCCACGCCCGCGCCACAGGCTGGTGTTGTGGCGTTCCGTTCACGCAAACGTCGATAAAGACTGTAAAAATCCGCGAAAGAGGGCTCGATCCTCGCACCCAGGGAGTGCAT
This sequence comes from Myxococcales bacterium, assembly GCA_023248735.1. GTDB lineage: Bacteria > Myxococcota_A > Polyangia > Polyangiales > Polyangiaceae > JAHFDX01. Next base: position 1,648 of record JAHFDY010000126.1, read on the forward strand.
GAGAGGGTGAAGGTTTTTCAAGTTCAGCCGTTCCGGGGGTAGGCAGCATGAGCATTCCACCGAACTCACTTCTCATTGCCGGGTATTGCCTGGCGGACAAGTATGAGATTGAGCAGCCCATCGGCCACGGTGGCTCAGGCGTCGTCTATGCCGCGCGCAACATTTTGTTAAACGATCGCGTGGCCATCAAGGTGCTCTACGAAGCCTCGGACGCCGATCGCGAGCGACTCGTTCGCGAGGCTCGCGCAGCTGTTCGCATTCGGAGCGAACACGTTGTCCGCGTCTTCGACGTCGGTGAGATCGATGAGGTCGGCCCCTACATCGTGATGGAGTACCTCGAAGGAGAGGACCTCGCTCAACGCGTGAAACGCAGCGGTCCGCTCGACGTCACAACGGCCACAGATTGCCTCGCTCAAGTTTGCGACGCGCTATCAATCGCACACGACCTTGGCATTGTGCATCGTGATCTGAAACCCGCGAACCTGTTTCAAAGCGAACGCGCCGACGGTTCGCCATGGGTCAAGATTCTTGACTTTGGAATCTCGAAGACGAGCGACGATCACGCAGATGGACTCACTTCGACACACGCGGTCTTTGGGACGCCCGCGTTCATGTCACCCGAGCAGTTGCGTTCGACGCGAGACGTTGATCACCGCACAGACATTTGGGCGCTAGGCGCGATCCTGTTCTACTTGGTCACCGGGCGGCTACCTTTTCCGGGCGAATCATCGGTCGACGTTGCGGCAAAGGTCCTGCGCGATGAGACTCCCTCTGCGCGTGCGCTCGTGAGTGGTCTACCGGAAGCGATCGACGTCATTATCGAACGATGCATGCGCAAGGAGCCGGGCCTTCGGTGGAAGAGCATCGGCCAACTGATGCAAGCGCTCGAACCGTTGTGTTCACCTCGCTACCACGAGCTCATTCGTCGTGCAGCGGCGAGCACCAGTGCGCGACGCTTGATCATCGAGAACGAACCGACATCGGAAGTGTCGCCTTTCCTGGAAACGGCCGCCGCTGACGAGACAGGCACCAACGCTTCGTGGCCGGGAGCACGACCAAAACTAGTAGCGAGTCCAGCGCCGCGCGGAGCACACAAAAACGTCGTGCAGATCGCGATCGCGTCCAGCGCGATGTTCCTCGCGACAGTAGGCCTTGGACTCGCGCTATGGCCTTCTTCGTCCCCAGGGGCCGCCGCGATCGCGCCCGTCGCGCTTGCGCCCCTACCGCCGCCGACGACGGCGACACCGACAGCGACGCAGACCGAGGTCCCAACACCCCAAGTGACGACCGCGACCGAGCCGCGCGGAAAGGCGCCTCCCGCACTCAGGCGTACCGTCGCTTCCACGGGCATCGGGTCCGCGACATCGGCCCCCATCGCTGTCCCCTCACCCACGCCACACCACAGCGGCGGATTCGACGACAGCCACCCTTGGTCGCACTAGTGTCGGTGCTTCCGCTCCCTTAGGTGGTGAGCGCTGGCGTCGTGATCGGCAAGCGCGAAAATCTCGATGCCTCCCTGAAGAACACCCTTGGTCGCAAGGATGCGCTCGGCGAAATCCTCGAGCTCATCGGACTTACCGCGCACAACGATCACCTCGAGACAAAGGTGGTGGTCGAGGTGAACGTGCATCGTGGAGCGAACGCTGTCACCCATGTCGTGCTGGATCTCGGTGAGCCGATCCGCCAAATCGCGCACGTGATGATCATAAACGAGCGTTAGCGCCGCAATCGCCTCCACGCCGGTGTCGAGTCGCTTCTTGGCAACTTCGGCGCGAACGAGGTCGCGCAAGAGCTCCGACCGGCTGCTCCCGCGCGCCTTCACTACCGCGTCGAACTCCACGAGCAACGCTGGGTCCATCGCCACCCCAAATCGCACCACCCTCGATTCGTCACCTGACATGCTCACATCCGCTTTCAACGAGTCCGCACAACATGCACCTCGATCTCGTTCATCAATGCGCCATACCGCGCCTGAAGCCAATCCACCTGATCCTGGATCGTTGCTCCGATCGCTGGGTCGCCTTGGTAACACAAACGTGCATGCGGATCGAACGCCGACCATGCATCGCTCTCGTAGGGAGCACGAGCTTCCAAGAGTTCAGCCGCCGCGTAATCTGCGATCGCGAGCCCTGGTAGCACACGGGAACCATCGTTCGGCGATACACGCGAGCCAACCTCCCGCGCGAAGTGATCGACGAGAGCGTTCGCAGGCATGCCGCAGAGGGCCGAGGCTCGCTCGAGTCCCTGCCGAAGTTCGTAACGCACGCGTGACGGCATTGTGATTCGATTTGCGGACGCAAGGTCCTCATGTCGATCAACGGCAACCGACCCGCTCGAGTTGGCCGTGGGTAAGTTGGTCGTTGGAACTCGCGCGAGCCATAACGTCGGGTTGGCACAGAGCTCGAGCACCTGATCGAGCACTTCGAGTTTCGTCCAGGCATCGAGCCCGCGTGCGCTTGGCACAACGTCATCGAGGAAGGTGGAGCGGGAGGTCTCGGTCTGCGTCTCAGCGCGAAGTTCGAGGCCGGCGCGCACAACCTCGCGCTTCCACTCAAGGGGGCCAAGCGGATTTTCGCACGCGTGCAAGAACGCATCAACGACTCCGGCATCGCTTCCGACCTCTTGGTGGCTCATGAAACAGGACGCGACGGGATGACCGTCGGGCAACTTGGAGACCGCATCGAACGCGCGTGCGCGAATATTCTTGCTCTCTCTTGTGATGCCGTTCGCACGCAACCAACGACCCGTCTCGCGCATCCACAACCGGCTGTGTTTGGGATACGTCGCGATACGAATCACGCCGTTCGGTTTGAGCCAACTCGAAAGGCGCGAAAGCAGCGCGCCCGGGTGGGCAACATGCTGCAAAATGTTCGACGCAAAGATCAAATCGAAGGGTTCGATTGGTTCCCACGCAAACAAGTCCGCCGATACGATCTCAAGGGGAGCGTGCCCTCCGCGCAGCAATCGAAGCGCCTGCGCGAGACGCTCGCGTCGCCCGAGAATTCGTAAAGCTTCTTGACTTAGATCAACCGCAACGACGCACGCCGCAAAAGGGTTCGACTCCGCAACAACGAGCGGTTCAAGCGTGCCACCACCCGCCACGAGGATTCGAATGCCTCTACCGGATCGAGGCTCGCCGAAGCACAGCTTCGTCCCCGTTTCAAAGGCGACGGCCACCGCCTGTCCACGACGAGGAAGCGCAAACGCGCTCACAGGCGGATAAGGATACCGTTCATACTGAGCGCGAACCGAATCCATCGAGATGCCATCGTATCGTGAGGCGCCAAGAACCTCTAATGGGCATCAGCGGGGGCACAAAAGACATCTTGCGCGCATACGTCCCCATGCGGTTCATCGGCCGGCGGAGGAGGCTTCTTGCCGGTCACAGCGAGCGCGAAGGCATACTCGTCGGCAAGCTTCGATACGTTCGCTTTCACCATGTCGGCGCCTCCGTGTCCGGAGTTTCGTTCGATTCGCAAAAGCACTTCACCGCCGATCGACCGCTCCTGCATGATGGCGGCAAACTTCCGAGCGTGCATCGGATCGACACGATCGTCGGCATCAGCGCTGAGCAAGAGCATGGGCGGATACGCAACGTTCCTAGTTACGTGATGATAGGGCGAGTACGCATACAGAGCGGCGAAGTCATCTGCCTTCTCTGACGAACCGTACTCCTCGATCCATGTGCGTCCCGATCCGAACTGGTGGTAGCGGACCATATCGAGAAGCGGCACGCCGCAGAGCGCCCCAGCAAATAGATCGGGACGTTGGGTAATCACGGCACCGACGAGAAGGCCTCCGTTGGATCCACCCCGAACGACGAGCCCATCCTTCGACGTGTACTTTGCCTCAATCAATTGCTCACCGGCGGCGATGAAGTCATCGAAGACGTTTTGCTTGTTGTGGAGCATGCCGTCCCGGTGCCAACCCTCGCCGTACTCACCGCCACCGCGCAAAATCGCAAGGGCATACACCCCTCCGTGCTCGAGCCAAGGAAAGATCGACGCCATGAAAGTCGGTGTCTGCGCGACCTGAAAGCCGCCGTAGCCATAGAGGATGGCCGGCGCGTGCCCGTCCTTTGTCAGCCCCTTTTTGTGCACGACAAAGAGGGGCACTTTCGTCCCATCTTTGGATTTCCCAAAGGTCTGCTCAACCACGAACTCGCTCGGCTCGACCGGCACCTGGGTTCGATAGAACCGGTTCGTCTTGCCCGAGCGCGCGGACAGCTCGAGGATCTCGGTGGGGTATGTGAACGAGGCGAACGAAATGTAACTCTTGTCGTCGTCGTCCGTTCCCGCCCAATTTGCAGCGCCAATCGCAGGTAAGTCAATGTTCTTGACGTTGCTACCGTCGAGCGCTCTTTGCTCGAGCACGGACGCGGCATCCTTCAGATAGGTCAGCGCAAGCCTCCCACCAATGACCGAAGCACCGCGCAAGGTCGCATCCAAGCGCTCGTCGACGACGCTGCGCCACGATTCCAATTTCGTGCCCGGTTTGCCCGCGATCACCTTACCGTGAGGCGCGTGTTCGTTCGTCCACAAGTAGAACGTGTCTTTGTACGCCGTAACGTCGAAACGTGCGTCGCGTCCCTCAACGAGCGGCTGCCACACAGGTTTTTGCGCACGCAGGTCCATGTAGTGGAGATCCGTTTTGCTCCACCCGTGCTCGATTTCGGCGAACAGCCAATGGCCGTCGTGGGACGAGCTCACGTTGAGGAACGTCTTTGAGTCGCCCGTCTTCGCGCGCACGAGCCGGTCGTTCTTCGGGTCGTCACCGAGTTTGTGAAAACGCAGCTCAGCGTAGCCAGGTCGCTCAGCAACCGGTGGGCCTAGCGGCAAGAAAACGTAATGGAAGCCTTCACCCCGCGCCGTCCAGGCTAGTCCCGCGTACTTCGCGCCCTCGATGATGTCGCGCTCGGAGACCTTACCCGTTGCAACGTCAATAACCTTTACGATCGCTTCGTCCGAATTGTTGGGCCGCACCTGGTAGGCAACCTTTGCACCATCGTTCGAAACGAACATTCTCCCAAGGGACATGGGCTTGTCCTTTGCCCACTCGGTGGGGTCGAGCAGCGCGCGGTCCGACCCTCCTTCGCGAACGTAAAAAATGGCCTTCTCCTTGCCGGCATCTCGTCGCAAAAAAAAGAGCCGTTTGCCTCGGCGAATGGGGAGCCCCATGGACTCGACGTATGAGAGTGCCGACAGGCGCTTTGCAAACGCGTCTCGTTCGGGCATCGCCGCTAGCCTCTGACGAGCTCGATCGTCTTGCGCCCCAGTCCACGACTTAACTTCGACGGAGCCACCATCCTCGAGCCACCGATAGGGGTCTTCGACCTTCGTATCGAACAACGTGTCGATCACTTCATCGCGCCGCGCGACTGGGTAGTCCTTTTTTTTCGCCAACGAAACGTGCGGTTCCGTTCGCGTCGCCACGAGCGGCTCGGGGATCGCGGGCGCGGGCTTTGCAGCATTGCCGCAGGAAGCGACCAAAAGGCCGCAGGAGAGCATAGTTCGCATTGGCGCAAACATACTCGACGTCGAAGAATGCGCGAATACCCGCCATCGCGCCGACGTTTTCCAATCATCATCCGATGCGCGTTGACGAGTACACTCCGCTTGTGGACGAGCCCACAGATAAAGCTGCGACCCAAGCGCCTCCTCTGCCCGAGCCAACGCCCACGTTTCGCGTTGAGGGGCCGCGCGCGAGACCTGTGCGAGAATCGCCGTTCGAACCCATTCGAAAGTTCCTGCGCAAACACGGCCGCAAGCTCTGGTGGCTGCACTCGGCGTATGCGCTCATGCTTGGCAGCGGCGTCGTCGCATTTGCTTCGAAGGGCTTTGAGCGGGCGCGCATGCTTGGCGCGTCGCTCATTTGCGTGTGGGTCCTTCTACTCGTCTTTTTTCGCTTGTTCTCACGCGGAGTAGACGACGCCGGAAGCAAGCGCGAAAAGGTCGGCTTCTACGTCATCACGTATGCGATCAAGAATCTGTATCAAGGCTTGCTCTTCTTTCTACTCCCGTTCTACTGGAAGAGCACGACCCTCGCGTCCGCCAATTCCTGGTTCGTGATTGCGCTCGCGCTCGTCGCAGTCCTTTCCACCCTCGACATCGTCTTCGACCACTACGTGATGCGATATCGGTGGCTCGCTTCCGTTTTCCACGGCGTCATCTTGTTCGGCGCTCTCAACGTTTTCGTTCCGGCGATATTTCCACGCACAGAAAATGTGACCTCTCTCATCGCTTCGGCCGCAATTGCCACGATCGGAGTCATGTCGTTGCACCTTCGCGCGCGCGAGTTGAAGAGCAAGCTCGTATGGCTGCAGCTCGTTACGCTGATTGCAGTGTTGCCTGCTGTTGCTTACTTCGCGAGACGGCTGATTCCGCCGGTACCGATGTATCTCGCACATGCAGCCATCGGTCCCAGCGAAATGCCCGATGGTCGGCTACAAATGGAAGTCACGAGCGTGCACACGAGCGCGCTCCCTGCGCTCGTCGCAGTTACGGACGTTGGCATTCCCGCGGGACCGGGGAGCAACTTTCGTCACCTATGGAAACGCAACGGCGAGCTGGTGCACGCCAACGTCGACATTAGCGCGCGTGCGGGTGGACCGAACATCCTTCGACTCCGTTCGAAATTGGTCAACATCACTGACAATGAAGCGCTCGCTGGAAGTTGGAGCGTCGAAGTCGAGACAACGGACGGTCAGATCGTTGGTACCACTCACTTCACGGTCGTGGAGTGAGTGCACCCATTCCAACCGCATACCCCATCGTGTAGCGCGCATTAAGTTCGCTCACGGCGTTGCATTGCAATTGCCCACGGTCGTCTTTCCACAGGTATGCGTCGACCCCAAACGGACCGAAGTACCCCGCTACGACGAGCGCGGTGGCAAGTGGTTCGCACGCGTCTCGAATCCGGGACTGCATGGGAGCGTCGTCGATCGTCCTCGAGCCGAGCCACACACGGTGTTCGTCGACCGCCTGCTCGGTGAGCGTGCCCCAGGAGCATTTTTCGCCTTCGATCCATCCATGCAAGGCAAGTTCCTTGACGATATGCACAAAGCGCTCAATCAAAAAACCATCTGCCCGAAGAGATGCGTCGACCCACGCGCGGTCCTGCAAAGAGAGAGGCCACGCGATCTTGCGTTGCCCTCGACCCACGTAGCCAAAGGGACGCTTGAGAAGCCAGTTCCCGCAGTGGTGCATGCGAAGCCAATCTTCCCAACTCGCCGCGTTCTCGATGAACTGAGACTCGAGACAGGGGTCAGAAAAGGACAACGCAAATTGACGGTGGTTCACCCGACGCAAGATCTCTGGCGAGGGCACGATCCTCGATGGAAGGCCCGCGCGTCGCCACGCACCCTGCGCAAATGGCGTCGGACACCACGCCGCACCCTCGTAGCCGTCGGCCTCCACCGGCACCTCATCCAAGACAATGTCACCGGGCCCGAGCAGAGCGACAGGCACGCGCTTCCTGATGATGGCCTCCATCGAAACGGTCCGCGCATAGGGCAGCGGATAGCGCGCGAGCTCATCTTCGGCATCCAGATTGAAGACCCATGCGCGAGGCATGCCCGGCTACCAATGCTCAAGGGCGTTGACGAATTCCTCGGACTGCCCCGCTCGTGCTCGCGCACGTCGATTGAGCATCTTTCCGCGCATGAGCAAGGGCGAAAGTGGCGACGCAATTTTTGATTGCCAGGTCGCGAACGTGGCGTCACCCGCTAAGCGGGCGAGCCAACGCATGCCGAATGCCACGTGCGGAATTTCTTCCTCCACGATGGTGCGTTGAATCCGACCCGCTTCGGGATCACCTGCCTCGTCAAAACGCTCCGCGAACCGAAGGCCATGATCGAGATTGCCGCCTTCGAAGCCAATGTTCATCGCCGAAACGAACGCACTTGGCGAAGGCGCCATCGGTATCCGTGTCCAAAACCAATCATTGACGGGAAACGAACCCACTCGAAACGAGAGTGACTCGAGATGCTGCGCGTACATGCCCATGTGCCGAATCTCGTCGAGTGCGATGCGAAGTAGGCCCCTCCGAAACGCCTCGGGCGCAGCCGGAAACGCAAGTATCGCCCAACACATCAGCTCTGCAGCCTGAAGCTCGTGATGCCAGAACGTATGGATGAGAAATGCGCGCTTCCGATGGTCGCGGAGCGCTGCCGCGGTGAGGTTCCGAAGGCGGTACTCCTCGACGGAAAGCTCAGCGGGCCTTCCTGGCCGTAAGCGAATTTCGTCAACGTTCTTGTCGAAATGCAAAGGCGCTGCAGGGGGTGCAATTTTGTCGGCGAGCGAAGTTGACTCAATGAAGGCCTTCGCCCATTGCTGGATCGAGGCCTGCTCACCATTTGTCGAACCTGCAACCGAGGCGTGAACGGAGGAAGCGCAAACGGCAGCGCGTGGGCGATCAGAAATCGCAAGCTCCGTAGGTTGTGCCATTGATGACTGGAGCGTTGGGCCCGAGCGATTTGCACTTTTGCAAGAAAGCGCAATCGGTATTGGTGCCTATGCGGCACCACTTCATGCAAGTGTCGAGCGTGCCGCTTCGCACGCAGACGAGGCCCTTCTTGCAGAAGTCCAAACTGCAGTCGCCGTACTCCCCGGCGCTACCGACCCCGATACAGTCAGTTTTCTTGACGTCTGACCAATAGGTACAGTTGTTCGATCCGCACACGGTCGAAGGCGTCATCAAGTCGCACGTCACGGTGCAGATCTTGTCGTTCGGGATGTTCTGTTTGGCGGCGTTGACGAGCTGAACGCAGTCCCCAAGGCCAGCGCCCGTGCAAGGCTGACCCGCATTGCTGCAATAGGGACGACACGCTCCGCCGACGCACGTGAGACCCGTGGCGCAGTCGCCCGTCGTCGCACAAGAGTCACCGAGGGGAGAGGAAGCCGCGGTGACGCAGCTCGTCGCGCCCGTGTTGAAATTCGTGACATCGCACGTTTGTTTTGCGCCGCATCCACATTGGGGCGCCAGACCACAGAGGTTGTTCGGAGCCACGGTCACGCAGGTGCCCGAATCGATTCCGGAATCTGGTGTTCCACCATCGCTCGTAGCGCCGTCGAGCTTCGCGCTATCTGGCCCGCTATCTGGCCCGCTATCTGGCCCGCCTGAGTCGGACACGTTGGCACCATCGGGCGAGCCCGCGCCACTGTCGCCGCCAGGTCCATTGCTCGGTCCGCCGTCGGGCTTGATCGTCGAGGCGTCTCCCCTGCCTTGACCGGATAGCTGGGGAAGAAACTCGGTCTCGGACGTCCCAACAGCACACGCCGCGAAAAGCCCCGCCGCCGCCACAGCGCCAAGGCCCCGAAATCTGCCCTTTGTATGCATCGCATCCGACGAGTAGCACGGCTTTGCGTCCGCCTTTTCAATACACTGTTATCGAGACGGCTTTGACACCCCGGAGATACCCTAGCGAGGATGTTGGGCCGGTCCGTTGCTTTCGTAACCCTCGGGGTCACTATTGCGACGTCTAGGGTCGCAAGCGCCGATGAAGCGGATCGATGGTTCGGACCTGACAAGGGCATCCACTTCGGCGCATCGGCGGCCATTAGCGCTGCCACGTACGGCGTAAGCGCGCCGCACTTCGACGTTCGTTATGCCCCGCTGCTGATCGGCGCTGGCGTTGGGATCGCCGCCGGTGTCAGCAAAGAAGTGTGGGACGCTGGCGGCTACGGTACGCCGTCGTGGAAGGATTTCGCGTGGGACGCGCTCGGGGTTGCCACCGGACTCGTCATCGCGTGGAGCATCGACGTGCTGGTGCACGGGAGGCGAGCACGGAGCGGCAGGAACGTCAGTGCCCTGCGCGTTCGGCAACCTCGAGTTGAAGCCGTGTTCGTCCGATTACGATCTCCTCACCGCTAAGCAGCTCTTGCGAGCCCATGATGCGCACGAAAACGCCGCTGCGCGATCCGAGGTCGAGCAGCATGACTCCGCCACTCTCCTCGCTGAGCGTGCAATGTGTTTCAGATACCAATCGATCATTGGCGATGACGAAATCGGCCTGCTTCGAACCGATGGTCATCGTGGCCTCATACGCAAGCGCGACCCGGCCATCGCCTCCACCTTCAAGACGCTGCGTGACGCGAAAAAATGCGCGCTTGCGGGGCGAGCCGCAGAAGAATGTCGGCCCTGGGCCCGGATGGTCGTCGGGTTCGGACATTGCGTCGACGCGAAGCAACTGGTCACCCACAAGGAATTCGTCGCCGAATTCAAGCTTCACCGGTCTTCGTACGCGAAGGAAAACACCTGAGCCACCCGGCTGATCGTTCAACCAAACGCGCCCGTCGCGCCACTCGAGCTGCGCCTCGTTCGCGTGGCAGAAGGGTTCTCCCGATAAATTAACTTGACCATTTCGGCCGATGATGACCGACGGGCCACTTGGCTCGTAGGCCGCCGGCCCGTTCCACAGGCAACGCACCATGTGCAAGCGCATGTGAATCGGTGCAACGTGGGCGCTCTGCTGCGTGCGTTCTGTCTCGGGCGCGTCAGCTTCAGTGTGCTGGCCAGCGGCATCGAACTTTTCGCTTTTTTGCGTGGCAACGCGCTGCAAATCAATCTTGGGCGGCGAGGTCTTGACTTCGACCTTCCCGGCCCCCTCACCACCGATCGCAGGATCGAGGTCGCCACCGCGGAGCGCCAGCGCCATTTCGAGCTGCTGGTGCTTCATCAAGGTCCGGAGATAGCCAATGAGATCGTCGCGACCCGTTTCTGCGCCGTACTCGCGCTTAACCGACGCAACGATGCGCCCGCCGTCCGCGTACAAATGGGTCACGACGTTCGATTTTGGCGGCCCCGAGTCTTCCGTCTGAATGTGGTACACGACGCCCTTGTAACGGACGTTGTTGTTGAAGCCGATTTGTATCCCACGGCGCTCCGCTTTCTTCGGCGTCGCGGCAAGTTTCTTAACTTCGTCGAAAGAGAACCGGTCGATCGCCTGACCAAGTTCTTGGTGATCCGTGCCAGATCCCGACAACCTCTCGAACGCCTGCTGTGCCAAGAGCGATCGCGGATCGAGGCGCTGCGCTTCGGTCAGCATGACGAGCGCTTCTTCGTCGTTGTTTCCTTGCGCAGCCCACGCGCACAAAAGGGAGACGGCATCCGCCGTTTCGCCTCGCGCAGCGAGCTTTTGACCCGCAGCGAGCGCCAACTTTCGAGCCTGGTCGGGAAGCGACATCTTCGCCCATGATGCGCGCGCGACACGAGTTGTGACAAGCTCCGAAAACGTGCAACGGCTCAGTTACTGGCGACTTAGTTACGGGCGAACAGGGTTGAGCGTCGAACGCGCTCGAATCGCCAACGCCATGGCGCCCTCAGCGTCCGGAGCGTGCGCAATCAAGTGACCGAGCTTTCGCCGCGGCGATCGCCCCGCTTTTCCGTAGAGCATCACTTCGTCGATTCCCGAATGTGCGTGATCCCCAATCGCAATCGCAGCCGCCCTCGAAACGAGCGCGTCATCACAATGTTCGGAAAGAACATTGACCATCGCGAATCCGCCGCTGAGTAACTTCGGCGCCTCGATCGGCGCGTTCATCAGCACCTTGGCGAGCAAATCGAATTGGCTACTTGAGCACGCAACACGCGTCACGTGCCCGGAGTTGTGAGGCCGAGGCGCGAACTCGTTAACGTAGATATGCATGCCATCGACCGCTGTTGATTCCGATCGCGCCGCCGGCTCGTTCGCGAGGAAGAACTCTGTCGTCAAGAGACCCCTTACGTCAAGGATCTGCGCGGCTTCGCACGCGAGCTGCGCAACTGCGGATGCCACCTCCGGCGAAACGCGAGCGGGAAGCACCGTCGTATCGAGAACGTGCGCGACGTGGGCATTTTCGAAAATTGGAAACGCGACCGTTTCGTCAGCACGCGCAACGATGCAACTGACCTCGATCGCGATAGGCACGACGTCTTCCAGCACAACCGCCACGTCTGGCACACGCCCGACATCTCCGGCACTTGCAAGCAGCCACTGGCCCTTTCCATCGTAACCACCAACGATCGTCTTAGCGATGCATGGAAAGCCAAACACAGACGCAGCTTCTCCCAAGTGGGCACGGTCTTCCACGACGACGAAGGCGGCGTGTGGCAAACGCGCCGAAGCCAAGAACGCCTTTTCTTTCGCGCGATTCTGGGTTGTCTCGAGCACCGCGAGCGATGGCACTGGGACAATCTTTGCGGCGCGCAGAGCTTCGACGTCGACATGCTCGCGTTCGTACGTCACGACATCACATTCGGAAGCGAACGCCGCGAGCGCTTGTGGATCGGACCAAGATCCCGTCAGCACCCGAAACCGCTTCGACGCCGGTGCGCTGGCGTCGCGATCGTAGAGAACGACGCTCGCGCCCTGCTTGACGAGCGCGGTCGCGAGCATCGCGCCGAGTTGACCGGCACCCAAAATGCCCACGCGCCGTGTCACGGAGTGCGACCCGGCGCTCGGACGCGTGCATCCTGCGCATTCGCGTTCTCGAGCTGCTCCTCAGCGTATGCGCGAACGCGCTCACGAAACTGTGGGTCACGAACGGCAAGAATCTTGACTGCAAAGATCGCTGCGTTTTTTGCTCCGGAAACACCGATGGCAAACGTCGCCGTCGGTACGCCCCCGGGCATCGAAACGATCGAAAGCAAACTGTCGAGTCCTGAAAGATGCTTCGAAGGGACCGGTACGCCGAGCACCGGCAGCGCTGTCAGGGCCGATACCATCCCCGGAAGATGCGCAGCACCCCCAGCGCCCGCGATGATCACCTCAATGCCGCGACTCTCAGCAGCCCTCGCAAAGGCGAACATGCGCTCAGGC
>JAHFDY010000127.1 GCA_023248735.1 Myxococcales bacterium
GCACGAGTGGCACCTCGAGAGAGAGCAGCGCGCGCAAGCCAAATGAGCGCGAGACCGAGAAAATGTAACCTCCCTTGAGTCCAAAAGCGCCCCACCACGAGGTTCCCAAGCTTGGATTGACGACGTCGGGCGCGCGGCCTTGAAAAGCGCCGAACCGGGCGATTCCACAACCGATCCAGCTGCGATAGTGCCCACATGGCAGAAGGGCCGCCGAGAAGACGGTTGCCTCGACGCGATCGCCTGAATCAATGAAAACGGCACCGAGAGTGGTCTCAAAGCGACCCGCAGCAGTGAGCGAGAACGAGCGCAGCCGAAGCCCGACGCCGAGTTCTGCCCCGGCCACATAACTTGGCGCGAGCCCGAACGAAGCGACGAAGGCGCTGCTCCCCAATAACCCGACGGGCGATGGACGTTCGGTCCTTGGGAGCGGCGCATCGGTCGCAGGCGGAGAATTCCGAGGCGGCGGCGCTGGGACGAGAGGCGAGAGGGGCGGGCTGGGGCCCTGCATCGCACGCACAGGGTCGATGGCGATTGCGACGGCCGTTGCGAGCGCCGCCGTGAGTGGTTCGCACTTGTCGAGGCCGCTCTCAAGATCGCGAACGCCGGGTTCTTCGCCAAGCCGAGTGACGGATGCATGGCCACGGACGCGCGTCCCGTCGGCAAGGAGCGAAACACTGACGTCGTGTTTGCCGTTGGGCGTGAACGGCTGGTACCCGAGGCGTGCTGCTACTTGCTGACGAAACGAATCTTCATCTGGACAGCGATCGGATGTGGTCCCGTAACGCAGCCTCGCCGTTTCGAGAACCTCGTCGGCGAGTGCGGAGCGGGTCACGAAGGCGAGCATGAAGCCGACCGGCAAGAGGCGCGAGTGCGAAAGAAGCGTCACGGGTAGCCCCAAGGTAACCGTCTTCGGCCGCCAGTTCGACGTTCATCGCCATCGATCAAGGTCCACGTCAGCGCCGCGTCGGTGGCGCGACGCAACACTTGATCGCAGACGATCCCGCGCAGACGCCCCGTCGCAGCTCCCCCGAACAACGCGTACGCGTTGCGTCGATGCACGTGCCAACGAATCCTGTACCCGAGCAGCTCCCTAGCGTCTTGGCGGCAGCAGGCGGCTGCACGCCGACGCAGCACTTGTTCGTCGATGCACCAGGGCACCCATCCGCACGCAAAGTCTTGCTCGGGCACGCTGTCTTCGTCGTGTCGATACAAACACCCGAAGGCACTCCTGAACAGGGACCGAGATCGCCGCTAACGAGTGGGTCTGCAGGTGCAGTAGCCGGTACGGGCGCCATCCCGCGCAAGACCACTGGAACACCGGGCAACGGGCAGCACTTAACGGAAGCGCCTCCCGGACACGCGTTCGACTGCAGCACGTTGCTGGAACAGGTCGCCTTCGTCGTGTCGACGCAAACCCCCGCGGCTTTCCCAACGCAGGGACCAAGGGTGCCAGAAACCGGAGGTGCCGTTGGCGGATCCTTGACGGGCGCAGGCGTCGCCGCCGCCGAGCCTACCGCAGCCGCGCTCACGATCACGGCAATGCCCAAGTGTCTCGCTACCACACGGCTATTCTCTTTCATGCTCGCCCCCCCCGCACAACGCGACATTCTTCCGCGCGCGTTGAATGGTAAGTGTGGCCCTCGCCGTGCGCGATCGCAAACATGCTTGCCTTGCCTACATATCGCGCCTCGTCAGCATGTAGAGGGAGACTAACGTCAATCAACTTAACCAATGACCTTTGTCGGTCATTCTGCTCGGCATCGCGTCATGGCTTGGCTAGCGCGCTCCACCTGATGGCTTCCATGCTGCGTTTCCTTCCACTGTTGCTCTTCTACGGAATGGTCGGCACCCCGCCCCTCGCCGCGCATGCAGAACCATCCGTTTGTCCGCAAAAAATGGTTCTCGTAAGCGGCCAGTACTGTCCGAAGCTCAGCCAAGATTGCCTCGAATGGATGGAACGACCACGAGCGGGCGACGGCCGATGCCGTCTCTTCGCCGCCGCGAAGTGCTTAGCGCCGCGCGTTCCCATGCGATTTTGCATCGACGTTGACGAAGCCACAAGTAGAGCAGACGGTCGTCCAATGGCGCGCGTCTCGTGGCGTGGTGCCGCCGCGTCTTGTAAAGCGAGCGGGCGCCGACTCTGTCTGGAAAGCGAATGGAACTTCGCCTGCGAAGGCGAGGAGATGCTTCCATACCCGACCGGTCTCGTTCGTGATTCGAGCAAATGCAATTTCGATCACGCCAACATTCTTGATAGACAAGGCAAGCCGCTTGACCTTCGCAAACCTCCGACCGATGCCTGCAAGAGCCCGTTCGGCGTTCGCAATCTCGTCGGCAATATTGATGAGTGGACCATCCGCGATGTGACTTGGGGCCCTTTTCGTGGCGCACTCAAAGGCGGGTGGTGGCTCGCGGGGCGAAACCGTTGTCGACCCGCGACAACCGCGCACGGCGAAAGTTATCGCGACTTTCAAACCGGATTTCGCTGTTGCAAGTCGATCGAAGGTCCGGACGTCCCCCCCCACGCGAACAGCTCGAACGAGCGATGAGCTCCAGGCGACGAGTGGGAAGCCTGCGAGCGCGTCAGACTGTGAGCTCTGCGAACATTATGACCCAGCGCAGGAGGAACCGAAGGTCCGGACGTCCGACACTCCCACGCGAACCGCGCGCCGCCGCATCCGCCAAAGCGATAAATGGGTGCTGCCGTCCGACACTCCCACGCGAACCGCGCTCCGCTGCATCCGCCAAAGCGATAAATGGGTGCTGCCGTCCGACACTCCCACGCGAACCGCACGCGCCATCGGCATCAGCTAAAGCGATAAATGGGTGGTAACGTCCGACACTCCCACGCGACCCGCGCGCCCCGACGTCAACTAAACAACGTCTCCAGATCGCCCTTCGTCAACTTCTTCGCGCCGCCCGCGTCCTCGCTCAACACTGCGCCGACGAGCTCGCGCTTCTTTCCACCGAGTTCGAGAATCTTCTCCTCGATCGTGCCCTTCGCGAGCAAACGATACATCGTGACGACCTTCGTCTGACCAATGCGATGCGCGCGATCGGTCGCCTGATCCTCGACAGCCGGATTCCACCACGGATCAAAGTGAATGACCGTGTCCGCTGCCGTCAGGTTGAGGCCGCTTCCTCCCGCCTTGAGCGAGATGAGAAACACTGGCGGCCCATCGTCACGTTGAAAATTATCGACGCACGCTTGGCGATCCTTTGTCGATCCGTCGAGATATTCGTAACTTATCTTGTCCTCTTTCAGCGCCCGGCGAATCAGCGTGAGCATCGATACGAACTGGCTGAAGACGAGCACCCGATGACCGCCCTCAACACACGTTTGAAGGAGCTCACGCAAGGCAGTGAGCTTCCCCGAGTCGTCATCGGAAAATTCACGCGGAAGACCAAGTAGGCGTGGATCGCATGCTGCCTGACGCAGGCGGGTGAGGCCGGCGAGAATCTGAATCTGCGATTTTGCGAGACCATTCTTCTCGACTTCGCCCATGACCTGCGCGCGCACTTCTTTGAGCACTTGAGCGTAGAGGGCGCCCTGCTCCCCGGCGAGTTCGCAGTACTGATCGGTCTCGATTTTCTCGGGTAGATCGCGCGCTACTTCAGACTTCGTACGTCGCAAGATGAACGGATGGATCGTCGCGCGAAGGCGCTTCGCCGCTTTCTGATCACCGGCATCGATTGGACGTGAGTACCGCTCCTCGAACTTGTCGAGAGGCCCAAGCAGGCCGCGACTCACAAAATCGAAAATGGACCAGATCTCAGACAGTCGATTCTCAATTGGCGTACCCGAAAGCGCGAGCTTTCGATCTGCGGGAAGGCGCTTCGCCGCGCGAGCCGTCGCCGAATGCGGATTCTTGATCTGCTGCGCCTCGTCGAGGATGACGTATCGCCACTTGATCTTGGACAGCAGTTCCTCGTCGCGGCGCAAGAGCGCGTAGCTTGTGACTACGACTTCGGCCTCATCGAGTTCGTCCTGTCGATCCTTGCGTTCGCTTCCATGCCACAGCGCGTGCTTGAGCGATGGAGCGAACTTGTTCATCTCAAGCTCCCAATTGGTTACGACACTCGTCGGCGCGACGATGAGAACCTTGAACTTGTGGTCTTCGGATTTTTCGTCGGCTGCTTTGACAGCAAGCAGCAGCGCGAGCGTTTGAACTGTCTTACCAAGGCCCATGTCATCGGCAAGCACGCCGCCGGAACCGATCTCATGAAGGAACCAGAGCCAGTGAAAACCTTGCTCTTGGTAAGGACGAAGCTGCGCCTTGAGCGTGCGCGGCTTCTTGACGCCCTTAATTTCATCGATTTCGCGAAGTTTCTTAAAGAGATCCTTCGCGCCGTCGCCAACTTGCACGCGATTGACGTGCTCCAGAAGTTCTTCGATGCGTCCTGCCTGGGACAGCGGCAACTTGCCGCCATTTCCGCCGCCCGTCGCCAAGATCTCTGCCTGGCGAGCGAGCACCTCGCGCACCTTCGCGAGATCGATGCGGGCGAACGATCCATCGGCAAGCCTCACGTAGCGTCGGCCTTCGCCCAGGCAACGCGCGAGTTCGTCTTGCGTGACCGCTACGCCGTCGGCCTCGAAACTCAGACGCAACGACAGCCAATCGACGCCGCTCGAGACGCGCGCGCTTGCGCTTAGATCCGCGGTGCGAACCTGCACGTCGACCAAGTCGTCTGGGACGAAGAGATCCCAGTCTTCCGGCAATGAACCAACGCCTTCCGTCCAAAAACGAATCGCCTGGTCACCATGCGCGACGAAGCGATTGCCGTCGTCTGCGGACCGGAGTCCCAGTTCCAGCAACGTGGAAGCTGCGTGTTGCTGCGCCACAATATCGCAACGGATGCATCGCGCGCGACGATGGCCGCTGCTATGGTCAACCGGCTTGACTATAACCGGCATCGTGAAGCCGTCCGCGCGCACGTCGACTTCGACATCGTCGTACGCGGCGCGAAGCGATACTTCGACCTCGGTAAGCGATCCACCCGCAGCTACACGGAACGTTGGCACCATGTCGACGACGTCCGCGACCTGAGACAGCTCAGGCAGCTCAGCGCCAACTTCTGTGGCGATCCTGGGCAACCCGTCAGCGATGAGTTGCGCCAAATTGTCGAGTGGCTCTGAAATCGAGGGGAGCTTTGTCAGACGACGAATTGCGGCGGGAGATACTCGGCGATCGATCGGCCACGCCCACCCCTCTTGCGAGTCAATATACCAACCGGGGCTGCCCTCAAGCCATGTCCCCTGCCCAGTCGAAAACTTACGCGGATCGCCTGGTCGCTGAAAGGACGCACGAACGACGACGCTCTCGCCATCGTGAGAAAGCTCGAGATCAAACCGAGGCCTTAGTGGCTCGTCCGCAAAACGTAACTCCATAAGTTGCGGTTCGATGACAACCTTTCGCCCTTTGAGCAACGGCAGCAGGTCACTTGCATCTTCGCCGCGTACCTCGATCGCACCACGACGGGCCGCCGCGCTCTCAAGCCGCGCAAGCATGCGAATCGCTTCACGATCCATGGTCGGCGCTTGATCCTGCGCAATGAGCAATGCGGATGGGGACAAGGGTGTCCGGGTCGAGGGCTCAAGAAGCGCGACTGAAATTGCACCTTGTTTTACCTGCAAGCGAAATTCGATCGTGCGCGGGACGGGTGGAATGGGTTCGGGCATCCACCGGTCAATCCCGTTTCCATCGGATGGCCTGGTGAGTGCCGCATGAGTTGCACGCATGGCTCGGGCTCGGGCACGCCTTGAACGACGCGAATTGCCTTCCGAAGTGGGGGCAGCGTAGACAGCAGCGGCCGGTACATCGCTCGGAGGTTGGCTGGGCACCGGTCGGGTGGTCCCTCGGGTCTGGTCCCGCGCGGCAATCAGAAGTGCGGCGACGTGTTTGCAGTGTCCGCTAATTTTCGCGAAAGTCGGACAAGAACACTGCGACGCGAATCCGCCCGGCGTGAGCTGCACCGAGACGGCGTAGGGTTCCGGGTCGCTGCCGCGCACCAAACCCCGGGTCGATGCCTCTTCGATTGCAACGTCGTTGACGGAGCCGCGACGGATATAGTCGTAGCCGCGTAGAAACGCGCGCGCGCCAACCAAGCGCCGCAGTGCGCGATCGCTCAATGCTGATAGAGCCTCTTGAAACGGAGATCCCAACTTCGCTGTTCGCGCGGATGAACTCGCGCGCCTTCTTTCGCAAGCGTTGATGTCATGCGGCAAGCGCTAATGCGGCAACCCCAAGAAAAAGAAAACAAAAAGGGGATGAGTGGGCCGCGGTCGCGCTCGACCTGCTAATTGCTGACCACGCGTATCATCTCTCAATTCGGTGTGCAACATCGATCCTCGATCGCCCCACTTGGCCGCTTCCGTTGAAGCGCCTGATGCGTTCCGGGGTCGTCCTCGAGTACGCTGCGCGCCGTATCGACATGCGATTCCGTTTGCTCACCGCCCTGCTGCTCTCGACGCTCTTCGCCTGCACTTCACCGGTTGCCAGCAATCTCGAGGAGGGAGACGCCAATCGCGTCGTACTCGCGCTTGATCGCGCAGGTGTCGGCGCGTCGAAAGACACTGACCCGGTCGCGGAGGGCCGGTTTCGCGTGAACGTGGCGAGGCAAGACATCGCGCTTGCCCTCTCCGCACTGCGCGCCGAGGAGCTTCCGCGCGAGCGCCCGAAAGGTGTCCTCGAAACGGTTGGAAAGGGCTCACTGATTCCAAGCGCCGCTGCCGAGCACGCGCAAATCGTTGCTGCGACCGGCGCCGAAATCCAGCGCTCGATCGAATCGGTTGACGGGGTCCTTTCGGCCCGTGTGCACATTCAAGTACCCGTGAGCGATCCGTTCGCGGTGACTCCGCAAAAGCCGACGGCCAGCGTCTTGGTCGAACATCGTGGCACGACTCCGCCGCTGCCTGCGGATGCGATCGCCAAACTCGTCAGTGGCGCGGTTGCAAATTTGCCTTCGCAAGACGTGAGCATCGTATTTGTGCCGCGTAGCGTTCCGGCATCCGCGCAGGCGACCCTTTCGCCGCTTGGTCCCTTCTCGGTGGCGCGAGGTTCAGTGCGATCGATGCAACTTGTCGGTGCACTCCTTCTCGCGATCGTGGCGATTTTCGGCGTGGCTTGCACCGTGCTCGCGCTGCGACTTTCAAGGGTGCAGGCACAGCTCTCTGCGGCATTGTCGCGAGGTGAAGTGTGATTGATGTTCGCGACATTTCGAAGACGTTTCACCTCGGGATTGAGGGCACGCGAAATGTCCTATCACGAGTTACATTTACAGTGCCGAAGGGTTGCCTCTACGGCCTGATCGGCCCGGGCGCCGCGGGTAAGAGCGTGCTGCTCAAGCTCATCACCGGTCTCATGAAGCCCGATCGTGGATCGATCGTCGTCGACGGCAGCGACATGACCGCGGCGAACGAGCTCGAAATTCAAGAGCTCCGAAAGAAATTTGGATTCCTTTTTCAAAACAACGCGCTCTTCGATCACATGACGGTCTACGACAATGTCGCCTTTCCCCTAAGGCGCCTCTACGCGCCTCCAGAGGAAGAGACCCACGCACGTGTGATCGAACGACTCCGATGCGTGTCGCTGCCAGGGTTCGAAGATCGCCTTCCTCCGGGACTCTCGGGTGGTCAGAAGAAGCGCGTGGGTGTGGCGCGTGCGACGATCACTCAAGCGCCGTACGTGCTCTATGACGAGCCCGCGGCGGGACTCGACCCTGTCACCTCACAGAAAATTTTCGATCTCCTGCGTGCTGAACAACGGGCCTCGAACGCCACCGTCATTATGGTATCGAGCGATCTCGATCGGCTGCTGACCGTGACCGACCGCGTTGGCATGCTCTATCGTGGCGAGCTGATTTTCGATGGTAGTACCGAAGAAGCACGAACGACGTCCGAACCGCGCGTGAAGCAATTTGTTCATGGACTCACCGAGGGACCCCTCTGATCAAAGAGTGCGTGTGTGCTTGCGCGCGAAATGCCGTTGACGCCTTGGGCAGGCTGCGAGAAACGCTAGCGAATGCGCTACTGGGTCATTCTTCCACTACTGCTCATCGCCTGTGACAACGACAAGCCAAAGCCAACAGCCACGCCGGCGGCGAGTGAAAAGGCGAAGCCCGAGAAGAAGGGGCCAAACCTTGGCTTGCTCGGTGGTGCTGAGGACACGCCGCCGTCGCATGGAGGCAGCGCGGCTGCCGCCGGTTCTGATGGCGGGACCATTGCAGAGGGCGTCGTCAAGGTTCTGAACCAAGGCACCGAACCTCGGCGCGAGCTCCGCTACGCGTTCAAGAACGGAGAAACAGAGACGTTCACCTACGAGCTCGGCACAACCATTTCGCATGAAGCTGGTCAAAGCAAGCGGAACGCGAAGGACCAAAAGGGACCCGGTCTTCGCTTCGAGCTCACCGCGACAACGACGGCCGTGAGCGCCGACGGCACGGCGATGGTCGAGTGGTCGTTCGAAAAAGTGGATGTACTTTCTGAGCGCGGAACGTCGGCAAACGACGTTGCGGGAGCGCGCGAGACTTGGGAGCAACTCAAGGGGAAGATCGGCAAGAGCGTCATCTCTCCGAAGGGCGTGACAATCGCCGCCGAATTTGGCAGCAAGGACCCAAACGCGGCTCAGTTGCTTGGCCTCTTGCGCGCCAACCTGACGAACATCGTGGTGCCGCTCCCGACGGAGCCGGTTGGCAAGGCCGCGAAGTGGCAGTACCGCCACAAGCCCGCCAGCCGGGAAGTTGCCAACCTGGTCCAAGAGGAAACGTTCGTGCTGAGCGACCTTGCGGAAACGGGCGGGAAGGTGGCGCGGCAATACGATGAAAACGCGCCGGCGCAAGAAGTCGAAGCAGCGCAAATGCCGGGTCGCAAACTTCTACGCATCGCCAAGGGGGTTGGCGCTTCAACGAGCGTGTTCGATCTCATGAAAGTGGTGCCGAAGAGCGAAGGCTCGCTCACGCAAGACGAGCTCATCGCGGAGGCCACGCCGGACGGAAAGCAGACAACGATTCAAAAGGAGACCGTCAAGGTCACCACCAAATTCACGCCAGCTACGCAGAAGAAAAAATAGTCAAGTTACTTAACACTTGGCGCATACCCTCGCCTGATCGCCGCCGCCGATCCCGCGTCACTGTCGTCTGCGCCCGTACTAAACCAATAGAGCGTGCCCTTCGAGCCGAGCCGCACTTGCGTCGCATTTCGTTGCTGACTAGCGATTGCATACACCTTGGACGCGGAGCAAGCGCCTCCGGAGGGCGCGCACATGCGCACCTCGTCGGCAAGTCCGTTTGGGCTATGGTACGTCCACGCAAGGTTCGATCCATCGGAGTGCAGCGACGCCGCCCCAAGCTGATTTCCCACAGCAACAGCTATCGGATTGGCACACCCCGATGGCGGACAACTGAAGATCGCTCCCGTCGTCGCATCGTTGAAGTAGAGCACTTCGCTTCTCGCTTCGATCGTGCTTGGACGGGCAAGCGCCACATCGACAAATGCGTTCGGCGAACAAGGGCTTGTGTCGGGGTTCGGGCAAGCGGTTCGCGCCACGCGATGGACCCCATTGTCGAGCGAGGCGTCGAAAATTGCATCGGCGGTGAGCGCAAATCGTGACGGGGTCCACTTATACTTTGCGATTTCGTAGCGCACAGCACTCGCGGGGTTCGCTGTGACGTCAATGAAGAAAAGCTTCTGCCCGTCGAAACTGAACAACGAGTCCGATCCGCCGAAGAGCGCGAGGCTGGTCATGTTGCTGACGTAGATCTCAGGCTCGACGCAGGTCGAAACGAGCGCGCATCGCACAAGGCTCGTCGTGCTCGACCCGCTCTGCTTGCCGACAAAGTATGCGTATGAGGTCGCACCGGCTGACGCGATCGCCAAGCCCTGGGCGAGCGGCAGCGCTTCAAAGGTGCCGGTGTAAAGGGGCTCGCGATTTGCACAATCGGGCGTGTCGCATCGGTAAACGCGTTTCTGATCGTGAAAGTACATCTTCCCGCTGGTGTGAATCAGAAACGATCCTGTCACATCACTGAGTGAAGCAACCGCCTTCGCAACGCATTGGCCTTGGTTGCATGTCCCAGGGTCGTTTGATGTACCGCAAGCGCGATCGCACCATCCGCAGTTGTAGAGGTCACTCTTAAGATCGAGGCAGCGTTGCGTCGCGCCGGCGCCACACGAAGTGTAGGGGCTCGCGCAGGCTACAACGCAGGCGCCTTGACCGCTGCAACTGAACGACAAGCGGCTCGTGTCCGACGCGGTCCCGACGTCACAATTAACGCACTTGTCGTTACATTTATACTGAAGCTTGTCGCAGCTTAGAGCCGCATCCGCATCGATCGTGGTCGCGTCCGCGCCGACTGCATCCATCCCCCCATCTATCGGAGACTCTCCCGGAGTGTAATTCGTGCAACCGAGAAGCGATGCGCATGCAGTCAACACCGAAAAACGAAGGAGCATCCGAGCACCTCAACAATCAGTATGGAACGTGAGCGCGCAGCAGGTTGACAGCCTTCGTCGTGTCGGCCTGAACCCAGTAGATGAACTCACCGGAGACTCGTACGTTCATGCTGTGATCAGCGTCAGCTGTGACGTATCCGCCAAGTTGTGCACCGGAGCATCCGTTGACCAAGTCTGTGCAAAACGAAACCGCTCGATTGGTAAAGTAGACCGCCTTCGCATCAGCGGCGATGCCCGCAACGCCGGGCAGATTCGAAGCGAGTACCTTCACATTTGTGGCACCACAATTTGCTGGAGTCGTCCCCACCGAGCATGAAAGCACACGCGACGCGTTCGGAGTGAGCGAGTTCTCCGCATAGTAAAGCGTATCGTTCACAACATCGTAAGGTATGTTGACCATCGTTGTGAAGGCGACGACTTTTTCCGCCGTGGTACATGCGACGCCGCGTGGACATCGGTAGATGCCCGCGCCCATTTGAAAGAAGTAGACGTGGGTCGAGGTGACGACCGGCTGTGCGATCGCTGTCGTCTGCGTGACGATCGTTGTCGCCGCCCCGCCGTTACCAATGTCAATCTGCAGAAGGGCGCCCGAAGCATCTGCGAGAAAGAGGCCAGTTCCGTCGCCACCGATCCCAAGCGATCCTCGCGCCGCGTGCTTCGTGGGCGTGAGGCATCCGTTGAGTGTGCAGCGAGCAACAAATGAAACTGAGGCCCCGTCCACGGTGTCGTTCGCCATGTAGAACGCGATTGGCGGCGTGCCCGCAGCAGCGATGTGTTGGGGCGCGGGAGGCACCGAGTAAATCGTAGACGCAGTAAGCGCGTTAGGATTCGCGCATGCTGGGAGCGCGCAACTGTGTATTTGGTTGTCTTTGTGGAAGAGGAGGACGTTCGTGCTTGTCACGACGAGCGCCGAATCCGCCGAGGAGGGACTCGCGATAGAAATTGGAACGCACTTGCCAGCGGC
Source organism: Myxococcales bacterium (assembly GCA_023248735.1). Classification (GTDB taxonomy): domain Bacteria; phylum Myxococcota_A; class Polyangia; order Polyangiales; family Polyangiaceae; genus JAHFDX01. Next base: position 11,415 of record JAHFDY010000127.1, read on the forward strand.
ACACTGTCCCAGGACCGCAGATCCCTTGCCAAGACCACATCGCTGCGTGCACGAGCCACAAGCGTTTGGATCCGAATCGAAGTTAGAGCAAGTCGTACCCGCATCCGAAGCGCACGGAGTTGCCGTCGTTTTGCAGGTCGATGCACAGCCTCCGTCTCCACTGCACACGGGCGTGCGATTCGCGGAATCAATAAGTGTCTGATCGACGCTGCAAGCGATGCACTTTCCATTGCACAAAATGAGCGTGCCGGTACATGTCGGCACATCGGGTCCGACATCCTTGACGGACCCTTCGTCAACATCTATCGGAAATCGATCGCGAGGTACGTCGATCGCTGCATCGGCACCAACCGTCGCGTCCACCGCTGCGTCCACTACCGATTGAGCGTCAACGCCAACGTCCCCCGGATCGCTCCCAGCTTCGTAGCCTCTGCACCCCAGCATCGACGACGCGACCCAGAGAATCGATAGGCTGTACTTTCGCATGTCGTACTTCGAACTTATCACCTAGAACGCGTTCAGTCCCGTTTCCGAGCGTCCCATGTTGCTTGCAATTTCGTCTCTCGTTGCTGAATCTGCACCCGCGATCTCGCGAGCGCCTGCGACCGACGATGAACCAAGCTTCATCACGCTGTTCGTCGTTATCGCCACGGTAATGACGTTATCGAAGTTCATTTTAGATCGCGACGAGCGCAAGCTAACTGCAAACCAGATGGCGCGCGCGTGGCCGCCAGCGTCCCGCATGGCGCCTGTTGTGTTCGCGCTCGTGTTCATGCCGCTGGCCCTCTTTTCGCTGTTCGTACACTTTGTGCGCACGCGTCGATCCATGGTCGGCGCGCTGTTCGGAGTGCTCGTGGTCGTGTGTGTGCTTGTGGTGGTGGAACTAGTGGCCCAAGGCACGGAATGGTTGCTCGCCTTGTGACGCAAGCAGTTTCGCGCTCAACCCAGCAACATGCCGTCATTCTCGACGAGAGCGTAATTTGCCGTGTACCGTAACAAGCGATGTCAGCTGCCCAGCCGCTGGAAGCACCAAGAGGATCGATCGTCTACAACATGCTCGCGTCCCTCGGTGCATCCACCATGGGCATCCTCGAGGTTGTTGGAGGAATGGCGCTGCTGTTGGTCCGAATTCTCAGCCGCCTCGTCCGACTCCAACTCGACTTGCCGGAGTTCAAGCGAAACCTCTACAAGATGGCGGTCAAGTCGCTTCCGATCGTGTTCGTTGTCGCTTTGTTCACGGGCGCGATCGTCGTTATTCAGGCCGCGCCACTGATCAAGCGAATATCCGGTGCGGAGTCGCTACTCGGTTGGGGCGCGGGGTTCGGCGTGTTGCGTGAAATCGGGCCGCTACTTACCGCGTTGATGATCTCCGGACGTGTGGGCGCGAACAATACCGCCGAGCTCGGCACGATGGTGGTCACCGATCAGATCGACGCCCTACGCGCACTCGCCATCGATCCCATTTCATTTCTCATCGTCCCCAGATTTTTGGGCATCATCATCACGCTGTTTGCGATGGTGATCTACGCCGACGCTCTCGCACTTGTTGGTGCCGCCTACACCGGTCAAGGCTTCCTGAACGTGACACCGCGAACTTTCTATGACGGGCTCACGACCCTGCTCCACTTTAGCGACGTCGCCAACGGGCTCATCAAGGCGGTCGTGTTTGGTCTGATGATCGCGCTCTCGAGTTGTCACTTCGGGCTCGCAACGACCGGAGGCGCACCGGGCGTTGGTCGCGCGGTCAACGCGATGGTCGTCGCAGCTGCGGCTAGCATCTTCGTCGTCGACTTTCTCGTTAGCTTCGTGATGGGCTGACATGGGCGAGCAAGTCGAACACGCTCGCATCGCCGATCAGGGGGTGATCCACGCGGAGGTCTACGATCTTGGCGCCCAAGCGCTCTCGCTCGTTGGCGCTGGTCGCGGTCTTTACTCGCTTTTCGTCAGGACGCTTTACTATACGTTTCGAGGAAGACGTGAAAAAGGCGCGGTCGCGGCCGAGATGTTTGAGATCGGCAATCGATCGCTCTTCTTTCTTTGCGTCACGATGGGTTGCATCGGCATGATCATGGTCTATCAGTCCGGTCTGCAAACGCAGCGCATCGTCCCTGACTTTTCGCTCTTGGGTCCGACGTATCTGGAACTACTTGTGCGTGATTTCGCGGCGTCAATCGGGGCGCTCATGCTGTCTACACGCGTCGGCGCCGGTATCGCTGCGGAGATCGGATCGATGGTCGTCACCGAGCAGGTTGACGCCTTGCGCATGAGCGCAGCGGACCCAGTCGACTTCCTCATCGTGCCAAAGTTCTTGGCCAGCCTCGTAATGACCACCGTGCTCATTGTCATTGCAGGAACGATCGCATTCCTTACGGGTTTTGCGACGGCCAGGATCTTCTTCGATGTGTCGGCGGACGCGTATTTCAGCATGCAACTCATCGACGCCGGCGACGTGATCACTGGCGCGACGAAGTGCATCGCATACGGCGGCGCGATTCCTGTCGTGAGCGGTTACTGCGGCCTTTCGACCCATGGCGGATCCGAGGGTGTTGGTTGGGCCACGACGCGCGCCGTCGTCAATTGCTCGCTCACGATTATCATCATGAACTTCTTCATTTCTGGCGCGTCGCTAATGATCTTCCCGACCTGAGTCCGCCTCCCGATGATCTCATTTCGAAACATCAAAAAATCGTTCGGCTCGAAAGCGGTTTTGAGTGACGTTTCCTTTGACGTCAACACGGGCGAGGTCTTCTTCATCATCGGCGCATCGGGCGTCGGCAAGAGCGTACTCATCAAGCACTTGATCGGGCTGCTCTACCCAGACGGCGGCGAAATTTGGCTCGATGGAGAGGAAATCTCCCGTAAAGACGAACAGGGCATGCTTCCCGTGCGCATGAAGTGCGCGATGGTCTTTCAGCACTCGACCCTGTTCGACTCGATGACCTGCGTGGAAAATGTCGCGCTGCCGTTACGTAAGCACAAAGGTATGTCCCAAAAAGATGCCG
>JAHFDY010000128.1 GCA_023248735.1 Myxococcales bacterium
ATTGGTAGCGATCGCGGGTGTCAATCGCCCCACGCAAGGGTCCGAAATCGAGGGCGGCGCAAATGCACACGAGCTCGCGCTTTTCCTTCGGATGGTTGAACCTCACCGAAAGCCGCCGCTTCTGGGCGATTGCCTCAAGGAACATCTGGTGGGAGACCGTCATCCGGCTCTCATCAGCTCATGGCTGACCTGTCGTCAATGATCCTAACAACCAAAGGGCACTCTCTCTACGAACCGTAACGGCGTCGCAACTCGGACTCGATGATGTTGCGCAAGACGGCCTGGAACGCCTCCTCGAGCGATTGACCGGTCAGAGCCGCCGCACGTGCAATGGGCTTTCCTTGGATCGTGCCAATCCAGGTTCCGCGGAAATCCACGATCCCCGTCTCGTGTACGAATGCGTCGAGCTTGACCGTATTCAGAGAGAAGGTCTGCCTGATTTTCTCTTTCTGTTGGGTCGTGATCGTCCATCCAAGCTTGGCTGCGAGCCGGCTAATCTCGTCAAGGATGGACGTCGCAGCGGAGTTTTGCCAAAGGGCTTTGACCCTGACACCGTCCGCCGCCATCGTGGCGCGAATCAGCGTTTGATTCTTCAGATAGTCTGTGAGTTGCCCCAGGGCGGCTACGCCAGCGGGAAAGTCGTCGTCGCCAATCGTGGTCGCCACGGGAGCGAAGTACATGCGAGCGTCGGTGAGCATCAAATCGCGAAACATCGGCGGGACTCGCGAAGCGTACGGTGCGAACGATGGGACCTGGCCCATGAGATAGCCGAGGGAACCGTCCCTCATTCGCGCCTCGAACAAACCGACCTCAGGACGCATCACGAAGTCAAACGCGGCGTTACCCAATTTGATCTTCGCGACGAGTGCCGGATCGCTCGGAAGCCCCGTCGCCGCGAAAATTACGGGGTCGATGGCCGCCTGCGCCGTGAGCTCGTCAACCTTAACGCCGCCAATCGCGAAGTTGTACGCGGACAATCGACCCTCGAAGCGGTTGTGCGACGTGTAGTCCACGCTCCCTTTGACAATGGGCTGCGGGCACCCCTTGCAGGGCAGCGTCAAGCGCAGCGCGCCTTCGAAGCCGATGGAGAACTCAGGCGCCGTACCCATTGTCGCGCGAATCGCCCACTTGACGGGCTCCGCCACTTCAACGCCGATTTTTCGTTGGCTGTACGACGGCTGCGGGCGCAGTTTCAGATTGGCCGGCAGACCGGCTTTGAACACAAATTGGGTGGAGTCGACCGCGAGCAAAAGTGGAACCGAGCTTGCGGAGTTTCCCGCCAGTCGGTTTGCGCAGGTAAGTAGCTGCGGAAGCGCCTTCGAGTACTGGCAGCTGCCAGGACTCGCCCCAACCGGTGAGAGCGCCACGTTTCCAAAAAGATACAACCCTGCGGGCATCCGCCCCCACGTTGCATCAATGCCGAGAGAGCTCCGATTCGTTTCATCAACTTGGTCCGTCGACAGCGCGAATCGGATACTCGTGAGCGCCAACTGATTCGCGACGTAGTTCGCAGCGAGATAGGGATGCACGTCGCGCAGGTTCCAGTCGCCTGTCGCCACGCCAGCCGCTCCCGCGTGCAGTGCGCCGGCGGCGTCGAGGAACGCAAACCCCTTGAGGTCCACTCCAGTGGCTCCGCTCGTAACGGTCCCTGAAAATTCAAGCTTGATGGTGCTGCTCAAAAGGTCGCGCTTGAGAGTCAGCGTTGGCGTGCCGATCGTGAGCTTCTGCAGCCCCGGGAGTTTGCCGAAACCCGACGCCGATTGAAAGGGACGCAATCCACCAGAGGCTGTGCCGGTGAGGTGAAACGCCCCCGTCTCGCTGTAGTCGCCCGTGAACGTGATGGTGCCGAGGTCCCCGCTGGTCTGGGTCGTACCTTTGAAAGACACGCCATCCTTCGCGAGATTCACCGCGCCTATGCCCGGAACGTTAACCGTCCATTTTGAAGGCAACGCCGCATTAGCGGTTGCGGAGATCGAGGCCCCAACAAGGGCAAGTACATAGAACCGCATTTCCAAATCCTCCCGCAGCGCACACTGCTCCTAAGCCGTGAGACGGCACGTTGGTGCAAAGCCTTCAGCGCCGTGCGCAGACGATACGAAAAATGGGAAAGCGTGCGTGTATCCGCAAGTGGGAGCGCCACGCATGGCGACGTCACAAAGAACTCAGTCTCCCTCAACCTTCGTCAACGCCGCAGCCGGAGCATCATCGTCAACTTCTTGAACGATCTGCTTCGTGTTGTATTCGTCAGTTTCCTCTGCCATCGATTTCGGATGTGCGTGGACATCTTTGCGCTTGGCCTCGAAATGAGCCGGCGCGCCACGTCGTCTTCCAGGCTTCTTGCGGTGCTTCGCGCGCTTCGGAGCGGCGGGTCGTTCGACGCACCCCTTCTGACCCCCGGGACACGAAACGCGCACGTGAAAGTGATCATCGTGCGGCAGCGAGCCCGTGGGCTGCATCATCACGCTCGCGGCCCGAATGCGCGCACCCGCTGGCGCACCCGCCTTTTCGGCGTACTCGAGCAATCGACGCCGCAGGTGGCTTGCGATAAAAATATGGGTGACGCGCGCTTGGGGATCGGAAACGAGACTTTGAATAAAGGTCCAAGTCTTGGCTTCATCAAAGAACGCCCCCTTCCAATGTGTTGCTGCGCCACCTTCGCCGAATTGCGTGAGTGCATCAGGAATCAGCGTCTTGCCCTTGCGGTTGTGGGCGTAAAACGCGATATCGGCATCCCGGCCGCTTTCATGTGACCGGTGACGATCGATTTCGCCACCACCGGGGCGTGACAGATGGCCCACCGAGGCAACCGCTTCCGGATACTTCGCCCGCACCGTGCGGGCGGCACGGTCAATCGCCTGAACCAATGGCGCGACGCCCCAACGAACGTCGCCCGCCGCGTGACTCGGCAGGATGCGTAGGTACGGGGCCTCTTCAAGGTGCGCACCGCCCATGAGCTTACCTTCGGTCGGCGAGCCCACACTCTTTCCAAACCGAAGCGACGCAGCGGGCCGCACAACCGCCACGTGCCGTCGTGGATCGGCGTTACCCGCTCGCAACGTAACGAGCGAGAGGGCGATTGCCGCGCCCAGAATCATGAACCGCGACGCAGTGGTCATGGCCCGACCGCAGCATACTCAAACAAAGTGGGGCAACTTTGCGGACGTTGCCTCCTGCCGACTGACCTTGGTACGGTCATGGCCATGAACAAGGTGATGGCTTCAGCCCTCGAGGCGTGCCGCGACATCAAAAGCGGGCAGACCGTGCTCGCCGGCGGGTTTGGCTTGTGCGGCATTCCTGAACATTGCATCGCAGCGCTGCGCGAGCTCGGACCAACGGCCCTCACGGTTGTCAGCAACAACTGCGGTGTTGACGACTTCGGTCTTGGCATCCTCCTACGCAATCGACAGATCGCCAAAATGATCTCCAGCTACGTCGGCGAGAACAAGGAGTTCGAGCGCCAATACCTGTCGGGGGAACTCGAAGTCGAGCTCTGTCCGCAAGGTACCCTGGCCGAACGCCTTCGAGCAGGCGGCGCTGGCATCCCCGCATTCTATACGCCCACGGGCGCAGGCACCGTCGTGAGCGATGGCGGCATGCCACTTAAGTATGGTGACGGCGGCAAGGTTGCCAAAGCCTCCGAGAAAAAGGAGACGCGCGACTTTCACGGTCGTAGTTACGTTCTCGAACCGGCGATCACAGGCGATTTCGCGATCGTCAAGGCGTGGAAGGCCGATCGATTCGGCAACTTGGTTTACCGACACACCGCGATGAACTTCAACCCAATGATGGCAACGGCCGGGAGCATCACGATCGCCGAAGTCGAGGAAATCGTTGAGGTTGGTGAACTCGACCCGGACCACATTCACACCCCGGGCATCTTCGTACAAAGGGTTGTGAAGGGGCAGCGATACGAAAAGCGCATTGAGCGCCGCACGACAAGGAAGAGCTAATCACCATGGCACTCTCACGCGAACAAGTCGCTCAACGGGCCGCGCAAGAACTGCGCGACGGCTACTACGTCAACCTCGGAATCGGCATGCCGACGCTCGTCGCCAACTACATTCCAAAAGGTGTCGAAGTCGTTCTTCAAAGCGAAAACGGGCTTCTCGGCATTGGCCCGTATCCCACCGACGCAGAGATCGACGCGGACCTCATTAACGCGGGCAAGGAAACGGTCACGATGCTTGACGGTTCCGCATTCTTCTCGAGTGCGGAGAGCTTCGCCATGATTCGCGGGGGTCACATCGATCTCGCAATTCTGGGCGCTATGCAGGTGTCCGAAAGAGGCGACCTCGCCAACTGGATGATCCCCGGCAAGATGGTCAAGGGTATGGGCGGAGCGATGGATCTTGTCGCGTGTGCGAAGCGCGTCGTCGTCATCATGGATCACGCCGCAAAAGACGGTACTCCCAAGATACTGCGCGAATGCAACCTGCCGCTCACGGGGAAGCGCGTGGTCCATCGCATCATCACTGAGCTTGCCACGATCGATGTCGACGCAAGCGGGCTCACGCTCGTCGAGGTTGCACCGGGAGTATCGGCCGCTGACGTCGCCAAGGTGACCGAACCAAAGTTGATCGTGGACCGACATCTGTCGGAGATGCGCTTTTCTTGACTCCAAACCCCTTCAAGAAATGTGACGGATGTGGTGCCATTTTGGTCGCCACGCAGTTCATCCACGGCGTCTGCCCTGAGTGCGAGCATCATCACGCTATGGGCCACAAGGCGTGGTGCGATCTGCTTCTCGACACTGGATCATTCGCACCCTGTGATGACAACCTTGTCGCGACCGATCCGCTCACCTTCGTCGACGACCAGCCTTACGCCAAGAGACTCGCACGTGCGCAAGCGAATACCGGCCTCCTTGACGCCATCGTGAGCGGCCGCGGCAGCATTGATGGTCTCCCCATTGTCTACGCCGCCTTCGCCTTCGAATTCATGGGCGGGTCGATGGGCAGCGTGGTCGGCGAGGTCATTGCCCGCGCCTTCGAGCACGCGATCGCGAATTCGTTACCCGTCGTATTACTTTCAGCAAGCGGCGGCGCGCGCATGCAGGAGGGCATCTTGAGCCTCATGCAGATGGCGAAAACGGTCGCCGCGAGAGAGAAGCTTCGCGACGCTCGCCTTCCATTTATTAGCGTCCTCCGCCATGCCACCACCGGCGGTGTGGCGGCAAGCTTCGCGCTTCAGGGCGACGTTAACCTCGCCGAACCCAAGGCCCTCATTGGCTTTGCTGGCCCCCGCGTGATCGAGCAAACGTTAGGTCAAACGCTCCCGGCCGGCTTTCAGCGAAGCGAGTTCCTACTTGAGCACGGCACCGTTGACCGCATCGTGCACCGGCACAACCTCAAGAGCGAAATCGCAACGATCCTGCGCCTTCTATCGCGATCGCAATGACCGATTTGCCCCGCACTCTCGAAAGACTCTACGGGCGCGTTCCACTCGGAATGCGTCTTGGTCTCGAGCCGATGCAGCGCGCGTGCGAGCGGTTTGGTCACCCCGAGCGAGGTTACGAAATTGTGCATGTCGCAGGTACGAACGGCAAAGGCTCAGTCTGCGCTATGACCGAGAGCATCCTTCGAGTTGCGGGCGATCACACCGGTCTTTACACGTCACCTCACCTGTTACAATTCGCGGAACGAATTCAAATTTCGGGCGAGCAAATTGACGATACTCGTCTCGATCGCATACTCGATGAAGTCCTCACCCGTGAGCCCGATCTATCGTTTTTTGAGGTCGCAACACTCACCGCGTTCCTCGCGTTTCGCGAGGCAAAATGCGATCGCGTCATCCTCGAGGTCGGACTCGGGGGAAGGCTCGACGCGACCAATGTCATTCCAACGCCGCGCGTCGCTGCGATTACGAAAATCGCGCTCGATCATACCGATCGCCTAGGAACGACCCTGAGTGAAATCGCGCGCGAGAAGGCTGGGATCATCAAGAGCGGAGGTCGAGTGGTCGTTGGCGAGATGTGTTCCGAGGTTCGTGGTGTGATTGAGCGCGTTGCCGGTGAGCACGGCGCGACCCTCGCCTCCAGCGTGCGAGAGGATGCGACTGAAGACATTGCGAGCGTCACACTCGGCCTTGCCGGGCAGCACCAGCGCCTCAACGCAGCCATCGCCTGGACTATCGGCGAGGAGCTCGGCGTTTCTCGCGTCGCGCGGCGAGGCGGCCTAACCCATGTGAGTTGGCCGGGACGATGCGAGCAATTGGAGATCGATCGCGTTACGTTCATTCTCGACGGCGCGCACAATCCTGACGGCGCGGAAGCGCTCGCAACATTCGTCGACGCGCTCCACAAACCGCCATCCCAATGCGCACTGATTTTTGGGGCATTGGCCGACAAAGCGTGGCCCGAAATCTTGGACGCGCTTGCGCCGCTTTCGGGGCATCGTTTTTTCGTGGCGCCCCAGGGACGCGCAGCCGCAAATCCCAACGAGCTCGCGGCGCGATGGCCGGGCACGATAACACATGACCTCACAGAGGCACTCACCATGGCACGGACCCGGGCGCCCTATGTCCTCGTTTCGGGGTCTCTTCACTTGGTTGGGCAAGCACGAAGCGAATTACTAGGCCTTCCGCGCGATCCGCCAGTTGCTCTTTAGCCACGCGACGCGAGATAATCGCGCCCCCGTACGGAGACGGCAAAGATGCCCAGCTTTGACATCGTTTCAAAAGTGCAGAGCCACGAAGTCGATAACGCGTTCCAACAATCTCAAAAAGAGATCGGCCAGCGCTTCGACTTCAAAGACACCGACACCGAACTTGAGCAGAACAAGGACGGCATCGTGTTTCGATCAAGCAGTGAAGAACGCGTCAAGGCCGCGCTCACGGTCTTTCAGGAGAAGTGCATCAAGCGCAAGGTGTCGCTGAAGTTTCTCGACGTTGGAAAACCCGAACCCACACCGAAGGGCGGCGCCAAGATCTTGGTCAAGATCAAAGACGGCATCGAAACAGAAAAAGCGAAGGAGATCGTCCTGCACATCAAGAACGCCAAGCTCAAGGTGCAGAGCTCGATTCATGAAGCAAGCGTTCGCGTCAGCGGCAAGAACAAGGACGACTTGCAGACCGCCATCCAGTCCGTAAAGGCCAATGATTTTGGCCTGGAATTGCAGTTCGTCAACTTTCGAGACTAATGATGACCAAGATCACCAAAGCAAAGTACGATCCCCAGGCCACCTTGCGCTCTAGCCGCGCGAGCGATTCGCCGAAGGCACGCGCCACTCCGAGCGAGCGTCCGAAATCTCGATCGCAAGACTCGGAGAGTTTGCCGGCACAGAGCGGAGGTCCCGTGAGCATCCCGTCTGTGAGTCGGCCAGCCTCCGCGTTCGTTCCAAGGGGCGCAGCCAGCATCCCGCCACCCGCAACCAAGGCGCCCGAGCGACTCCTGTTTGGAACCGACGGCATTCGAGGAACGGCGAACGAGCACCCAATGCTGCCAGAGTTGTGCCTTCAACTAGGCCGGGCCATCACTTACGTCGCCGGACGCGGCAAGCGGCATACGCCACGTATTCTGATCGGCAAAGACACGCGGCTCTCGGGCTACATGATCGAGCAAGCCATTTCGGCAGGCATCTGCTCGATGGGCGGGCGCGTCATCCTTTGCGGTCCGATACCGACTCCTGCGGTCGCACACCTCACGGTGAGCATGCGTGCCGATGCGGGTATTGTGATCAGTGCGAGTCACAATCCGTATCAAGACAACGGCATCAAAATTTTCGGCGCCGACGGCTTCAAACTGCCCGACGAACTCGAAGCGGAACTCGAGAATCTCATTCGCAACGAGTGGATGCTCGGCTCGCGCAAGACAGGTCCCGGCATCGGCCGCGCCGATCGCATCGAGGACGCCAAAGGGCGATACGTCACGTTCCTTAAGCAGACGTTTCCACGCGATCTCACGCTCGACGGCGTACGCGTGGTCGTCGATGCCGCTCACGGCGCCGCGTACAAAGTCGCACCACTGACGCTTAGCGAACTCGGCGCACTCTGCTTCACGATGGGTGCGAAACCCAACGGCGTGAACATCAACCGCGACGCGGGCGCGCTTCATCCAGACAACATGCGGGCAGAGGTGATCAAGCGCGGTGCAGTATTGGGCATAGCGCTCGACGGCGACGCGGACCGCGTCATTCTGGTCGACGAAAAGGGCCAAGTCATCGATGGCGATGTCGTCATGGCGATGTGTGCGCAGCGCATGCTTCGCGACAACGAGCTCAAAAATCATGGCGTCGTCGCGACGGTCATGAGCAACCTTGGCCTGGAGCGAGCACTCGCGCGTGACGGCGTACGGCTCTTGCGTACGGCGGTTGGCGATCGCCACGTCGTCGAAGCGATGCGCAACGGTGGCTATAACCTCGGTGGCGAACAGTCAGGACACTTGATCTTCCTCGACCATGCATCGACGGGTGACGGCATCATCGGCGCGCTCCAGGTGCTCGCGCTCATGCTCCGTACGGGAAAGACCGCGAGCGAACTTGCGGCAGGCGCGATGGAGCGCGTGCCGCAGGTCATGGAGAACGTGTCGCTATCGTCGAAGAAGCCGCTCGATCAAATGGCACGACTCGAAGCGCACACCGCGCGGGTCGAAAAGGCGCTCGGCAACGAGGGACGTGTGCTCATCCGTTGGAGCGGCACGGAAGCAAAACTGCGAATCATGCTCGAGGGGCCCGACGAAGCAAAGCTCCGTGCGTGGGCGAATGAGCTGGCGGACTGTGCACGGAAGGACGTCGGTTAGCGGCGCTCTCCCGGAAAGGAGAGCGTGCCGGATTCGCGATCGACGCGGCCTCGATCAGTACCGATAGTGTTCGGGCTTGAACGGGCCATCCACTGAAACGCCGAGGTAGCTCGCCTGCTCCGCTGTGAGCTTGGTGAGCTCGACACCGAGCTTCTTCAGGTGAAGCGCCGCGACTTTTTCGTCCAGCTTCTTAGGCAGCATGTAAACCTTCTTCTCGTACTTCTTGTAGTTCGCCCAGAGCTCGAGCTGCGCGATGACTTGGTTCGAGAAACTCGTCGACATGACGAATGATGGGTGGCCGTTCGCGCACCCGAGGTTCACCAAGCGACCACGCGCAAGTACGGTGATGCGCTTGCCGTCTGCGAAGATGAACTGGTCGACTTGTGGCTTAACGTTCTCTTCCTTGATTTCAGGATTCTTCTCAAGCCACGAAATATCGATCTCGCAATCGAAGTGGCCGATGTTGCAAACGATGGCCTGATCTTTCATGGCCTTCATGTGTTCGGCGCGAATGATGCTGCTGCAGCCCGTAGCAGTGACGAAAATGTCACCCATGCTGGCCGCTTTCTCCATCGTCGTGACCTGGTAACCCTCCATCGCGGCTTGAAGTGCGATGATGGGATCGATTTCCGTGATGATGACGCGCGCGCCAAGACCGCGAAGCGACTGCGCGCAACCCTTGCCCACATCGCCGTAGCCGGCAACGACGGCCACCTTGCCGGCGAACATGACGCCAGTCGCACGCTTGAGGCCGTCGCCGAGCGACTCACGACAACCGTACAGATTGTCGAACTTTGATTTCGTAACCGAGTCGTTTACATTAATCGCTGGCACCTTGAGCGTGCCGTTCTTTGCCATCTCGTAGAGGCGATGAACGCCCGTCGTGGTTTCCTCAGAAATGCCACGAATCGGATCGGCACCGCTGAAGAGCTCCGGATGCTTCTCGTGCGCGACGATCGTGAGATCGCCGCCGTCGTCGAGAATCATGTTCGGGCCCTTGCCACCAGGAAATGCGACGAGCTGCTGCTCAATGCACCAATTGTACTCGTCCTCTGTCATGCCCTTCCACGCGAACACGGGAACGCCTGTTACGGCGATTGCGGCGGCCGCTTGGTCCTGCGTTGAGAAGATGTTGCAACTCGTCCAGGTGACTTCCGCACCGAGCGCGGTCAACGTTTCGATGAGCACGGCCGTCTGAGTCGTCATGTGAAGACAGCCCGCGATGCGGGCGCCTTTGAGTGGCTTCTTTGGACCGAACTCTTCGCGCAGCGCCATGAGGCCAGGCATCTCGCTCTCGGCGATGGCGATTTCCTTGCGGCCCCAGCCGGCGAGTCCAACGTCAGCGACTTTGTAATTCGTACTCATCACAGTTTCCTTTCGTTAATCAGGCTGCACACTCTTTGCAACCGCACACATCACTTGCCAGTCAAGTTCCTTGTCTATTCCCTGCCCACGCAATGCCTTTGGAAGCGGCGTCACAACCACGCGTTCAAAGCCCGCATCGCGCGCGAATCGCTTGAGCTCCCCGGGCGCAAACCCGAGCCACACATCGGCTTGCGAACGCATCGCCTCGTTATCGTGGCGCACGTAGTCGATCACCACAAGCGCACCTGATGGACGGCAAAGCCTGGCGAGCGCGGCAATGTACTCGCCAGGTTTCGGCGCGTGATGGACAACGCGCGAGGCGAACACGACGTCAGCCTTGCCACCGAGCGACTTACGCACATGCTTCGAGTCGATCTCGTCATGCAACAACTCGACGTTCTCATAGCCGCGTGAGATGACGCGTTCCCTTGCAAGTGCGAGTTGGGCCGCAGAGCGATCGAACGCAACGACGCGCGCAAACACCGGCGCGAGAACGTCAAGCAACCTGCCATCTCCCGTACCGGCGTCGACGGCGATCTCTCTTCGCGGAAGGAGGCTCCCGAGGGCCGCAAGGTAGGCACCGAGTTCCGACGCGACCTCAAGCGGCTTGCCACCCGACGCTTGCGAAAAGAACTCGCGGGTCTGCACCTCACGGGCAGCGATCACTTGCGCGACGCGATCGAGCGCGCCGTCTGCCTCACACATCGCGCGACCCGCAGCGAGTGCATCACGCACGACCGCGTCCTGCGCGAGCGCGTCGTTCATGCGCACGAAAAGGCGCGTCCCTTCGCGTCGCACGACGAGCAAGTCGAAGTCCCGAAGTGCCGAAGCGTGGCGCGACACATTGGGTTGGCTCTCGCGCATCAGTTCCGCGAGCTCAAACACGGCGAGCTCTTCCTGCGCTGCGAGCGCGAGCAAGCGAAGCCTCGCAGGCTCGCTAAGCACGCGGTAGAGTTCCCAACGTTGAGCGACGGCTGTAGCGGTCACGACAGTCTTATTATACATCATTGCGCAATGACGCAATGAGCAGTCCTTGCCTGCATGAAATTACGGCCTTACGCTCAGATCGTGACGATCGAACCCGAGCAAAAACTCGTCGTTTTGTACGACGGGAAGTGCCGTTTCTGCACGCAGAGCGCAAAGAAGCTCGCGCAACGCTTCGGTCCCACGCGAATCCGCAGCGAGAACTTCCAGGAAGACAACGCTCTCAGTCGCTACCCGTCTGTCACATACGACGCCGCAATGACTGCTATGCACGTTGTGGCGCCCGACGGAAAAGTCTACGTGGGGGCTGCAGCGATCGCACGTGTTGTTCGTTCGCTACGCGTGATTGGCGTCATCGGCTATCTCTACTATCTCCCCATCATCAAGCAACTTGCCGATATTGCATACCGACTCATCGCAAAGAACCGCTATCGACTCTTCGGCAAACAAGAGGAGTGCGACCCGGGCGGAACCTGCCACCTCCACTGAGCGGCCGCAGCAAACGGTCCTGCGCCGTATCGCGAGCGTCCTTGGCTTTGCGTTACCAGGCGCTGTCATCATCATCACCGATGTCGGGCGACGCTGGGCGAACATCGCCAGCTGGGAAGCGTCGGCGGTTCGCCTCTACATTGTAACATCGATTGTCACGATTGTCGTGTGGGGTTCACTGTGTCGAGTGATCGCGCACACGCGCGGCGCGCCCCGAGTGCTCGCAGTTGGCGTCGTCGTCGGTTTTGCAAGCCTCGCCTGGGGTGGCCAGGGCTACCTATTCGGGCGCTTCCACAGCTATCTCAACGAACGAGCGGTTCTCGTCGGGACAAGCATGCTGCCAAGCGTCGGTCAGCAAATCCTTGCGGACGCGGGAACTTTTTCGCTAGCAGTCGCGCCCCCCTTGCTGCTCGTTTGCCTGTGGCCTCTTGCGCTTCAGAGAATCTCGATTTCCAATTTGCGTAAGCACATTGACCTTGCAGTCATTAGCTTACTCGCCGCATTCACGCTGGGCGGTACCGCAACCGGGAGTGAACAAGCCGCCACTCCGGATGTCCTCTATTTCTCAGCTCTGACAGGTCTTGCGCGTGCAAGGTGGGACGGGAGAGTGTCACGCCTTCAGCCGGAGGCGCGATCGCCACTACCCATAGCTTCTCTCACACGTTCGCTTGCGATGCCGCGCAACGTGCTTCTCATTGTAACGGAGTCGGTAAGGGCGAGCGACGTATGCAAGAAGCGCGATCGCGATTGCAAGACGACACCCTTCACGCAACGCGTTGTCCCAAATCGCTTGGAGCTCGAGCAGATGCGCTCTCTCGATTCGACGACCGCCATTTCGATCGCCGTCATCTGGTCTGGCGTTCCCGTCGAGGCGACACGCGCGGCGTACCACCAGATGCCTCTTGTTTGGGAGTACGCCCACGCCGCCGGCTTCGGGACCGGCTACTGGACCGCTCAGAACTTGCTCTTTGGTAACCACGGCACATGGCTTCTCGGCCTCCCTCTCGACAAAACGGTGAGCGCAACCGAGATTGATTCCAAGGCCAGTTACGAAGTGGGCGCTCCGGACGGCGCCATTATGGATCGCGCCCTCCAAGACTTGGACTCGCTCCCCGAGCCATTCGTCGGTGTCGTGCACCTATCGAACACTCACTTCCCATACGAAATCGACGCCACGGACGCTCCCTTTCAGCCACAACGCGTCGCGTTTGGGCGCGGCGACCAAGAGCAAGTGCACAACCGATACAAGGATGCCATTTACGCGCAAGACAAGCGCGTTGCGCGTTTTATCGAAGCCGTTCGGGCGCGTCCCTACGGTGAGAAAACGGTATTTGTCTTCACATCCGATCACGGCGAACAAATGCGCGAACGAGGGGCAGTGGGCCACACCAGTACGATGCTCGACGCGGAGATTCACGTGCCGTTTTGGATCGATGCTCCGACAACGACGCTGAGCGATGCCGAACGCTCGTCGTTACAATCGCTCGAACGCGTGCCTGTCACGCAAATCGACATTCTTCCGACACTTCTCGATCTGATGGGTGTCCTCGATTCCGACAAGCTTCTCGAGCTACGCGCGAAGCTACCCGGCAAAAGCCTCCTGCGAGGTGGAAGCGATCCCTCCGTACCGAAGTTCATGACGAACTGCAGCGAGATCGTTGCGTGCGCGTTTCGCAATTGGGGCGCGATGAAGGGCAGCAAGAAAATTTGGGCGATGGAAGGCGACGCACGTTGGAGTTGCCTCGACGTCGCGAGCGACCCGCTCGAGGAACATCCGCTTCCTCTCTCAGAATGCGACGACCTCATCCCATTTGTTGAGCGCCTCGGGAAGGGTGCGCCGTTCCGTTAGACGGGCTCGTTTTTGAAGGAAAATCCGTTTCTTTCTAATTTGCGACGCAACGAACGGCGAGTTTGAGGTCGAGTGGGAGCGTTTGGGTGTTGCCGTAACGAAAGTCGATCACGAAGGCATCGCTGCCCGCTTTCGTCGAAGTCCAAAATAACGCCCCTGGCGTGCCCGGAAACGCAAACCTATCGATCGCGCGAGGCTCTAACTCGTCGGTGCCGACGTAGACGTGGTCAACCTCCTCGTCGACGATCGACAGAAGTTCCTTCACCGTCGGAAGACGGAACGTGTTTCCACCGAGCTGCAATGTGTCGCAAGTCTGTGCGGCGGCAGCCCAGGTGAGCTGAGGGGCTACCGCCCGCTGCCAAACGAGCTTCGTTCGTGCGTCGCGAATCGTATCGTCGCCTTGGTCGAAGGTTTGGTATTGACCAGCCGGTGCGCGGGCGTGCGCACCAAACGAAAACAACGCGATACCTAGGCCGCTCACCACGAATCGATTCCTCAAAGAGCGGCTCAAGGCAGCCTCACGCATCGGGCGTAACGCTCGGAGTCAGAGCCGCTCGTCTCGACTGCCCCTTTGCCAAAATCCACACTCCAATAGGAAGCGCTGTTGGAGGGTGCGCGCACGGGCGACGTCGTCCAAAACTGCCCGGACGGCGCCGCAGGAAAGGCGCCAAGATCGATATACGGTGGAGCAGACCGTCCGTAGTCAAGTAAGCTGACCAACTCAATTCTCGTCGGGAGACGCCAACCACTTCCGAGCTTCGTGCACTGCGTTCGCGCATCCGCGACGCCGATCGCCTTGGCAGACGCGGCTCGCTGCCACACGAGTTTCGTCACTGCGTCGGTTACGACCTCATTGACTCCGTCTTTGGAGGTTGAATACGATGTCGGGTTTGGTCCGGTTTCCGCACCGTTTGGCATCGCCCAACGGGCCCAGCTGAGGGAACCTGACGCATCACTCACGGGTTGCCCATCGGGT
>JAHFDY010000129.1 GCA_023248735.1 Myxococcales bacterium
ACAAGAACGTGAAGGAGAAAGAAGTCGTCAATGAAGTGGACACGAGCACAGCGAGGCATGACGCTTGTCGAGATCATGATCGTGATCGGGCTCATCGCTCTGCTCACGACCACGATAGGCGCGGCATCGGCCAAACTGCCGGCGGCGCGTCTTAGGCGATCGTCAACTTCGGTGACTTCAGCGATTCGCGTTGCGTACTTTCACGCTGCCGCGCGATCGCGAACGACGCGCCTCGTTTTCGACATCGACAAGAACCTCGTGTGGATGGAGGAGAGCGACGCCCCCATGCTTGTGCAAACGCACGGCGCGGCCGCATCAGCGGGCGCCGATCCTGCCACGACTGCTGAGAAGGCCGCCGTCGCCGAGGGCAAGACCTACAATCAGCCCCCTCAGATTGGTCGTGCAACGTACAGGATGGTGCCCTTCGACCTCGCTTCAGGCACCGCCGAGGCAGACGAAAAGGGCAAGCTCAAGCTGCAGCCGGGCATTCGATTTCGTCGCGTGCAATCGTCACACGACGACGATCCACGTACCGCTGAGCGTGCGTATCTTTACTTTTGGCCAGGCGGTCAAACCGAGCGCGCCGTCATTCAGCTGAGCATCGGTGACAAGGCGCGGCCGCCAAGCATGGACGAGACGATCGTCAGCGTGGAAACGAGTCCGCTCACCGGTAAGGCGACAGTCTACAGCGACGCGCGCGAGCTGAAGGCGATCACCGATGAGGCCGATCTGTCCGAACGCAAGGACGAAGGGCGATGAAAGGAGCGAACGCGCGCCGAGGTTTTTCGCTCCTCGAAGTGATGATTGCCGTCGGCATCCTGAGTCTCGCCATCAGTTTGGTGATGGCTTCACAAACGGGTCTCGTTGCGTCAAATTCGAATGCGGTTCGGATGGCGAAGGCCACTGCGCTGGGACGTTGCCGCATGACGGAACTCGAAGAGCGCCTCATTGTGAAGGGATACCCCCTCGTCGACGAGATCGACTCCTCAGACCATTGTTGCGAGGACGACGATCACCGTGGCTACTCGTGCGAGTGGAAAATTGAGCGCGTGGTGCTACCGAATCCGAACGCCCTTGGGTCTTCCGACGGCGGCACGTCGCCCTCGCCGATGGGTGCGATCGCAGCGGCCGCGCTCGATGGCGGCATGCCGGCTGTCAACATGGACGGTGGCCTTCAAGCGATCGGCCAGGGCGCTGCGGGTCAATATGGTCAGCAGGGCGCTGGCGGTCTCGTGTCGATGGCATTTGGACTTCTCTATCCGTCGCTGAAGCCAGTCCTCGAGCTCGGCATCAGGCGGGTTAGCGTCACGGTGAAGTGGCGAGAAGGCATCACCGAAAAGACATTTTCGTTCGTTCAGTTCATAACGGATCCCGAGCGCACGGGTTTGATCGCCACGATGAACCCCGACGGTGACGGTGGTGTGCCGCTGCCTCCACAGGGGGTCAAATGAGGCGCGTGGGCCGTTCGTTGCGCGGCATGACGCTCGTTGAGATCATGCTCACGATCGGCCTCATTGCGATGGTGTCCGTGCTCATCTACGGCACTTTCCAAACGCTCGGCCGCGGTAGACAAATGGAACAGCGCCGCGCTGAACGCACGCGGGAGGGAAGGCAAGCACTCGATCGCATCACGCGCGAGATGCAGAGTGCATATATCTCGATGCACCAACCTGCCAACGTCGCGCTTGTCGTTCGCAACACCGGTTTCGTGAGTGCAATGAGCGGCGATTTCGCTCGCGTCGACTTTACTTCGTTCGCGCATCGACGCCTTTTGCGCGACGCGAAGGAATCCGACCAGGCGGAAGTCAGCTACTTCACCGCGCACGACGACCGACCGCAATCGAGAGATAGGTCGCGCGGCGAAAAGCTGGATCTCGTTCGGCGCGAGCAGACGCCGATCGATACCGACTTCAGGAAGGGCGGCATCGTTCAGGTGCTCGCCGAAGGCGTCAAAGAGTTCCGCGTAAAGTTCTTCGAGCCATCAACAGGGCAATGGATCGATCGGTGGGACTCGACGCAGACCAACATGCAGTTCGGGCGAATCCCGATCGAGGTCCGGGTCACTCTTGTGCTCATGGCAGAACCACCGGCCGCGGAGATTCGGTTGACGACCAAGTTCATGCTTCCGTTGGTGGCGCCACTCGGGTTTGGGATGACAACACAATGAGCGCGACGTCCTTCCATGCTTCGCGACTGAGACGCGCGCGGAAGCGTGAGCGAGGCGTTGCCCTCGTCATGGTGATTGGCGCCATCGCCGTTCTTGCGTCGATGCTCGCGGAGTTTCAAGAAGAGACAAGTGCAGAGCTCGGTGCAGCGATGGCTCATCGCGACAGCATGAAAGCCGAGTACCACGCGCGCAGCGCAATTTATCTCTCACGCCTGTTATTGGCCGCTGAGCCCACGATGCGCCAAGCGCTTGCGCCGCTGTTCATGATGATGAAGCGCACGCCGCCGCAGCTCCCCATTTGGGAGTACGCCGATTTGTTGCTTGGTGCGTTCAACGATGATGAAGCGTCGGCTGAGTTTGCGGGCACGGCGGGACTCGATCTTTCGGGTGCGAAGAACGTCGGCCTCAAGGGTGGGAAGTTCGAGCTGCAGATCGTCGACGAGGACGCGAAGATCAATGTGAATTCGGGTGGAGCAAGCACCGCGACGCAACTGCGGCTTGCGCAGCAATTGATGTCGCACTTCGCTCCGCCGAACTTGAACCTCTTGTTCGACACCCGTGACGAGCAAGGCAACGTGACCGATCGACTGCAATTGTGTTCGGCAATGCTCGACTGGGCGGACCCCGATGAGCAAGCGTACAATTGCGATTTTCGCGCGAGCGGCGCTGGAAGTAACGGGATCGAAGACGCGTTTTATTCTTCGCTCAAGAAGTCTTACAAGCGCAAGAATGCACCGTTCGATTCGCTCGAAGAGCTCCACATGGTGCGCGGCGTAAACGATGACCTTTGGTTTACGCTGATCGATCCGGATGCGACCAATCCCAAGAAGCGCAATGTCACCGTGTGGGGACAAGGCACGGTCAACGTGAACTCAGCCAATTCGGCGACGCTCCTTTCGCTCGTGTGCGCCGGGGCGGTTCAAGGGACGGAAATGTGTACGGATCCGGTTCAAATGGCTTCTTTCGTGAGCGGCATCTCGATGGCCAAAGCGTTCAGCATGGGCGCGCCGATCTTTGGCTCACCGAAGGAGTTTGTGACCACCGCGAAGGGTGGGGGCATGATCGGACCCATGCTCACGGGCTTAGGGATCAAACCCGTCAAGTTTCTTTCCGAAGGCGATTTTACGAAAATGATCGCGACGGAGAGCAAGGTTTTCTCGATCTACGCGGTTGGGGTCGTGAAGGAGCACAAATTCAAGGCGACGGAACCTGCCAAAGTGCCGGTTCCCGACCAAGACGCGGGTGCGGGCGAAACGCAGTCGGCGCCGCAGCCCACTTCGCGTGACGTTCGCGTCAAGATCCACTCGGTGATCGATTTCCGCCCAGCTCAGCAACAGGGTTTTCAGGCACCGCCGAGCGGTGCGACTGGCGCGACCGGAACGACACCGCCTGGTGCGCTTCCGCCACAACCCGCGAATGGCGGGAGACTTCTCTATTTTCGCATCGAGTAGCCCTATGACCGCAAAAAATCGAACATCAACAATGTCCACGGTCACAGTGCAGGAGAACGCATGGCTTGGATAGGCATCGACATAGG
This sequence comes from Myxococcales bacterium, assembly GCA_023248735.1. Lineage (GTDB taxonomy): Bacteria > Myxococcota_A > Polyangia > Polyangiales > Polyangiaceae > JAHFDX01. Next base: position 3,705 of record JAHFDY010000129.1, read on the forward strand.
AAAAGCTGCGGTCAAGGTCGCCGTCATGCGCTGGCAATCGCGTCGGCTCGAGCTGCTTGGTCTTTGCGCGGTTGAGATCGCGCAGGACCAACCCGTGCAATTCGCGGTTACCGAAGCGGTGCGAGCGGCTCTTGGCGCAGCGACCCTTGCGAGTTCCGATGCGGTTGCGGTGGCACTGCCGGGATCATTGGTCTCGACAAAGGTTCTGACGCTTCCTTCGAGCGCGAACAAACAGCTTCATGAAATTCTGACCTTTGAACTCGACGCGCAGCTGCCGTTCGACATTACCGAGGCCGTTTTTGATCATCGCAAGGTCGCGTCACCAAATGCGAACGAAATGCGTGTGATGGTCACCGTTGCCAAGACAGACGACGTGCGGGCTCAGATCGAACTCATCAAGGCGGCGACCGGTCACGAACCCGAACGAGTCGGTGCCGGCGCATTTCCGCTCGCGGGAGCGATAGCGCTCGTGCCGTCCTCGAGCGAACATCCGTGTGCGGTGGTCATCGACATTGGCACGAAGACCACCGACGTTCTTGTCGTCGAACAGGGATCCGCGCTATTTGCACGCACGCTCTCGGTTGGAAAATCCGGCCTTCCTGCGAGTGCAGCGAAACTCGCGCGCGAGGTCAAAATCAGTTTGTCCGCCCATAAGGCGCAAGGCGGCGAGACGCCGACCGTTGTGTACCTGTGCGGGGGTGGTGCCTACGTTCCGGGCGCAGTTTCGTTCCTCGGAAGAGAACTCGCCCTTCCCGTCGAAGTGATTGCGCAACTGTCAACAGAGGTGAGCGATTCGTTGAGCCCGCAGATGGGTGAGCTCGCAAAGTTCGCGAAGGCGATTGGTATCGCGATGTCGCTATCGGGGAAGGCGCACGCCTTCGACCTACGCCGTGGTGAGCTGAACTACGAGCGCGGGTTTGCGTGGGTGCGAGAAAAGGCACCGGCGCTGATCGGTTTTGGCGTTGCCTTGACACTGAGCCTCTGCCTATCGGCCGTCGCTCGCATGCATGTGTTGTCAGTACAACGAGAGAGCCTTCAGAAGCAGTTGGGCGACTCGACAGAACAGGTTTTCGGTGAGCGCACGGACAGTCCCGTTCGCGCGAAAGAGCTCGTTGAGGATCAAACGGGTGTGAACGAAGAGGACCCGATGCCACACGCCGATGGCTTCGACATGATGATCCGCCTGTCAGACGCATTGCCAAGCGATTTGAAGCACGACGTTGAAGAGCTCAGCATTCAGAAGAGTCGCGTGACGATGCGCGGCATCGTCGACACACCTGCCGATGCCGACAAGGTGCGCGAGGCGCTTCGGAAGCAGCGTTGCTTCGCCGACGTCAAGATGGGTAGCGTCAGCGCCCAACCAGGCACAAATCGGCAAAAATACGACATGGATTGGGAAATCCGCTGTCCCGAAGACGCCGTTAAGGCGAAGACCCCACAAGCCGCAGGTAGCGGCGGCGCCGGAGGGAAATGATGGCCGTCACCATTTCAGATCGTGAGAAGAGAACGCTCCGCATTGCGCTCTTCGCGTTGCCCGGGGTGCTGCTCATCGTTGGGCTCGTCGCATCACAGTTCATCGTGAGCAAGCGGCGCGCCGAAATTGACGCCATCGTCGAAGCGACCGCGGCGGTTGATGAGGCGCGTCCGAAAGTCGTAGAGGCGAAGGCGCGCAAGCAGCAGCTCACGCAGCGCTACGGAAGCAAGGCGCCGAGCCTTAGCAGCTATCTCGATCAAGAGGCACGCGCTGAAAAGCTCGACGTTGTCGACCACGCCGATCGTCCGGAGGCAAAGCTCGGCAAGCGCTTCTCGGAGCGCCATCACGTCATGCACGTACGCAAGGCCGGCATGCGCGCTGTAGCGCTCTTTCTCGAGCGCATCGCCAAGAGCCCTTATCCGTTGAGCGTGTCACGCTTGCTCATTCACAAACGTGGTAGCGAAGCCGACGCGTACGACGTCGAGTTTGGGGTATCGGCATACGATCGCGGCGAGAGTGCCGAGAAGAAGGACAAGCCATGACGCGCGCAAAAACACTGCGCATCCTTCGTTGGGTTCTGTACCCCGTCGTCTACTTGGTTACCTTTGCGATCAGTTTGAGCGCGTTTTTCCCGTTCGATGCCGTCAAGCAACGTGAGATCGATCTCTTCAACGCGCAGCAGCGCGCGGGTCAACGCGTGAGCGTCGTCGAACACGTTGAGAGCTATTGGGTCACGGGCGTTCGCTTACAGAAGCTCAAATTGACGACCCCGAACACGGACTCGAGCAAGCCTCCCACCGAGCTTCAGGTCGATGAACTCACCGCTCGCCTTCAGCTCCTGCCGTTGTTCATAGGAAAGAGAGTCGTCAAATTCGATGCCGTTGTGATGGGAGGTACCGTTTCCGGATCGATCGAACTCGGGTCGAAGGAACGCATCGTGGATATCACGGCAAAGGGTCTAGCGCTTGGTGAGGTCACACCGCTTACGCAGGCTATCGGCCTTCCGGCAGAGGGCACGTTGAGTGGCGTGGCGCATCTCCAGCTGCCCGAAGGAAAGCCGTCGAAGGCAAACGGAACGGTGAAACTCGAGCTTGCGGACATGGCGCTCGGTGATGGCAAGACAGGGCTCGGGTTGCCGAAATTCAACATCGGCACGCTGCCTATCGAAGCTGAAGCAAAGGACGGTGTCGTGAAGATCGCCCGCTTCTCGGTTTCGGGGCGCGACCTCGAATTGCAAGGAGACGGAAAGCTAACCCTCCGCGACGGTTCGCTCAACGAGGCGCAGGGCGACCTCTCATTCCGATTTCGCTTCAGTGAGAGCTACAAAGGCAAAAACGAGCAAACGAAGACACTTCTCCAGGGTCCGCGCAGCCTGCTCGAGATGACACAAAGCGCTGCGAAGACTCCCGAAGGCTATTTTGGCTGGTCGATGACGGGTCCACTTGGACGGTCGACTCCTATCCCTAACAGTCAGGTAGACGCGACCCTAGGCAAGGGAAAAAAATGAACGAGGGGCTCATCGGAGTGCTTCATCTCCCTGCGCTCCCTGGGAGCCCGCGCGCGATGTCCATCGAAGCGTGTTGCGAATTCTTGTGCTTGGATGCGCAGCGGCTTTCGCGCGCCGGCTTTCGCGCCGCCATCATCGAGAACTTCGGTGACGCACCTTTCTTCAAGGACAGTGTGCCTGCGATCACGGTTGCCGCAATGACACGGCTTGCCGATTGTGTGCGCCGCAAATATCCCGAGCTTGCGTTGATCATCAATGTGCTTCGCAACGATGCGAATGCGGCGCTTGCGATAGCCTCGGTTGTGGGTGCTAGTGCGATTCGAGTCAACATTTTGAGCGGCGCGCGCCTCACCGATCAGGGAATCATCGAGGGTCAGGCCGCGTTATTATTGAGGCGCCGTCGAGAACTCGGTGCCGAGCACATCGCGATCTTTGGTGACGTCGATGTGAAGCACTCAGCGCCCCTCGCGCCAGTCGATCTCGAGCAGGAGACGCATGACGTTATCGAACGGGGAGGCGCAAGTGCCGTCGTCGTCAGCGGAAGCGGCACGGGTCGCGGCGTGGATCTCACAAAGCTCCGGGCTGTAAAGGCCGCATCCGGAACGACACCCGTTTACATCGGAAGTGGAGCCACGATCGACACGCTGAGTGCACTCTCCAAAGCAGGAGCCGACGGCGTCATCGTGGGTAGCGCGATTCGCGACGGAGGCAAGGCGGGGGCACCCATCGTCGAGGCACAGGCGCGCGCATTTGCCATCGCCTTCACGAACGCCTTCGGCGAGCCACACACCTGACAGTTCAGGCGCTTGACTACCAACCCATTCGAACGCTCAGCCACAAGAGTCCGCAAAGGACCGCCGCAATCGCGAGCATCAACCAGGCGGTAGGTATGAAGTACGGAAAAATCATGAGCACCAGGCCAATGATCATCTGCGGGAAACGTTGCTGACTCTTTCCGTAGCTGAACGCGACGAAACCAATGCTGCTCACGATGAGAGAGGCAATGAGTGATGACGCGTCGAAGTTCACGATGAGCTAACGGTAGCAGGTCGCGATACCTTCCGCGTCTGCGCCACTTTCTTTGCGGTTCATTTGGCAGACCGCCTCTTCCGTACGGACTACGCCATCGTTGGTGCGTCCGGCTTCATGTTGCGCGAGGCCAATCTGCATCGCGTCCGCGGTTCCACTCGTCTTGGCAGGACTTGACTTGGACGCGCGTCGCGCTTGTCGATTCACGGAGTGGGCTCACCTGCGGGGCGACCTTTGGCAATAATTGCGTCGCGCCCGTCCGGACCGAGCGCAGCGAGGCGCGAGCGCAAACGGTCGAGGCGCGCGTTGCGTTCGCTTGCCGTTAGCGTAGTCGTTCCGACCACCGGCGTCTTGGCAGTAGGCCGTGCCTCTGCGGGTGGGGCTGCGGTCGTCAGCGTCTCGGGTGGGGGAGGGAGCGAGCTATTGCCACTCTCATCAAGCATCACGAGCTCGTTGACGTCGATTGCAAGAGGTGGCTCCGATTGGCGAAGTGAAGGGACATTGATCGGCGTATCGGGTGCGAGTGACTCGGGCACCTTCGCAGGATCCTGGGCCCTTGGCGCGGAGCGCGTTTGGGCTCCCCGCCTGCCAGGCAGGGGCGGCGGAGCTTTTCGTGATGTCGCGGGAGACGATGCTGGTGCCGACGTTTCTGCTTCGGGGGCGCGTGCGTCGTTGAGTGCGCCTGAGGCCGATGAGGGTGGCGGAATCGAACCCACGGCGGGTGGCACGCTCTCTCGACCGCGGGCGATCCCAGCGGCTTCTTTCCGACTGAGCACCTCGTCGAGCACCTCTTTCGATCGAGGATCGACGCGGATCAACTTTAGGCACAATCCTGGCTCGCCGAGCGGCGTGCGATCCATGTAGCCAATCACGCGACCTTCCCCGCGAATGATCGGAGATCCGTCGGCAAGCACGACCTCAAATCGAAGGACGATGCCTTCGGGTCGCTTTTGCGCACCGAGAAGAACGATCGTACTGGTCGTGATCGTCCCAAGGTCAGTTCCGTAAAACTCTTCAAGCGTCGTGTGCGGGCGAATCACACGCACGGCGACTGGTGAACGAGACGCAGAGCCCATGCGCGCAGTGTAACAGTGCTCGATCGATTCGGGGAGGCGGGACGCACACGCACATCCGCAATTGTGGGCGCCTGTGATAAGTCGTGGATATGCCGCGCGTTCTTGTCGTGGGTCAAGGTGCAAGGGAACACGCGCTCGCGCTCGCGCTTGCGAAAGAGGCCACCGTGTGGGTCGCCCCCGGCAACGCAGGGACCGCGGCGTGCGCCACGAATCTGCCAATTTCCTCTTTCGATCATGAGGCAATCGCCGCGGCGGCCTATGTCAACCGAATTGACCTTGTCGTCGTTGGACCCGAGATGCCCCTGACTCAGGGCCTCGTCGACGCGCTGACAATGCGCGGCATCGTGGCGTTCGGGCCAACGCGTGAGGGCGCGCGGCTCGAAGGTTCCAAGAGCTATATGAAGGAGGTGCTCGCAGAAGCGGGCGTCAAGAGCGCGCCGTACGCCGTGTTCGATGAGCCGAGCCTCGCGCGCGACTACATCGTAAAAGCTGCGCGACCGCTCGTCGTCAAGGCCGATGGCCTCGCTGCGGGTAAGGGTGTCGTTGTCGCCCAATCGACAGAGGAAGCACTCGAGGCCGTTTCGCAGATGATGGTGGCGCGCGTGTTCGGTGAGGCAGGCGCGCGCGTGGTCATCGAAGAGGTGCTGGTCGGAGAAGAAGCGAGTTTCCACGTGGTATGCGATGGCGAGCGCGCGTTCCCGCTGCCGGCCGCGCAGGATCACAAGCGCATTTTTGACGGCGACATGGGGCCGAACACCGGTGGGATGGGGGCGTACTGTCCGGCGCCCGTTGTTTCGGCGGCTCTTGCCGACCGCCTGATCGACACCGTGATCGAGCCAACCCTCGCTGCCGTCAAACGTCGTGGTCACGCGTTTAGAGGATGCCTCTTTGGCGGACTCATGGTGCGGGATGGAGAGGCGCATGTGATCGAGTTCAATGTGCGTTTCGGCGATCCGGAAACGGGCGTATTGGTTCCGCTTCTTGACGGTTCATGGTTTGAACTGTTGCACGGTGCCGCGGTGGGTAACTTGAGTGGGTATCAGGGGCGCGTACGGGAAGCTCACGCGCTGTCCGTCGTGCTTGCTTCGCATGGGTACCCAGCACAAGTTCGCCTCGGCGATTTGATTCACGGTCTTGACGAAGTCATCGACGCAACGGTCCTTCACGCTGGAACGAAGGCCACCGCAACCGGAGGCGTTGAGACCTCAGGCGGCCGAGTGCTTAACGTCGTCGGTGTCGGAGCGTCGCTGCGTGAAGCTGCTGCGAAGGCCTATGCGGCGGCGGATAAGATTCGCTTCGAAGGAATGCAGTTGCGTCGAGACATCGGCGCGAGAGGCTTGCTTTAGGTCCCCGGCACGTAGTTCAGGCTTTCGTCTTGGTTGATCAGGTTAATGTGGCCGCAAAACTGATCGGGCCAGTTGACGGTCGTGTAATTCGTCTTGAGGTGCTTGAGCAGCAGATAGCTGCCCAGTCGCTCCGCGCAAAATGCCCAAACGCGTGCCTGGTACCCGTCGCGCGTCGCCGGGTGGCGAAGGACGCAAGAGCACACGACGAACTCAATCGCGGCGACGGTCTTGAGCCAGAAGTCGGCAGGGAAGACGCCTATCTCGACGCCGCCTGGAAAGAAAATCGTCTCGTGGAGAAACGAATGGACCTCTGCTCTCTCCAGTACGCCGAGCTCCGCGGCTTCGGCGGTAAAGCGGAGGAAGTCCTCAACCACGTGAGCGTCGCCGTATTGGCCAAGATAGTCGCGCCTCACGCCGTCAATGATCTTGAAGCCAGCCGGTTGACCAATGAGAAAATCGGTCCCACCGGGCGCCATCAGGTCATCAAGTGAAAGACGATCCAGCTCGCTCTTCGGCAGAACATTCATCGTCTTGTAGTTGGCCGAGGGCGTGCCGATTTTCTGGCGCGAGATGAACTTTCGATACTGGCAGATGCCAACCTTCTTCGCGTCGGGACAGAACTTCTGAACGTAGGCCTTGAGAGCGAACGTGCCTGCGAGCCCGCCAAGAATCGGGTGGTACGCTTCCCACTCCGGCGCAAGATCGCGCAAATTTTGTCGGCCGCCCCCCTGAGATTCCCCCAGGTAGATTGGGGTCACAAATGAAGGGAAGTCGATCCAGAGCGGGACGTGCGTCAGGCATCCGTAGACCAGGTCGCCTTCTTGAGTCGGCATCACTTGATCCTTCTCAGGTAGCCATCTTTCGCGACGCTGACCATGAGCTTATGGTCAATGTCCTTGTCTATCTCAAACTCGGCGTGCGTTTGTAGATACTTCCGAACCGCAGTCTTCGGATTGTCGCCAGGGCCCCAAGGACGATCCGCGGACAAGCCAGCGGGCAGGTCTTCGATCACCGTATCGAACACGACGCAGTAACTGCCGACGGAAGTCAGATCGGCGTAAGCGAGTAGTTCGGCGAGAACGTGATCGTGTGTGTGGTTGCTGTCGAGCATCACAAGCACCTTCTTCTTGCCCACCGCCTTTGCCTTCACTTGAGCAATGACGTCTGGCGCAATGCTCGAGCCCTCGATCATCGAAATGCGCTTCGACATCGGGTGAGCTTCGATGGCTGCTTTGTTGTGCGGTCGGATATCGATGTCGACGCCTAGGACTGTGGCGTCCCGTGGACCGCCGCAGGCCGCGTTCAACTCAAGCATCGACGCAGAAAAAATCAGCGATCCACCATGTGCGATTCCGGTTTCGACAATGAGATCGGGCTGAATCGCCCAAATCAGCTCCTGCATCGCGATGATATCTTGCGGGTACTGGATGATGGGGCGGCCCATCCACGAGAAATTGTACGAGTACTTCGGTCCAACCGAGCTCGTCGTGAAGTCTTTGGCGGACTGAGCAAACTCAACATTCGCGCTGTTTGCCGCGATGCGGTCGATCACTTCCTTCTTGAAGTCTCCCATAGTTCCCCACAACAGAAGGTGCGCGTCACACGTCAGGCGCTCCGAGATGGTCGCCGAGATCCCTCATGCCGTCACCTTCAATTGCGGCACGGCCGTCACAAACTCGCCACCCCAGCTCCGAATATAGTCTAGTTGATTGACGACTTCGTCGCGCAAATTCCAGGGCAGGATCGCGACGTAGTCGGGTCGCGTCGCCATGAGATGCGCTTCGTCCGTGATCGGAATTCGGCTACCGGGCATATACTTGCCTTGCTTTGCCGGATTGCGGTCGGCAACGAAGTTGATCAGGTCGGCCCGGATGCCCGCATAGTTCATGAGGGTATTGCCCTTGGCGGCAGCGCCATATCCAGCCACGGTCTTGCCTCGCCTTTTGGCGTCGATCAAAAACAGCAAGAAGTCATCTTTCACCTTCTCAGCCCTTGCTTGAAAGCCGGCGTAGTAGGCGCGGCTTGCCATGCCTGAATCAGCTTCACGTTTGAGGAGGGCGTCGACCTCGGGCGCGCGCGTGCGCGTTCCGGAGTCGCTTCGCTGTGCAAACACGCGCAAGCTGCCGCCGTGGGTGGGGTGTTGTTCGACGTCGAAGATGGACAGGCCGTTTGCCTCGAAAATGGTCTGCACGGCGGTCAACGACAAGTACGAAAAATGCTCGTGATAGATGGTGTCAAACTGGCTCTCGGCGATCAGTTTGAGTAGATGCGGAAACTCGAAGGTGGCGACGCCGCTCGCCTTGAGCAACGCTGCAAAGCCTGCGACGAAATCACTGATGTCAGGTACGTGCGCGAGCACGTTGTTGGCTGCGATGAGATCCGCCGACATGCCTTTGCGAGCGAGTTCTTGCGCAACGCGCGCGCCGAAAAACTCCTCGATAACCGTGATGCCTTTGGCTCGCGCGGCGGCGGCGGTACTCGCTGTCGGTTCGATCCCAGTGCAGGCAATTTGTTTCGCCTTCACATACTGCAAGAGGTAGCCATCGTTCGAAGCAACCTCGACTACGTGGGTCTGTGCGTTGAGAGCGAACCGTTCCGCCATCGCATCGACGTAGCGCGACGCATGCGCGAGCCAGCTCGCCGAAAAGCCGCTGAAATATGCGTAGTCAGCGTCGAATAGCTTCTGCTCGCTTGGGTACTCGGTTTGTACAAGCCAGCATCCTTCGCAAACGAGGACCCGCAGAGGAAGCCAATGCTCTGCCGTCTTGAGCGCTGCTTCGGTCAGATACGCGTTCGATGGAGGTGCGCTGCCGAGGTCGATCAACGTCAGCGTGAGTTCTGATTTGCAGTGCCTACACCTCACTCTGCCACCCCTTCAAATTCGGCACCTAAGATTGGATGTGCGGCGTCTCGTGGCGACATCGCCGTAATGGTGAGCGGCCAGATGATTCCCAGTCGAGGATCCTCGGGGTTTATGGCGGCTTCTGCGTCCGCCACGTACGGAGCAGTGTGAAAATAAATGAGTTCGCAATCATCGCTGAGCGTCTGGAAGCCGTGGGCAAAGCCCTCTGGGATCGCCAGCGTTCGAAAGTTATCGGCGCTCAACTCTTCGGCGTGCCATCTCAAGAACGTCGGCGAGCCCGTGCGAATGTCGACTGCGACATCGAGCACACGGCCGCGAATGCACGTTACAAACTTGATCTCCGCGTGAGGCCGACGTTGGTAGTGCATGCCACGCACGACGCCTCTCTGCGCCGTCAGGGTGTGATTGATTTGCGCAATAGTCTTGTTGTGAAGCACGTCCTCCAGTTCGGCGGCGCAAAATAGACGTTCGAGGAAACCGCGCTCATCGCGTATCGGCTTGCGCTCGATGACTTTTAGTCCGCGGAGTGGCGTATCGAGTTCGTCAAGACGCTTACTCATCGTGCACCAGCGCGATCATACGAATCGATCTGCCGCAGACAAATAGCCGCTAAGTCCTGTTTCGCTTTCCATGCTTTGTGCCACGCAACCGATTGCTCGATTGCAGTCTGCAGTCCCCATCGCGGTCGCCAGTCCAGTTCGGTGTTGGCTCGCGTACTGTCAATGCGAAGGACGCCGGCTTCGTGAGGATCGCTCAGCGATGGTGCATCTTCGATCAAGTCGGGCTTGCCGAGAAGCGAGGCCGTGAGTTGAGCAACGTGTCCGACGCTAGCCTCGTCAATGACATCCGGACCAAAATTCCACGCCGTTGCGAAGCCGTCACCGTTTTCGCTCAGCAGCTTTTCGGCCAGGAGCAGATAGCCTCGAAGCGGCTCGAGCACGTGTTGCCAAGGACGCACGGCTTGCGGATACCGCAGCTTCACATTGGAGCCCGTCACGTCGGCTCGAAAACAGTCCGGCACCAACCTTTCGGGGGCCCAGTCGCCACCACCGATCACATTGCCGGCTCGGGCGCTTGCGATCCTCGCGTGCCGGTCCTCTTGCGTCGCAAAGAAACTCGCTCGATAGCTGCTGACGACGAGCTCCGCCGCGGCCTTGCTCGCGCCATAGGGATCGCGCCCACCGAGTGCGTCAACCTCGCGATACGCGTGCGAACGTTCGAGGTTCTCGTAAACCTTGTCGGTTGTGATGATCACGACGGCCTCGACAGAGGGCGTTTCGCGCACAGCTTGCAACAGGTGCGCGGTCCCGATCACGTTGGTGACAAACGTT
>JAHFDY010000130.1 GCA_023248735.1 Myxococcales bacterium
AAGGATGACGGCGACGTTTCGCTGCCTCGCGAGGATCGAACGGATGGGCATCGCGATTTCGGCCGGCGAGAGGCCTGCCATGGCTACTTGGTAGAGGAGTGGCTGAAAAAGATGGTGATTCGTGCGATCGACGAGCGTTACCTCGAGGGCCGCGTCTCGCAGAGCTTGAGCAGCGGTTAGCCCACCAAATCCGCCGCCGACGATGATCACTTTCGGCATCTTCTTGCGTGGGGTCACGGGTGCTCCGTGTCAATGGACAAGTTACTTACCCAATTTTCATCGTACGGTATCGCTCGGCCAGCCATGCACCCGCGAGCTGTTGAACGGGCATGTTGTCGATACGTGTGTCGTGTTGCGAACGAACGCTGAGGGCGAACTGCCCTTGCGCGGCCCATTCGTCAGAGGTTGGGAGTCCGAGCGCCTGACGAAACGCCTCGCCCATTTCGATCGCGCTTGAAAAACGCTGGTTAGGGTCCTTTGCAAGCGCCTTTTGGAGAAGTGCGTCGAGCGAGGGTGGAGCTTGCCGTGCGAAGTCACGTACGAGGGGAGGGGGTGTCTCGACTTGATGCCGACGGACGACAAATTCGCTTCCTTCGTCCAAAAAAGGAGGCCGACCTGCGAGCATCTCAAAGAGCACGATAGCCGCGGAGTACAAGTCGGCGCGGGCATCGACAGGCTGTGAGAGCACTTGCTCAGGTGACATGTACATACCGGTGCCAGGTGCATGTCCCCGCGTGATCTGGACGGTGCCTTGAGCGTGCGGCTCGGTCAGTCGTGCGATGCCAAAGTCAGTTAACTTGACGAGTCCGTCTTGGCGAATGAGCACGTTGGAAGGCTTGATGTCGCGATGCACAATGCCGACGGCGTGACTCGAAGCGAGCGCGCCGAGGAGCTGCTGGAAGTAAAACCATGCGCGCAGCAAGGGCAATGCGGGAAGGGCTGACCCTTCGTTGATGCGTGCGCGAGCAACGTGCCTTGCAATCACGTCTTCAAGCGACTGACCGTCGATGTACTCGAGTACGACGATGAGCTGCCCGCCGAACTCCAGCATATCGACGTACTCGATGATGTTCGGGTGTTGGATGCGCCGGAGAACTTTGGATTCGTTTGCGAACGAGCTGCGGACGAGGTCGTCGACCACGTATTCGGGCCTTAGCGTCTTGAGCGCGAGTAACGACACAGGCTGCGCGCCAAGGGGCCCACTGGGGTCGTGAAAAAGCCACGCGCGAAAGACCTCCCCCATTCCGCCTTCGCCGATCCGCTTGTCGACAACGATGCGGCTATCTTGCAGCGTCAGCGTGTGGCCCGGGCCGAGCGCACGCGGCGACGTGCGCCGTTGCAAGGCGCCGCACATCGAACAGATGCGTTCGAATGGAGCGAGCTTGTGCTTGCACTGCGGACATTCGATCACTGTGGAAACCCCTCGACGCGCGCGATGTGCTACGACGCGTCGCCCCCATGATACGCACCGCAAAGGTTTCGGCCCAACTGGCTGGTAGTCGTCTCGATAAGGCCGTTTTGGCTGTGTTTGACGGCCTCTCTCGCGCATTGGTCAAGAAAGCGATCGATGAACGGGCCATTCGCGTGAACGGTCGGGTCATCGCCAAGGGCGACGTGGTGGCCGAAGACGACGAGCTCAGTATTGACGAATCCTGGCTTGTGCCTCGGGATGCTCCGGCGATTGCCGAACCTGAACAACCCCTCCACGTTTGCTACAAAAGCGACCGAGTTGTGGTCGTCGACAAGCCGGCGCATCAGCCGACGGCACCCCTTCGAGCCGACGAAAGGGGCACGCTGGCGAATGCTCTCGTTGGACATTTCCCCGAGCTTGCGGGCATCGGCCGCAATCCTCGGGAACCAGGACTCGTTCACCGGCTTGACAATGATACCTCGGGTCTCGTCGTGGTCGGTCGAACGGAGGAGGCGGTGGCCGAGCTCGTTGATGCCCTACAACACGAATTGATCGCGAAGCGATACCTTCTGTGGTGCGCGAGTGACGGACTGCCCGATACGGGAACGATCGAAATTCCGCTCACGAATCATCCGAAGGACAAGCGTCGCGTCTATCCGTGCATCCATCCACGAGACGTCATGCGATACGCCCCTCGCGAGGCGACGACCCACTATCGCGTAATTCGTCGCGTGGGCGACCTAGCGCTCGTCGAAGCCGACGCGCCTAAGGCTCACCGACACCAGATTCGCGCACACTTCGCGGGCATCGAGCATCCCCTCCTTGGCGACGTTCTCTACGGCGGAAAGGAGCATCCAGGTCTCACGAGGCACGCGCTTCATGCGTCGCACATTTCGTATCGCGGTGGCGCGATCGTTGAGGCTTTCTCTGTGGACTCTCCGCTACCGCCCGAACTGCAGGCGATAGGTTGACGCGGATCGTCAACTAAGGTGACGAAACACCTCAAATCGACTCGATGGCCTAAAGGCCGCGCGCGCTCGCGCACACTGCGATCTTGCGGCGGGTAGGCATCGCGGGTTACCCATGCGGCGCATGGCCGAATCGAAGCGACCCCCGCGAAAATGGCGTGCGCGCTTGTCGCTGATAGCGCTTGGGACCCTTGTCGCGTGGCTCAACCTTCGTGGCTCGTGGGAGGGACCCCGTGACATCGACGGCGTTGCCGCCAACTTGGGCCGGGTGACGAATTCGACCGTTTTGGCGAGCGAATTGCGTTGGGAAGAGCCGGAGAGCGTTGTGTCCGACTGGCTCTGGGGACGAAGAGTGATCTTCCGCGGAGTCGATTCGAAAGATCCCAACTTGGGTGACATTTATCGTGCTCGCGTACGCTTGGCTCCGAACGGCGTTCCTCTCGGCATCATCGATGCGTTCAACCTGACCTCCACGCCGCTTGGCGATGACTTCGGCCTTGTAACCTCCGGGCACCGCGTGGCCTTTGCGACGCGCGCACTTGGGCAAGTGGGCAGCGTGACGGTGCTTGATCTGTCGGGCGAAGGTGCAGAGAACGTTGCGACGAGTCAGATCGACAAGGCAACCACATCGATTACCAATTTTCAAAAGACGGGGACCTTCGCCGGCATCGCACGGGTCGACGTGAGTTTCGATGCCGCGCCCACTGACGCTGGCCTTACTTGGCACGCGGACTCGCTTGCGATCGCGCTGGGCGAAAAAAGTGGCATATCGAGTTACGAATTGACGGTGGCCGACATTGAAGCAGGCGCCACGAAAAATCCGACGGTGCATTTGCAGCTGGGCGCGCATGTGCCGAAGCGTTTTTCGCATTGGGCGGTTGACACGGTGCGCGCCGTTTCTTGGATCGGTCCCGAGCCGATCGCGTGGCTTGAGGACAAGGTGTTTGGCGTGCGCGACACGATGAAACGCACGTTCGCGGGCAGTGGTGGTGAGCTCGCATCAAAGGAGGAGCCGAAGGCGCCGTTGCTCGACACGTCAGCTGCGTCGGTCGAAGCGGCTCACTGGCCTCCCGCGAATGTGGAGCCGATTTGGAAGACCCCCGAAGCGGGTGAGGGCGTGTGGGAAGTGCCTGCGCAGATGACGTGGCTTCACAAAAATCCGCACTACGTGAGCGCGCCGGCGCCGTTTTATAAGACGTTCGTTCGGCCTGACGAACAGCGCGCATACGCCAAGGTGCTGCTCCTTGCCATGGACATGCGACAGCTCGATCTCGCGATGGAAGCGGGAACCGAAGATCCGCAGCCGCTGACTGGTCCTCACGGACCGGGGAAAATTCCGCGGGATCCCGCGATTTATTCGCGCGTGGTCGCCGCGTTCAACGGAGCCTTCAAAAGCGAGCACGGGCACTACGGCATGATGGTGAACAAGCGGGTGTTGCTGCCACCTCAACCGGGTGCGGCGACGGTCGTCACGACAGTTGACCATCGTGTGGGACTCGGTTCGTGGGGAACAGACAAGACGTTCGGTACGCCGGGCAACGCCGAGTCATCGCCCGTTCGAACGCTTGAGCCTGGCGACTTCTTGTCGATGCGCCAAAACCTTGACGCTTTGCTTGACGGTGGGGATGTCAATCCGACGAAACGAACGCTCTGGGGATTTCCGGCGCCAGGCAAGGGCGTGCAGACCGAGCGCTCGGGTTTGTGCGTGACGGCGTCAGGCCATCTCATTTACGCGTGGGGTGACGACGTGAGTGCGGACACGCTGGGCAAAGCGCAGAAGATGGCGGGTTGCAGCTTCGGCATGCACCTCGACATGAACCCGTACCACACCGGATTTCTATTTGCGGCGATCGAGGATTTCGCTGGAAAAAAGTACAGGTCGGAGCTGCTTTCTTCCGGAATGGAGATCCCGAAAGACCGCTACCTTGAGTGGGCGCCAAAGGACTTTTTCTACGTGACGTGGCACGAGGCGCCCGCACTTCCGAAGGTGGAGGGTGCGTCCGCGTGGGAACCCGACGGAGGCGCTCAGCCGCCACCTTCGTGGGCGCCTTCGTTTTGGAAGACACGGGTCTCTTTAGGCGACGGAGCTGTGGACATTCTCGCGTTGCAGGACTCTCGTGTGGAGTGGCGCCTCTTGGCTGGCAGCAAGGAAGCAGGCCACGTGCAGAGTGCAGAGACGATGCAAGCAGACGAGGGCAAGCGCGCGGTTCTATCGCTCGGTCTCGGCGTGCTTTTGGGGAAAGTGCCGGGCGAGGGTGTTCCCAAGACAACCGAAGGCCCTCCTCCTCCTGGAATGGGCGCACTTGTTGCGGTTGATCGTGGTGCACGGCTCGTCATCGACGCGAACGGCACGGCGACCGCTGGGCCGCACGCGAGTGTGAAAATCCTCTTTAAGAACGAAGAGGCATTCCCCCCGACCGAGGCACGGTCCGCGATTTGTTTCGACGCGAAGACAAAGTTCTATTTCGTCACGCGTGGATCGCCCGCCGCAATGACGAAAGTTGCGCGTGCGCTCGGTTGCAGGTCCGCACTTGCGCTCGATCGCGGTGCGCGCATCACGTCGCGCGTCGGACGCGCGGGTGTAGGAGAAGGTATCCGTGCACGTTACGAGGATTCGTCACTCGTTGCGCTCGCATTGCCGATGAGGCCGCGCGCGTTTCGGTTCGATGCGACCAATCCTGTGCCATTGCCTGCACCGAAGAAAGCAACCGTTCCTTGAGCCCCTAATACTCACGCTGCGGCGTAGTTACCCGAACGCACGAGCTCTTCCCTCAGCAGCTGCATTGCCCGCGCGTGAAGTTGCGATATGCGCGGTTCGCTCACGCCGAGGCGTTGGGCGATCGTCTTGAATGGGATTTGCTGGAAGTAATAACTCGTGACGATCTGACGCTCCCGCTCGGGAAGTTTGTTGACGACTGCGGCGAGCGCCGCGCGTTCCATGCGCTCTTCAACGAGTTTCTGCGGGCTGCGCGAATCGTCTGCAAGACCCAGCGCCGAGAGGTCTGGTGGAAGATCATCAAGCCCGACGACCGTCGCGCGGAAGCCGCCTTGCTTCTCATTCGACGCATTGACGCGGTTGCGTGCGCGTCGCGTGAGCCAGTCTTGGGTCCGGAGCTCGTCTAGGATGGCGCCGCGAATGCGAACGCGCGCGTACCACTCGAACGTTGGGCCTCGCGTCGCTCCGCCTTTGCGAAGTGCGTCGATAAGGCCGAAAGCGCCCGCGGCAACGAGGTCGTCGCGAAGCACGTTTGGCGGCAACTTCTTGAGGAAGCGCCCAACGACCTGATGCACCAAAGGCATTAGCGCGGCGACCTCTTGCGCTTCAGGCGCACGCTTCACGGGCGCTGGCACTTCAGGCGCGCACTTGGCTGGTGCCGCTGCTGGCTGGGTCGTCTTACGCTTCGATCCGATCGCTGGACGCGCTGGCTTCATGAAGCTTCCTCCCGGTTGCGGTGCAGGAACTCCTTATGCGCAAGGCGTGCCAACGATCGTCGGGACGAAAGCGTTGGAAAGAAAGCGTCTCAACACGTGGCTGGGTCGAAAGACACTGGGGTTAACCTGACCTATCGAGTCGCTCGCGACCTTGTTCAGATCGCCTACAGCGAACCATGCAAGCAATGGATCAAGGGTCGTCGTGTTCGATCTCTTTTTCTTCTTTGGGCTTCGTGTCTTTGGGAACGGCGGGTTTCTCGGAATCTTTAGCGTCGGGTCTTGCGCTCGGTTCCGCGTCGCCTGTCGCGCCGTCGCTGTCTGCGTCATCGTTCGCCACGCTCACGCTGTCGTCGGTGTCTTTATTGTGATTACCCTCGTAGTTGGGCGCTTCGCCGGGTCGCGAGTAGTCGGTCCAGAATGCGGAGTTATCGCGGACATCGAGGTGAACGAAGGTGCTGTTCGGGTAGTACCCAACGCCTACGTTCTTGAACGTTTTGCAAAAGTCGCGCAGCGCTTCGTTGGGGACTCCGGCGACCTTGAAGTCGAGTGCGCGGCCATAATTGTGCTTCGAGTGCGGTGTGTATTGAGTGTTGGTTGCAGGACGGAATCCGCTCACAACCTCGAGCGCTCTACTACCAAAGTGGTCCGATACGATGCCCAGTAGAGCCACGAGTCTCGGGTTGGCGGTGTGCTGTGCTTCGCCAGAACGCATCACCTTCTCGAAATCACGAAGAGCCTTCGGTGGGATCTTTCCGCGGCGGTCGCGGACGCGAATCTTAAAGTCATCGCCCAAGCGCTTGATGTGGATGATATGGGGCTCCTTGGCGACCTTTGCGTACTTCGACGAGGGTGGCTTCGACGCGAAGAGGTCCTTGTCCGCGAGGTTTTTCAAATCGCTCTTGCCAGACTTTTCGTCGCCGCTTGCTGGTTCTTCACCGCCGTCGTCGCTTTTGTGTCCACGCGACTTATCAAGTTTCTTGTCTTTCTTGCCTGAGGCTGATTCGCCTGAGTCGCGGTCCTTTTTTCCGTGCTTGCCCTTCTTTTTGGCGTCGCCCTTGGTCGGGATGACGAGCTCCGTACCCGGCTTGAGCGCCCGAGGGTTCTTGATATCATTGGCTTCGAGAATCGCTTCTTCGGTGACTTTGTAACGCCGCGCAATCTGCCGCAGCGTGTGCCCCTTTGCGACGACGTGCGTGGTCTCTGCGGTGGCGGGCATCGCGGCCAGGGCCAAACCAAGGGCGATCGAAACGAAGAGCGTTCGCATGCGCCGGCTCATAGCCCAACTGAGTCGTCCGGGCACGCGGGAAGCGGCAAAAAAAAGCCTTACCAGCCGAAAAAGGCCGCCACTATGGCTGAGTTGCCTCCGGTCACGCTTCGATAAGAGGCGCGTCTTTTGACCGCGGCTCCGTGCGGGTGCGACACTTTACCGAACGCGCGGCTTCTGTCCGTGCGTCTGGAGAACGATGGGCGAAGGCAAAAACCTCGTCGGGGTCGATATCGGCGCGAGCGCGATCAAGGTCGCGCAGTTGAAGGAGTCGCGCAAACGATTCCAGGTTGTGCGTTGGGGCTTCGCACCCTTGCCGCCACAAACCATCATCGACGGGCACGTGATGAACGCGAGCGTCGTTACCGAGACACTACTCAAGTTGTTTCACGATCAGAAGATCGCGCAACGGGACGTAGCGATCGGCGTCTACGGTCAGTCGGTCATCGTGCGCAAGATCACGGTGCCCATGATGACACAGGCCGAACTCGACGAGCAGATCACTTGGGAAGCGGAGCAGCACATTCCGTTCGACATCAAGTTGATGAGCATCGACTACGAGGTCCTTCGCAAGAGACCCGAAGCGGGCCAAATGGATCTGCTCCTCGTCGCCGCAAAAAAAGACGAGATCAACGACTATGCTGGTCTCGTTCGCGAGGCGAAACTCAGGCCGCTCGTCGTCGACATCAACGCGTTCACGATACAAAACATATTCGAAGCCCAGTACGGCTTGCCGGCGGACAGTACCTTGGCGCTCATCAATGTTGGCGCTGCCGTAACGACGCTCAACATCATTACAAAGGGTGTCTCGTCGTTTACCCGCGAGATCACCAACGCGGGCGACTTTGTGACCGAAGAGATCCGAAAATCGCTCAGTTGTAGTTACGAACAAGCCGAAGCCTACAAATGTGGCGGCGGGCCGACGCAGATTGTTCCGCAAGAGGCGCAACAAGTGATCTTGCAAGCGAGTGCGACGCTCGCAGGTGAGATCCAGCGGTCTCTCGACTTCTACTTGGCGACCAGCGGTGAGAGCGAGATCCACCGTGTCTACTTAAGTGGAGGCAGCGCATATCTGACGCCACTTTCACAGGCTGTTGAGAAGCGCGCGCGCGTTCCTGTTCAGTTTTTCGATCCGATGATCAATTTGACCGTCGACAACAAGTACGTGAACGAGCCCCAGTTTCGCGCGATGGCTGCGCAGATGGTGGTTGCCCTTGGCCTCAGCCTGCGACGTGAAAAGGAGCTGCGCCAATGGTCCGCGTAAACCTGCTGCCGGAGCGCAAGCTCGCGAAGGCGCGAGGCGCATCCTCGGAGCCCGCGCAGCTCTGGCTCTTCGCATTTTTGGCCGCGATGCTCGTCGAGTTGTTGGTACTCATTGTCGTTGAAAAGGTGAAACGAGACGATCTCGCATCGGTCAACACGCAGACCCAGAAGGTGCAAGCCGACATCAACACCATCACTGGCCAGATCAAAGATCACGACAGCATTCGGTCGCAGCTACAGGAATTGCGCGACCGAGAGGAAGCAATCCAGAAATTGCAATCTGCGCGGACTGGGCCGACGGCCACGCTCATGGAGCTCTCGCGCATCTTGGCGATCGGTCGCGGACCGACGACCGATGCCGACAAACTTGCCCAAATGCGACGCGACAATCCGACCGCAGCTTTCAACGCGAATTGGGATCCACAGCGGCTTTGGCTCACGACTTACACCGAGCAAGAACGCGCGCTCAAGATGACTGGCTTTGCGCGTGATAGCGAAGATATCTCGGAGCTTCAGCGGCGGTTGATACTGAGCGACTACTTCTTCGACGTGAAGCTATTGCCCGGCGCGAAAGTGGTCGACGACAAGACGAAACTCGAGCTCGTGAAGTTCGAGCTCAGCGCAAAGGTGAGGTACTAGCGATGGCGGCCCCGGTGACCACGCAGATCAGCACACCCGTGAAGGTCGCGCTCGGCGCGTTTTTCATGTTGGTCACGGCCTTTGGCTATTGGCTCGTCTTTTTCTCGGAGACCGCGAAGCAGATCGAAAGCGCGACTCAGAACAAAGGCCGTCTTCAAACGGAGCTCTTCCAGAAGCAACAGGCCTACGCGACCTACCTAAAAGATCGCGACGAACTTTCAGAGCGACAGCAGCGTGCGCGGGACTTTGCGAAGGTGTTGCCCGACGACACGCAAGAGGCAGCATTTCTTTCTGCGATCGATTCTGCGAGCAAGACTGCGGGGCTTGATCTCAAGGGCTACCAACCTCTTGAGGAACAGTCGAAGGCCTTCTACGCGAAGGTACCGATGAAGCTCGAGGTCAAGGGACGCTTTCATCAGATCGTCAAGTTCATTCACGAACTGGGCAAAGTCGACCGCATTATTAATGTAGAGAACATCGAGCTCTCGGAGCCGACGATTGCCGGTGACGAGGTGCACCTCAAGGGCCGATGCCTCGCGACCGCTTTTCATGCGACGAAAGCGAAGCCGGTCGCAGCGCCGGGTCAACCAGGTCAACCGGGAGTGCCGCCCGCTCCGGGAGTCCCGAACAAATGAAAATCGTAACTTGCGCTGCACTTTTTCTGGCCGTGCTCGTTGTCGCGTGTTCAGACGCTTCAAAACCCTCTACGGGCCAGGCGCCTCCACCCCCCGTGTCGCGTGCGCCCGCCGCAGCTATGGATGCTGGTGCACCGACGGTGGTGTTGAAGGGTGTTGAGTTTAGCGAGAGCGACTTCGTCGAGAGCGAGCGCAATCGCGATCCTTTTCGACCCTTCGCCAACGTCAATAAGGGCGGCATCAAACCGCCGCCGAATCAGCGTCGCGTCAAGTTGCAGAATTCGAACGTGGACGAACTGAAGTTGATCGCAATTGTCCTTGGTGGCGATGTTGCGCGCGCGATGTTCGTGGACGGCAAGGGCAAGGGACACGTGCTCTATCGCGGTGACTATCTTGGCCGCCCCGAGCTCGTACGTGTCGGCGCAACGGGACCTGAGTACCAACTCAACTGGCGTGTCGACCGAATTCGCGAGGGCGACGTCGTCCTTCTGCGTGAAGACCCCGCACAGCCCCAGGTGCCTCCGGCAACGCGCGTCGTTCCGCTGCGGCCGGAGGGCGATAAGTTCGCGCCGTTGGACTAAGACCGGCGGTTTTTGCGGATCCCGGCGCGATCGCATCGCCTTACTCGCGTAACCTCCCCCCCCTTCCAACCGAAAAGTGGGCCGTGGTCATGTCGTACATCTACGCTTTTGTGTGAACGTAGGAGCAGCGATGAAAGAGTACGGAACACGTGTCTTGCTGGGCATCTTGGGAACGCTCGCGGCGAGCGACGTTCGCGCGGCCGAGCCATCGCATCTGGTTGCGATCACGCATCCGGCCGTTGCGCGCCACGTGAGCGCGGTCCGTGTTGTTTCCATGGCCGACATGCCGGGAGGGGCGATCGTTGAGATCGAATCGAGCTCGCCAGTGGAATATTCGGTGCGTGCTGACCAAGGCGGAAAGCGCCTTTCAATTGATCTCAGAGACAGTGACATTTCGGGCACGGTTTCCGCAATCACCGAAAGTACGGGTGTCGTTGGTGGTGTTCTCGCGCAGGCATTTGCTGAGAACGGCGTTACGCGCGTTAGCGTCAACCTGACGAAGGTTGCGAGTTACCGCGTCCGCTCGGAAGGCAACAAGCTCCTCGTGATTGTCACGCCCTCGGGAACGTCGGTGACGAAGAGCACGCAGGCAGCGGGCCAGACACTGCTCGCACACGATGTGCAAGACGTGAAGTTCGAGCGTATCGGTGACTACGATCGCATTGTCGTAAGGCTCAATCGCTTGCCAAAGCACTCGGTTCTGACGATGCCCGACGGCAGGCTTCGTCTCGAGCTTCGAGGAACACGATTGCCTGAGGCGCTCGAGCGTGCACTCGACGTGAGCGCGTATCACGGTGCCCTGAAAGTGATTAGTGCGTTCTACGACGCTGCTACGGGCGTTACGACCGTTGAAGCGCAGCTCGTCGGGGTCGGTCAAGGAGAGCTCCGGACTGAAGAAAATAGTCTCGTCTGGGCGTTCCCGGTTCCGTCGAGTCGCGCTGCACGTGGGCTTGTGACCCCAAAAGATGGTGGTGCCGTGAGGCACACGGTTACTGTTGCGCGGGAAGGTGCCGGCCCAAATGTGCCGAAAATTGAACAGTCAATTTCCGGAACGAATGTGGGAGTTGCGGGAACAGAGCAAGCCGGATTCAATTCGACCATTGCGGGTCAAATGCGAGGCCACGATGGCGCTGGCGTTCAGCGATATTCGGGACGTCGCGTCGATCTCGATTTGAAGGACGCAGATATTCACAACATCCTTCGGCTGCTCTCCGACGTCGGGAAGGTCAACATCGTTACGGCGGACGACGTTGCGGGCAGCATCACGATTCGCATGCGCAACGTTCCTTGGGACAAGGCCCTTGACGTTGTGCTTCAGGCTAAGGGCCTCGGCATGGTGCGCTCGGGCAACCTGATTCGCGTGGCACCACTCGCGGCGCTGCAGAAGGAGCGCGAACTCAAACTTGCTCAAGCGAAGGTCGAGTTTGAAGGCGCGCCACTCGCCACACGGCTCATTCCGGTTAGCTACGCGACGGCAGACGAGTTGCAAGCGCGTGCGAAGGAACTGCTGTCCCCGCGCGGTTCGATCGCCGTCGACGAACGAACCAACGTGCTCATTGCGCGCGACATCGAAACGAACCTCAATCACATCGAGGAGCTCGTTCGATCGCTCGATACGCAGACGCCGCAGGTGCTTGTCGAAGCGCGCATTGTCGAGGCAACGAGTCGATACTTGCGCGACGTCGGTATCCAGTGGGGTGGTGACCTTACATTCAGCGAGGCAACGGGCAATCCTACGGGCATTGCGTTCCCGTCCAAGGTCACTGCGGCGGGCGGTAACTACGATACGCAGACGCCGACGGCCGGCCTTTCGCCGTTTCAGAGGCAGATCACGACGCCGAACTTTGCGGTCAATCTACCCGCTGCCGTCGGCACTGGAAGCGGCGGTGCGCTCGGCCTTTCGTTCGGATCGATCGACAACGCGATCAACCTGGGCGTTCGTCTCTCGGCGGCGGAGTCGAGTGGCTTGCTTCGGGTGGTGTCAAGTCCGCGCATCCTGACGCTTGATAATCGCGAGGCACGCATCAGCCAGGGAACGTTGATTCCATTCTCTCAGGTGAGCGCGCTCGGTGTGCAGACGATCTTTCAAGAGGCGAAGCTGCAGCTCCTCGTGAAGCCTCACGTCACCGCCGACGGATCGGTGGCGATGCACGTGCAAATCAGTCGCGATGAGCCCGACTTCAACCAGACTTCAGCGCGCGGTGATCCGACGATCTTGAAGCGCGCAGCTGAAACCGACTTGCTCGTGATGGACGGCCACACCGCGGTGATCGGCGGCATCTACACGCGCAACACGGGCCGCAATCTCGATCAGGTGCCGTTCTTCGGAGACATTCCGGTGCTCGGCCTTCTCTTCCAAAGACGCCGCGCGAGCGATACGAGGCAAGAGCTCGTGATCTTCCTCACGCCGCGCATCGTGAATCGCGCCGAAGCGCTGGGTCACTGATCGAGCGCTCAGAAGCCAACGCTGAATGGCTTCAATGCCGTCTTCCTGGGGCGGGCCTTGAGGCTGACCGTTGTGAGCGGTGCCTTCTTCTCGTCCGAAGCGAGCAGTTGAAGTACGACGATGCGATGTGGAAGAACGTCGGAAACGGCGCCTTCGCCGGCCATCGGTGCGTTCACCGTCCTGCCGTTCACGAAATGGCGCGACGCGTCCCCAGTGAGAATCTGCGAGGTTGACGTCACGTGCTTCCAGTCGCCGGCGCTCGCCACCGCAAAGAACTCGCAAGCGGTGAACGTGACGCCTCTCTCGGGAAGCGGTACCGCGCCCCCACCGAGCGGGTTTGCTTGTACGTCGAGCGCGTTCGACTTGTCGATCGGGGTCGATCGAATGACCCACTGCCACTTTGGGCCGCCGGCCTGCACTAGGAAAGTTGCTTTACCACCTGGCGTCAGCCTGTTCGTTGCATACGTCTTGCCATGAGCCTTCTCGCCCTTGAGCATGTTGACGAGGTCGCCCTTCAGCTTCTCGCACGCCTTCATCGCGTCGGAGGCGTGCGCCGCGCTGGTTGAGAGGGCGATGGCAAGCGTGCTGGCAAACAGTACCGAACGAGTCATCCGCGGCTCCTTTTGAGGTGTCCGAGATTAGACGAACGTCGGCTCGCGTCGTTACAGAAACGCCGAAAGCCAGCGATCGCAAGTCGAAAACGCGCGACTTCGCCAGGTCTGCAGAAGATGCCCACCCGAAAATACATGCAGCTCGCCGTCGAAATGGTGGGCGAGCATTTGCGCGTGGCGCAGAGGCGTCACCTGGTCAACCTTTGCCGCGAGCACCAGCGCATTCTTGACGAGAGGCGGCCTCGCAAGAGGACTGATCGAACGCTCAGCTTCCCGCCGCGCGAGAAACTCCTCGAAATCGGCGTCGTTGTCGCCGAGCGTTCCGCGATCGCGTGCCAACTCCGCGAAGGAGGCGAACGGAATGATCGGCACGCAGAACGCTAGGCGCGATTCGACCGTCGCGGCGAGTGAACTCACGTAGCCGCCCAGGCTCATGCCCATCACGCCGACACGCGGCGCGCCATGGCGCAAAAAGTAACTCGTGAGAGCACGAACGTCGTGCACCCCCTGGCGACAACATTCGATCGTCATGCGAGGATTCTTGCTGGGGAAGAGGGGCAATTTTTCGCTCGGGATTCGCTTGTGACCATGAAAAGGTAACAGGCCCAGTGCCACATCAAAGCCGAGTGCGTACCAGCGCCGCGCGGCCAAGATGAACTCTTCTGCCCAAAGCGCGCCGCCAAGGTAGCCGTGCAAGAGGATGATCGCCGGCCTCGGTTCGTTGTGCAGAAGCAGTCTTGTGTGCGAAAGCCTGCTCTGTTCAAACGCGAAGTAGCTTGCGTGCATGTCGGGGTGGAGGCCGGTGAAGGCGTCGATCCACCGTGCTTCGAATGCTGCGCCCTTCTTGAGCGAGCGCAGCCGCGTGAGTGCAAGATCGGGAGCCCCTGGATCGGCAACAAATGTATCTGGCGATGTGAAGTATTGCGGTTGGTTGTATTCGCTCGCGAGCTCTCGGCACTGATCGAGCCGTTGCTTGCGTGTGGGTTCATCGACGCGGACAACTCTC
>JAHFDY010000131.1 GCA_023248735.1 Myxococcales bacterium
GTGATGTCGCGTGCCCCGAAAGCGATGACGTTTCCTTTGCGAATGCCCTCTACCTTGCTCGACTCCCATTCGATGTCCTGCGGGTAGTAGTTCCGGCCGTGAACGATGATGACCTCTTTTGAACGGCCACAAATGTAGAGGTTGCGATCGTGAATAAAGCCGAGGTCGCCAGTGCGCATGAACTTGCCGGCGAATACCTCCCGCGTCTTCTCTTCGTCGTCCCAATATCCGGTCATCAGGCTCGGGCCTTGGAGGCGGATCTCGCCCACTTTGTCTTCGCCGAGCGGCGTCTCGCTCTTGAGGTCGTCGCCCGAAAAAATGGCGAATGCGTGATTCGGAAACGGCTTGCCACAGGAAACGAGGCGCATCGCGTCTTCGTGCTCGTCGCTTAGGAGCGAAGCGGTTCCTTCGCTCCAGAGCTTGGGCCCGTTGACCGTGAGCGTCTTTAGACCCTCACTGTGTTCGGTGAACGAAATCGCGAGCGACGACTCGGCCATGCCGTACGAGGGAAGTAAAGCCTCTTTACGAAATCCGACGCTCGCAAATGCCTTGGCGAATCCTTCGAGAGCCTCAGCGCGAATAGGCTCGGCGCCGCACCCCGCGATACGCCAAGACGAGAGATCGACGCCTTCGATTTCGGCGGCCTTGATGCGCTTAACGCTCAGCGCGTAGGCGAAGTTGGGCGCGAACGCGATGGTGCCTTGGTACTTGGTAAAGGCGTGGAACCATGTTGCGGGCCGCTTCAAGAAGAGCAGCGGCGACATGTTGGCGACCTTAATCTTCCAGTAAAGAGGCGCCAGAACGAAACCGATGAGTCCCATGTCGTGATAGAGCGGGAGCCATGAAATGCCGACGTCGTCTGACGTCGAGGCGATACCCGGGCCCATGATCGCTTCGATGTTGTTCGAGAGCGCTTCGTGCGTGAGGGTAACGCCCTTCGGCTTCGAGGTTGAGCCGCTGGTGAATTGCAAGAACGCGACGTCACTGAGCTCAACTTTGGTTTCGCGAAACGTTCCGTTTGCGCTGCGAAGCTGCTCGATTGCCACGACCTGCTCGAGCTCCTTTGTGCCAGACTGAACGGAGCCAAGGAGCAGCTTCACCTTCTGGCTGGTCAGGAGCACTTTGCAGCCCGCACGTGCGACGATGTGACGTGTGTTTTCGAGGTACGTTTGCAGCTGGCCGAGTCCGAGCGGAGGATAAATCGGCACGGGGATGATGCCAGCGCGAATGGCGCCGAGGAACGCGAAGATGAAATCGTCGTTTGTCGGAAGAATGAGCGCGACGCGATCGCCCTTGCGGAGCCCCAATTCCTGAAGGGCAGCGCCGACTTGGACGCTTCGACGTTCCATTTCGGCATACGAGAAATAGGGAACCGGAGCATCACCCGCGCCTGGAAAGCCAGGCACGCCCGTTTCAGGAATGAAGTAAAATCCGTGGTTTTTCTCGAATTTTGCGGCGTCAGCGAGAGCCTGAGAAATGGTGCGGGCGGTGCTCATTGCCAAGCGTCTTAGTCATGGCGCGTTCAGCGGTCAGTGCCATTTTATCAACAATTTGCGCGAATTAGGCTGCGCGATGCGAATCGATCTTCGCTTGGCCATCCCGGCGTGCCCCTGTGCAAGGGTTTCGAGTAGGTTTGCGTTCTATGAGTGCGACCCTTCGGGTGATTCTTAATCCTAGCGCTGGTGCGGGTGCGACAAGTCGGAAGATCCCTTTGCTCGAAGCGGCGCTTAAACGTCACGGTTTGAGTTACGAATGCGTTCAAACGGAGCGCAAGGGACACGCAACTGAACTTGCGCGCGCTGCCGTGCGAGATGGCGTTGACACGATCGGCATTGTGGGTGGCGACGGGACTCTGAACGAGGTGGTGCAGGCCTATATCGACGAAGAAGGCAACGCACTGAAAGGCCCCGCGCTTGCGATGCTTCCAAGTGGAACGGGTGGCGACTTCAAGCGCACCCTTGGTCTTAGCGGCAACCTCGATGAAGCGGTTGCGAAGCTCGCGAGCGGCGGCGCACGAACTGTCGATCTCGGCGTGATCACGTTCGAAAAGCCGAGGGAAGGCGAGACCAAAATTCGCGCGTTCGCGAACATCGCCAGCTTTGGCCTTGCTGGCCATATCGTCAAGGCTGCCGATCCATTGAAGTGGCTTGGGGGCCGACTCGGATTTCTTGCGGCGACGCTGAAGGAGCTTGTTCGCTACGAGAACGCACCCGTGCGTGTGCGTGTGGACGGCGAGCTCTTCTACGAAGGTCCCATCGTCAACGTGATCATCGCAAACGGACGGTACTTCGGAGGCGGGATGAAGATAGCCCCGGCGGCCGAGCTCGGTGACGGCTTGTTCGATGTGGTCATCCTCGGCAACCTCTCGCGGATGCGATCGGCCTCGCTTACGAAGAAAATCTACGAAGGAACCCACGTTGGCGAACCCGGAATTGTAACTTGTCGAGGATCATTTGTAGAGGCAGAGCCCGTTCATCCGTGGGTGCGCCTTCCATGTGAGACCGACGGTGAACAACCAGGTTCCGCGCCACTCACGGCGCGGTTGAACAAATCGGCACTTATGTTCCGAAACTGAATTGGCCGCGGTTTTTGCCCTGTGGCGCAACGATCGTTGTCAATGTGCGTGGGAATTGTTTACACGGGCGCTCAGCTTCGCGATCCTAGCCAAATGGCTCTCATCGACAACGAAGACGCCGCCAAGCGAACCGCACGCGCCATCGCAAGCGACATTTGGTTCTACTACGAGAAGAAAATCGACGAAGGGATCGAGAAAGACAATCTCTTTGATCTCGTCGCCGAGCAGATCGAAGAGGGTCGTGCGCTCTTCAAGCGACGCCTCACCCCCGAGCTGCACGTAAAGAACTTTCACTTGTTCGAGCGCGCACTCGTCGACATTTTGCTCAAGACCAAAGGGCACATTGCCTCAAAGCTTTGGTAACAGACGAAGTTACGTTTGTCGTTGAACCTCGCGATGCGGGACAACGCCTGGACCGATACCTGGCAACGGCCTTTGGCGAGGCACAGTTACAGCCGTCCCGATCAGAACTGCAACGTTGGATCGGTGAGGGTCGGGTTACCATTCGGGGGAAGGTTTGCTCCTCGAGCGATCGCGTGCGCGTTGGCGATGCAGTCGTCGTTCTTCCCATGGAACCCGAACCCACGAGGGCGGCGCCAGACGCGTCGGTTCCGTTCGACGTGCTGCACGTTGATGAAGCCGTGGTCGTCCTCGGCAAGCCGGCGGGTGTCGTCGTTCACCCCGCAAAGGGGCACGCTACGGGCACACTCGTCAACGGGCTGCTTGCACGCGGGTTCTTCTCGTCGTGGCCGACAGAGAATGCGGATGGCGACCACGAGGATGGCGACGAAAGTTACTCGAGACCGGGCATCGTTCACCGCCTTGACAAAGACACGAGTGGCATCATGGTGGTCGCCCGCACGCCGGTCGCGCGCGAGCATCTGAAGAAGCAGTTTGCTGACCACACGATCAATCGAGAGTACATCGCGATTGCGGCTGGCGTGCCCAAGACGCAAGTGTTTCGAACGCTTCACGGAAGGCATCCGACGGAGCGTGTGCGCTTTAGCGGCAACGTCACGACGGGAAAGAGCGCCGTTACGCACGTTGAAGTTCTCGAGCAGTTTGGATTGCTCGCGACGCTTGTGCGTTGCCGACTCGAAACGGGCCGGACGCATCAGATTCGCGTGCATCTTGCGGAGGCCGGACATCCGCTGATCGGCGACTCGCTCTACGGCAAGCCGCCCAAAGATCGCGAGCTCAAGCAAATCGTCAAGGAACTGAACCGCCAGGCGCTCCATGCGCGCCTCCTCGGGTTCACCCATCCGACGAGCGGCAAGCGGATGCAATTTACGACGGAGCCTCCCGACGACTTTAGGCAGGCGCTTCTTCGACTGCGGGTTGTGACGCTAGAAGCGTTGGATGACGACGTTTGAGGATGGAGAGCGCCGCAAAGCCGACCAGCACAGCGAACCAGAGCGTGGCGAAGCGCACCAGGATCATCGAGCCTGTCGCTGCTGCGGGATCGACCTTTCCGATTTGCTCAAGCTGCTTCAGCATGATGCCCTCGGTCACACCGAGACCGCCAGGTACCGGCACGAGCGCGCCGGCGAGCGTGCTTGTCGCATAAAAGAAGAAGCAAACACGCACGTCCGCTGTTGCGCCAAAGCCACGCACGATGACCCAGAGAGCAAGGCACTCGAGCGACCAAGCAAGGATGCTCAGCACTGTCGGCAACAGAAGGTTCCGCGGCTTGACCATCACCGCGAGGCTTTCGTATGCCAGTCGTAGCTTGGGCCCGATGGTACGAAACGGCCCCGGCATCTTTTCGATCAGCGAGATGGCGAAGAGCGAAAGGCGGCGTGACGACACCACGACGAGCGCAATTGTCACGACGCCTGCACCCGCACCAGCCCAAAAGAGCCCCCCTGCGAAGCCGCCGGCGCCGACGAGGATGAGGAGGATGATCCCAATGAGGTCCGTCAGGCGTTCTGCAACCACGATTGGGGCAGTCGTCGCGATCGGAACCTTATGGGTCTCGAAGAGGACGACGGATTTGAACACTTCACCCACCTTGCCGGGAGTTACCGTGAGTACGAAGCCCGACAAGAACGTAAGAAAACTGTCGACTTTGCTGATGCCGCGAATGTTCAGCCTCGCGAGGTAGAACTCCCACTTGAGGTACCGCAGCAAATAGTTTCCGAACGCGAGCGCGCAGGCCGCGCCAAAGGTGATCCACGCGTAGTGGTCGAGGGCGCCTTTCATCTTGTCAAGTCCCTTGACGACAGCAAACGCGCCGTACACCACGACCCCCGCAAGCATGACCAAGAGAACGCGCCGCAGCTTGGTATTCGTCGACGATGTGCTCATTGCTTGCGACGGCGACTCTTGAGGATGTGCAACGCGCCAAAGAGCGCAAGGAGCGCTACAGAGAGCACCAGAACCACAATGAACACTGCGGGTGGTGCCTCTTTAATTCCCCGGGCGAGTCCGGGTTCTGGGCGGTGCACAACTTCGGTTTGATTCACGGAGTTCATTGTAACGCGGGCCATTCGTCTTTGACATGGCTAGCGAGCTCGTGCGACGACACAAGCCATGCCGACCGATGTCGAACTTCTTGAGCGGGCAGCGAGGGCTCGTGTTCAGTTGATTGATGCGTTAGCGGTCAACGTCGTCGGACAACGCGAGGTGATCGACCTCATGTTGCTGACGCTCCTGTCGCGCGGGCACGCCTTGCTCGTCGGCGTTCCAGGATTGGCCAAGACGCTGCTCGTTTCGTCCCTTGCGAGCGCGCTCGACCTGGGCTTCGGACGCGTGCAATTTACACCTGATTTGCTGCCGGCAGACATTACGGGAACTGATGCGCTGCACGATGAAGTCGACAACGAAGGGCGGACACGTCGCTCGATTCGCTTTCTGCCGGGTCCGATTTTCCACAATCTCATTTTGGCGGATGAAATCAACCGGACGCCTCCAAAGACGCAGGCGGCGTTGCTCCAAGCAATGCAGGAACGAAATGTGACCGTTGGAAACAAGACGCACGCATTGCCCAGTCCGTTTCAAGTATTTGCAACTCGGAATCCAATCGAGCAGGAAGGTACGTATCCACTTCCCGAAGCGCAGCTTGATCGTTTCCTTCTCGAGATCGAGGTTGGTTATCCGTCCGAGGCCGACGAGCGCGAGGTCGCGCGGCGGACGACGAGCGCGAGGACGGCAACGGTTCCGCGCGTCCTTGGCGTCGACGCATTGCACGAGCTTCAAGGACTCGTGCCGCGCATCCCGGTGACCGACGAAGCAGTGGCACTGGCCGTGGCGTTGACAAGGCGGACAAGGCCAGAAGAAGGGGATCCTTTTATTCGTGACCACGTGAGATTCGGCGCGGGGCCTCGGGGCTCCCAGTCGTTGGTCCTTGCGGCGAAAGCTGTGGCCGCGCTTCACGGCGCGCCCGTTGCGGATGTCGATCACGTACGGGCGCATGCGATTCATGTTTTGCGCCACCGGCTCGTACTTAGTCATCGTGCTGAAGCGGAGGGCATGAAGACGACGGATGTGCTGAACAGGTTGCTCAAGGCCGTCTGATCCGCGGGAAAGCTTGGCAAAATTCGTCAAAATGGTGGACTATCCGCTTGTGGCAGAGCGCAACGGGGATGAGCGCAGTCGCAAGACGAAGACGGGCGAAGGCAAATCGGACGAGCGCGAGAAGATCTCCGATTCTACCAAGCTGCCCATCGTCGAAGTTGCGACGAGTTACGAGCGCGAACGCGATCCGTCGATTCCGCCAATGCCCGCCGCAGGACCGTGGCGAAGTTACAAGGAGGTCGTCTCCCAACTGGCGCAACGCATCGTGGACGCACAGCGGCCGATCCGCGTTCTCCAATCGATTCGTTGGGATAACACCATCGAGGAGCAATTCTTCAAGACGCGGGCGCGCGAGCTCCCAAAGGTCGATGCGAACTACTACGAGTCCGTCGACCTTGCGTTTGACCCGAAAGCGAAGATCACAGAATTCGAAGAAATCGCGCGTGATGTCGATCGCGATCTCGGCGAGACCGACGCCGTTGGGCGGATCATGCTCTCAACAGCGCTCGAATATCGCGATGTCGTGAAGATGCTCGAGGCGCGCGGCACTCCGCTTTTCTACGCATATTCGCGCGCACTGTACGGCTCACCGAAGGACAAATTTCCCGACGGTAAGACGACGCTTCGAGAACTCGGTCACCTATTGTACGAGATCTTGACGAATGTTGAAGTGCCGGTGCCGCCCGCCGAAGGTGAGCGTCGCTTCACCGCGGAGCAGTGCACGGAAGAGCTAAACAAGCGCTTCGCTGGCTACTTTCTCGACGACACGGTGCGTGTCGAAGTCGACGATACGATCCTCGCGGATGCGGCTGCGGGGAGCGATTACGTCAAGGTCAGGAGCGGCGCAAAGTTCTCATCGCGTGACATCGACATTCTTGAAGTGCACGAAGGTTGGGTGCACGTTGCGACATCGCTGAATGGGCAAGGCCAAACCGTTGCGAAGTGGCTCGCAAAGGGGCCGCCACGCACCACTGCGGTCCAAGAGGGCCTCGCAGCGCTACTCGAAATCTTCACATTTCGAACGTATCCACGACGGGCAAGGCGCTTGACCGATCGCGTGATCGCCGTGGACAAGGCGGAGGACGGCGCGAGTTTCCTCGACGTGTTCGAGTGGTTTCGTACCGAAGGGTACGAAGAGCAGGAGTGCTTCGATAATACGCGCCGCATCTATCGCGGGGGCGTGGTCGATGGTGGCGCACCGTTCACAAAGGACGCGACCTACTGCAAAGGCATCGTGCTTAACTATGCGTTCATTCGATCAGCCATTCAGCACAACAACGTTGCGCTCATTCCCTATCTTTTTGTCGGAAAGGTTGCGCACGAAGACGTGCCAATTTTGGCGCAGCGTGTCGTCGACGGGGTGATCAAGCCTCCGCGCTACGTACCGCAGATGTTTCGCGACATCAGCGGCCTCGCAATTTGGATGGCATACAGCGCGTTCTTCAGTCGCCTTGGAAGCCAGGAAATTGCGGACCACTATGGACGCTTGTTCGCGAGAACGAGCTGAGCGCGTCATTTCCCAACGGTTGAGGCGCAGATGCGCTCCCGTAGCCATATGTAACCAAGACCGCTACAGAAATGGTGTGCTTCATTCGCTCAAGCGCAACTCACGCCGTAGAGTTGGGAGATGGACGGCGCGCTCAGAGGTTGTATCGCGGGACTCGCCTTCGTCGCTGCGGTTGTCGTAGGGGTGGTCGCGGTAGGCAATCATGTCGCCACGCGACGAGCGCCGACGAACAATGACGAAGCGACGCAGCCATCCGAACAGAAGGGTCCTGCCATCGCCCGTCGCATGCGTCGCGCCTCGGTATAGCCGGCCATTTTGACAAGGTTGCAAGCGCTCGACGCTGTCTTGACAAAGTGACAATTGCGCCGGGGCAACGCCACGAGAAATTGCGCGGTTTCGTGCCCCTCGCAAAGTTGAGTCGTCCGGCACAAAAGTTGTAATGTCAGACCCGTGGTCCTTCAAGCAAGGTGGTTGGTTCTGTCTGCGGCATTTGCGGTTATGGGCTGTTCGAAGAGCCTGTTCCCGAACACAGACGTTGAAGACACCGCGGAAAACCGGAAAGTCCTGGTGTTCTGCGAAAAGTACCGGCGAGCGGTCGAAGAGAAAGACGTGGGCGAGCTGCTCAAGCTTGCGAGTCCGAAGTACTACGAGGACGGTGGCAACGTGCGCCCCGACGACGACTACGACTACGAGGGCTTGCGCGACTTTCTCTTGAACCAGTTCAGCAAAACAACTGGCATTCGTTACGAGATTCGATATCGCAGGGTCTCACGCACCGAAACCAATCGCGTGCTCGTCGACTACACGTTCTCGACGGCATACCGCATTCCCGGGGCAGAGAAAGAGGAGTGGCGTCACAAGCGTGCCGAGAATCGACTTGAGCTCATTCCCGATGGGGAGAGCTTCAAGATCATGTCGGGCATGTGATCGGTTAGGACCCGCGCCTGCGGTGCTACTCGTGAGAGGCGTCGAGGCTCACATCGGTGCTTCCTGTTTCTACGACCGACGCTTCGGCCTCGACCGATCCGTCCGTCGAAGCGTCACCGAGTTCGGTGCCGAGCCATGCGCACTCATTTGTAAGCGCAGGAGTTACAGTTGCCTCGCACGTTCCATTTTCGATGCGAGCGATGCACGCGTCGACCTCGGCGTTGCTTGGGTCGACGGTTCGGGAAAGACCATGCAAGCAGGCGTCGCGATAGTACAGCACGCACGCGTCAACATCGCTTCCTGGAGCTCCCTCGTGTGGAGGAACTGTGAGGCTTACGTTGCAGCTGGGAGCGCGCTTACACCGTGCCTCTTCAACGCGCCTGCAAGCGTCCACCCCGACAGAGTCGGTCCCACATGCGGCGAGGGACGCCACCCCGCCTAG
Organism: Myxococcales bacterium; assembly: GCA_023248735.1. GTDB lineage: Bacteria > Myxococcota_A > Polyangia > Polyangiales > Polyangiaceae > JAHFDX01. Next base: position 8,968 of record JAHFDY010000131.1, read on the forward strand.
TGCGATTCCCGCGATCGAGAGAAACACACCCATGCAAATCGCAGAATGATGTCGCACGCACGTTACGTACTACGAGCCACGTGCTCCGACCAAGTTTATGCTCTGTATCGTGACCGCAGGATTCATATTGGCTGCAGGCTTCGGGACGCGCTTGCGGCCGCTCACCGAATACCTGGCAAAGCCACTCTTGCCCATCGGCGATCGCTCGGCGATCTCTCACGTTGCGTCGTCGGTGCGTGCGTGTTCGCTCACCTCGATTGCGGCGAATGCGCATTTTCGATCGACGGAAGTTGCGCATGAGGCGGAAGCGCTTGGTCTTATGGTTTCGCACGAGGATGAACTTCTCGGAACCGCCGGAGGAGTGCGAAAGGCATGGACGCTACTCGCAGGCGAGAGTCCGAACTCGAACCTGCTCGTTGCGACGTGCGACGTGCTGACTCGTGCATCCTTCGCATCGCTTCTCGATGTTGCCGGAGTGGATGCGGCACTGATGATCGAGCCACGCCCGTATGGCGAAGGCAATGTTGGCGTCGATCGTGAGGGGCTGATTGTGCGTTTTCGAAGCGAGGTCCTTCGCAGCGGCGAGGTCTCGGGTGGGCTGTCTTTGGGAGTGCAGTGTCTCTCAGCTCGGATGTGGGAACACCTTCCGACGAAAGGCTGCCTCGTCACTGACTTGTACATGCCTCAAATTCGAGCGGGCTCGCGCGTGCGAGCACAGGAAACGCACGAAACCTGGACCGACGTGGGAACCTTCACGCACTACATCGCAGCCAACATCGAGTGGCTCGGTCCTCGAGCCCTTTGGGTTGGGGCGAACGCTCACGTTGAGGGATCGACGCTTCACAACGTCGTCGTTGGTGAAGGCGCAACACTGTTTCCGGGAGCGTATCGCAACTGCGTTGTGCTCCCCGGTGCGCGCGTCGCACAACCAGGCAAAAATCGTGTGTACTGGGGCGATACCTTTGTGGATGTTTGACGACGGCAGGGAGCGTTCACGTGATGAGCAACCTCACGCGGTCAGAGTACCTAGTCAAGCGTTGGAACGAATTGGTCCAGCCTGCTTGCGCCGCCCACGATGCCGATCGCCCCTGTCGGTAGCAAGGTAATCGCCGCGGTCGTTCGCTTCGTGGGAAGCGCTATCGCTGTTGCCGCGGAAGCGCCCAACTCGTAGCCGACGATGTTTCCCGAAGAGTCCTGACCAACCAAGAACGCGAGCGACCCGATTGCTGCGAGCTGCGGAGCCGCGACGACTTCTGCAGGCGAAGGCCAAACGGTGGGCGCACAATCGGACTTGCACTTGGGATCAAAGAGCCACGTTGGCGCGCCCGTTCCGTCGGGAAGTTTGCCGCCGGCAACAAGCACGCGACCCGAGGCGAGCGTCGCGCACGCGCGAGCGTCGGCCGGGTCGACTGGCGTTGCGAGCGTAACTGCAGCGGACGCATTGGGCGCGAGTAACTCAAGCGCCGGAAGCGCACTCGCGCCGCCGCAAACGACAAGACCCACTCCGGGTACCCACGTCGCGCCCGCGCCTAAGCGAGGCGTGGCGAGGGTCGCAATGCGCATCGTGTCGGTCTCAACAACAAGCACCTGTTTGGTGGGCGCGCCCGCTGCGCGCGTCGCACCGACGAGAAGCGATACGCCATCGTCGGTGGTCCACGTCTTGCCGCCCGAAAGATCGCCGGTGAGTGCGCCGGTTGGAAGCGTTGCCTGCTCGAACGTCGCCGCCGCAGTGTCGAGCCATTCCGCTCGCGTTCCGTCAACGAGGAGAATGCGGTCCCCTTGCGCCAACAGCGATGCTGGTGCGCTCGAGAGCGTAAAGCGCGTTGACAATGGTTGGTAGGTGGCGAGATCGTACATTTCGAGGACTGGTTGGGTCGAGGACGACGATGCGAATGCGAGCGTGCGCGCATTCATCACTGCGAGCACCGGGGTGGCAGGGGCGGTTGCGAGCGTTCCCGGAAGCGAGATCGCACGTCCACCGCGCTGCACAAGTACTCGAAGCGTGTAGCCCGCAACGTCACTACCGAGAAACGGAATCGAACTACCGGTCGCGATGCGTTTCTTGGATGCGTCGTAACCGGAAACGACAAGTTTGCTTGCGGTCTTGACCTCCACTGGCGGAATCGTGACCGAGCCTTCGGTCGCTGCGGTTTCAAGGAGTGGGCGCGAATTCGTGCTCGTGCGCAGGTCAATCGCAAGAGTTGTGACCGTCGGATTTGACGCCCACGTAGTGCCCTCTTCGACGAGAAGCTCTATTTGCAACCGTGATGGTGACGAACAGGCTGCGAAAAACGCGAAGAGCCAACTGTGTCGCACCGGTCGCACCGTACACGAGTTGTGCGCGCACTCAAGCGCTTGGCGGTTCGCGTCGCTGCGACTAACGATGTGGCTCGCGGATGGCAGAAAAAGATTTCACAGTGCGGAGTCTGGCGGGAAGCAGTGTCGCCAGTATTGCGCGCAAGCTCTCGCGGGCCGAAGGGCTCACCGTGATCAGCGGCAACTTCGAGGAGCACTGGGAGAGCAGCTTCGTGGCCGCATTTCCCGATGCGCAGTCGTGTGCGATCGTACCCCCACTTGGTGGGTGCCCTGGTCATCGCGGCCTGAACGGGGCGATTCCGCCGCCCGTGTGGGTTGGGTACGTTCCGTACGAGGCACTGCGCCGCATCGAACGGTCGCAAACCGACGCGCGTCCGCTCCCCACGCTTTCGGTCCCGTGCTGGAAAAGGTATCCCGCAATGGTACGAATCGATGCGCGGACGGGAAGGGCATCCATTGAGGGTACCGCCGAAGGCGTCGCATGTCTGGAAGGTGCGCTCTTTGCGACTTCAAGCCACTCGGCGAGCGATTTTGCCTTCGTCACGCAGGAAGACAACAAAGACGAAGCGCGTCACGTGCAGGGCATCGAAGAAGTGCTGAGACTCATCGCTCGAGGCGATGCCTATCAAGTCAACCTGGCGCGCCAGCTTCGCTTTGCGTTCGCAGGCGATCGACTCGAGGCGTTTCTCGCGCTCCGAAAGTTGTCGCCTCATGTTTATCACTTCTTCGGCTCGAGCGATGCGGTTGCCGTCAGCGCGCATAGTCCCGAGCTCGCTCTCGGGCGAGTCGGATCGAACGTCGTCACTCGCCCCATGAAAGGAACGCGGGCGCGCGGACACGATGCGCTCGACGATGCAGAGGTTCGCAAGGAACTCGAGCACGATCAGAAGGAGCTCGCTGAGTTGACGATGGCGGTCGACTTGCATCGCAACGATCTTGGACGTGTCGCGGTGCCCGGAAGTGTACGCGTGAACGGTGCCCTTCGGACCCACCGATCGCCAACTGTCTGGAGCCGCTATGCGGAGGTTGGGGCGACGCTCCGTGATAACGTAACCGTACAAGAGCTATTTCACGCGCTTCTTCCTTGCGGAAGTGTGACAGGCGCACCAAAAATCCAAGCGATGCAGATCATCGCGGCGCTGGAGGCGAGTCGTCGTGGTCTTTACACGGGTGCGTATGGCGCGCTCTCCGCAGATGGAACACGCATCGCGCTCGCGGTTGCCATTCGAACTGTAGTCATCGAGGGAAGCGTCGCAACCTATGGATCTGGCGGCGGAATTGTCTCCGACAGCAAGCCGCAAAGAGAGCTGGACGAGACCCGATGGAAGGCACTCGCGATCCAAAACTTGGCCTCATCGATCGAAGAGCGTTAGCGGATAGACACGTGGAGGTGAAGCATGACCGAGTCGAGCGTTCGGCACTTTGACCGCATCCAAGAGCACGACGAAGACACTCGGCGAACGCCGCGCAGCGTCACAGCGCTGCTTGTTGTACTCGGTGGCGCATGTGTCGTTTTTGCCGGTCTTGCGATGAACGGCAGGCGCTCAGCACCTGACGCGAAAAAAGTTGATCCTCTCGGCGAGCTCGTCGCGCAAAAATCGAGGGATCCCAATCACGCTAAGAGCGGTGCGGACCTAAGGCCGAGCGACGTCACGTTTCCTGGGATTCTCAGCGATCGTGACAAGCCTACAACTGCGCTTGCCGCGGTCCGACCTGGAGCGAGTGCGGGCGTCGCGCAATCTCCCGAACCTCCGCCACCGACGGATCGATTGCGAGTGGTGCCGCTGCCGGCGCAAAACGTACTCGGAGCGACTCCGTTGGTAACCCATCCGCGCGATGCGCTTACGCGTGCCGCGGTTGAGTCCTCGGAGCCGAGCCCCGATGCGCCATCGGCGACTCAAGGTCACGAGGGCGGTTACCAGCTGCAGGTGAGCTCGTTTCGTTCGCAGGCCGAAGCAAACCACTTTGCCGATCAGCTGCGTGCGCGCGGTCATCGGGCACACGTCACTGAGGCCCGCGTGCAAGGGCGCGGAACATGGTACCGCGTTCGTGTGGGACCATTTTCGACGCAGCAACAAGCCGTTGCATACCGTTCGACGTTCGAACAGAAGGAACACGTCGTGCCCTTCGTCGTTACGCCTGCGCAAAAGTGAGTGCGCCGCTTTGGCTGCCGCTCGCGATACCGCTCGTCCTTGCAGTCGCGCTACCGTGGTCCATACGTGCGTGGGTGTCCTACATACGCAAGCGCGCGCAACTTGAGGCACGTCTCGAACTCGAACGTCAGGTTTCTTCTGAACGAAGTGGACCGAACGCCACTTCGAGATAACGTGAAGAAAGGGCGGTACGCAACATGGCACGACTTTTCGGACTCGTGGGGAATCGACCCGATCTCGGCGGACGTGTGTTGCTCGCCGAGTCTGCGCCGCTTTCGGTGCGTGTCAGTGACCCGCCAGCCGGTTGGGGAATGGCATTCTATCAAGGCGGCGAGGTGCTTCTGCGTCGTAGGCCCGTTGACGATAGAAATGAGCTCGACGTTGCGAAGCTAGCCGCTGACGTGCGGGCCGACGCTATCGTTGGGCATGTGCGCAGGCCGACAACCGGGGCGCTTCAAACAGAGAACACGCATCCTTTTCGATATCGACAATGGGTGTTCGCGCAAACCGGGACTGTCCCAAATTATGCCCGCGTACGAAGCCGTATGCTTGAAGGTGTTCCGGAGTTTCTGCGCGGTGGGATCCGCGGCGACACCGATGCTGAGCTCGTCTTTCATCTGATGCTGTCGTTCATGCACGACCAAGGTGCTTTCGATGGTGCCACCGTCGAACCGTCCGCGATCGTCGAAGCGATGCGGTCGACATACTCCTTGCTCGAGAGTCTCGTCGCAGAGGAGGGCTCGGGCGTAGTCGGTCTCAATTGGATC
>JAHFDY010000239.1 GCA_023248735.1 Myxococcales bacterium
AATCGATAGCGAAGAGGACCGGCATCAAACAAGCCGACCTCGAGCGTCCGCCGCTGAAGAAGATAGCGATGGCAAGCGCACTCGCCATCGCTATTGGCCTTGCGGTTCGCTATCTGCGGCGACGGCGCAACGCCGCGTCAGGGCGCGATGGATCGCTGCCGATAAGCCATCATGCTGAGCGGTCGGTTGCATTGTATCGCGATCTCGAGGCCACGCTTGCCCAACTCGGCTTCGCGCGAGCGGTCGCCACGCCGCCTCTTCGCTTTGCCGTCGAAGTCGGTGCTGCCAACGAAAATGTCGCCGCCGACGTCCTTGCGCTCACGCTCGTTTATCTCGAAACGCGCTGGGGAGGAAAAGAGATCTCGTTGAGTGACGAATCGGATTTCAGGACGCGAATCAAAGCGATCGGACGCGCCGCCCAACCAACGGCGGCGCCTCCGTCTGTCCGCGCGGCACGCTAGCGGTGATTATGGCGCAAAGGTTGGGGGCGCCCACTCGATCTCGTAGTTCACGACGGGCGATCCAACGTAGCTCATCGGCGCTTCGACGATCACGATGAAAAAGAGCTTCCCTTCGCGTGGCATTTTGGGTGTGCGAACGTAGCTCATATCGAACTTCAAGAAGTTGATGTAGGTGCTTCTCTTGAAATCCTGCGGGCTGAGGGTGATGAGGGCGTTTGTCGTTGTCTTGGTTTCCACGGATTGGTTCGTCCCAAGCGTGGTTCCTGCGCTCACGCCTCCGCTTGGTGCGCCAAGGCCCCCAGCTCCAGCAGCTGCGCTCGCGACCTTCCCCTCCGTCGGGGTAATTTCGGCTTTCACGTCACCCTTTGCAGTGTTGTCGACGCTTGCGCCTGCGCCAACCGAGCCAGTCGAAGCAATCGATCCCGACGTGGTAAAGACAAGTTGGCTCGATCGAATCGTGCTGCCAACGAGCGCAGAGCCGTTCATAAAATAGGGAACGATCGTTAGGCCTGCTTTTGTAGGCGTCGCAAGCTGAAGAAACGGGCACGCGATAATGCGGCGTCCGTCCTTGGATTCAGGAAGATGGCTTCTGATGAAGCCGCCGGGTGCGCGAACCGCAAGCGCAGCAGGTGGGACGGCGTCGACAAGGTACACGTCGCTCATCGACGTCCTTAGAAACGGCTGCGGCGCCATTAGGCTGCTCGATTTGAACCCTGGACCAGGCGCATGCATGTCTTGAGCATTGTAGAAAACCTTGGCGGCATGGTTGCCCAGGTACGACATTTCGAGGTGGTGGGGTGCGATCCCACGCGTGACCCATGGCTGCACAACCCTCGCAATGAATGCGTAGCTGCCGCACTGGTCCTCTGGCGACAATCCCTCGGCAGAGGCAGAACTCGTAATCGCGAAAGCAGCGATCCCAACGAGACAAGAAGAAGTTCTAAACGACATTGTGTTTCCCCTAATATTTACGAAAATCCGCCAACGGTGCTCGCATCACGCGAGGCCCCACAGCCATCCCAAACGGTCGTCCTGCTCGGAACTTAAGGTAAGACGCCGTCGCCTCAGCGTGCGCGCCGAACGCGCAAGCAGGCGGGCCGCCAGGTCCACGTCCGAGTCAAAGTCCACGGGGCTAAGGCGCAAATGTAAGCGTCACTTCGTTCTCGATAAGTCCCGCAGCGCGAGCACGCGTAAACAAATCCGCAATCGCCACCTTCACATCGGGCGCCGTCGCACGGGTGTCCTCATTTGCGTACATCGCCAAGTAGCGATCGAGCCGCTCGCGCGAAAGTGAAAGGTCGGCCCGTGCTTCCTCTGAGAGCAGTGCGGCCATCACTTCCCCTCGGTGCGTGAGCGCGTAGACGATCGATGCGCGACACAATTTCGAAATCGCTTCGATGTGCTTGCTCCCCAACTGACGCGCGATGGCGTTCCCACCGAGCGGGAGCGGCATACCCGTCGCGTCGGTCCAGAGAACGCCGAGATCGGCCACCATGTGCAGCCCGGCGTCTTCAAACGTCAGTCGGCCTTCATGGATCAGCAGAGCCGCGTCAACCTCGTCGTTTGCGACGGCCTCAAACGCGCGCGAAAAGGGGACGATGGGAAGCACGACCGGATCGAACTCTGGAAACACGATCCGTAGCGCCCAGTACGCTGTCGTGGTGAGTCCAGGCACACCAATGCGAGCACCGCGAAGCGACTCAAGGGACCGCGGCCCCTTTGCAACCAGCGCGGGTCCATATCCTCGCCCGACCGATGCCCCATGGGGCAGCAGCATGTACTCGTTCGCGATCGCCGCGTACCGCGCGATGGATACGGCGATCACGTCGATGTCGCCCCGTGCGGCGCGCTCGTTAAGAACCTGTGTGTCGCCACGCTCCACGACAAAGTCGTACATGCCCGTGTCGATTCTCGCGTTGAGCAGCGCCCAAAACATGAAGATGTCGTCGCTGTCTGCCGAGAACGCGAGTTTCACTTCCATGAGCGCATCTTAGGGGCGGAAGCGGCAGTTCGACGAGTTCCTGTTTGAGCTGGCCCATTTTGGTACTGTCGCCCCATGCGTTTTGCGCGCGTGCACCTCGTCCTGGCGATCGTCCTTTCGTCGGGCTGCAAGCCCGAGGCGAAATGCGAAGGCGGTACCAAACTTGTCGATGGCTCGTGTGCGGCTTCGACGTGTGGCGCGCCGTTTTCCCTGCTCACCAATGGCGGCTGCGACGCCCCCAATAAGCCTGTGCTCATCGCGGCACGCCGCCTCACTTTGGGACCAAGCGACTGGGAGGCGGAGGGCCGGGTCGCAACGCGAACGGTCGATGTCAGCGCGTTCCTTATTGATGCTCACGAAGTCACCGAAGCGCGTTTCTTTGCGTGGCGCGAACCGAGCCGCGCTGTCGCACCGACGCGTTTCCCGATGACCAACGTGACGTTCGCGCAAGCGGCTCAGTTTTGCACATCGAAAGCGGGACGCCTGCCGACCGAAGACGAATGGATGGCGGCGGCAATGGGCGACGCCCAACGCCGCTATCCGTGGGGCGACACGGGTGCCGTTTGCAACCGCGCAGCGTGGGGCAAGGCAGGTGGCCAATGCGGTCACGCGACCCAGCCGGATGCGGTGGGCGCGCATGCACGAGGCAGCACCCAGGATCACATTGATGACCTCGCAGGAAATGTGTCCGAATGGGTTACAATTACCTCGGGGCAATTCGACGTGGCCAAAGGCGGCTCGTGGCGTTCATCTTTGGCAACCGAGCTCCGCAATTGGTCGCGCACCGAACATCCCAGCGGCCACAGAGGCGACGACGTCGGGTTCCGCTGCGCCTACGATCCGATCACGACCGTCAAATAGGCTAGCCACCGGTTACGAAACCGGTAGGCTCCTTTGTCCCTCATGACGGCGGCCGTTCTTTCGATAGGCACTGAACTCACACGCGGCGAGATCGTCAACACGAATGCGGCGTGGCTTTCCGCGGCGCTGAGCGACCTCGGTTTTGACGTTGTCGAGAACGTGACCGTTGCCGACGACGAAGAACGCATCGTCGCTGCGTTCAACCGATTGACGAAGAGTGCTCGCGTCGTCGTTTGCACTGGCGGCCTCGGTCCAACGAGCGACGACATTACGGCTCGCGCAATCGCTTTGGCGCTCGGAGTTCCGTTGGTTCGTGATCAAGCGTCCCTTGAGTACATCCGGCGCAAGTTGTCGCTTGCAGGCCGGGAAATGAGCGACTCGAACGCGAAACAGGCCGACGTTCCCGCGAGTGCGGAAGTGCTTCCAAACGCAGCCGGGACGGCGCCAGGTTTCGTCGTCGAAGCGAACGGATCGAGCGCTTTTTTTCTGCCTGGTGTCCCGAAAGAGATGGATCGTCTCTATCGCGACTGCGTGATGCCGCGCATCCGATCGCTTTCACCGACCGACGCATTTCAAGTACGGCTTAAGCTGTTCGGCCTGCCCGAGAGCCAAGTCGGTGATCGACTCGCGGGTATTGAAGCGACGCATCCGGGCGTCGCGATCGGGTACAGGGTTGCCTTTCCTGAAGTCGAGGTGAAAGTGCTTGC
>JAHFDY010000132.1 GCA_023248735.1 Myxococcales bacterium
TTCTCCGGCGCCTCCGCAAGCGCGTGAGGGTTCGTCGCTTGTCCGTTCGCCTCCATGCCGCCCATCGGCGGATGGTCCTTGGGCAAGGTGCCTTGTGCGAGAGCAGCGGATGCAAACGTGGCAACGAACGTGACGGTGAGAACGAACGCGAACGCCGCCATCCACAGCGTCGACCGCGGTGTCATCGTGAGCGAAGCGAAGGACCCCCTCTGCGTCCTGACGATCGTAGCGTCACCTGACGAATGCAAAGGGGCTCCGGGGGTCCTTCGGGCTCCGCCCTCAGGATGACACCGCCGAGCATGACACCCATGACACCGAGCACCACGCCGAGCACCCGTCACGCTGCACCTCCGAGCTCGAAGGCGCATGCCTTGCAGAACCTTGCGTCCCCATCGTTGCTGACATTGCACTTTGGACATGCAACGGGCGGCTTCGGTGGAACCGATCGGTACGCGCTCTTGGCCTTCTGAAGACGATATTCTTCGACCAGAAGCTCAGCTGCGTCTCGATGAGGCGCGAGGAGGGCGTCGCTCGATTCGAGAACTTCACGGAGCTCTGCACGATATTGCGCTCGCGACGTTGCAAAATCTTCCTCGGTGAGGCGACCGAGTGAGTGCTCGTTTTCGAGGTCGCGAATCGCGCGCAGGAGCATGCTCTTTTGCGCAAATAGGCTTGCTTCCGGCGGCGCCATGTCCTCGAGTTCCGCGACCGCAGTGAGTTCCGCGTCGCCCGATAAAGTACGCAAACTTGACCATAAAAACAGCACCGCAACGAGCAGCGCTCCGGACGCCAGTGCGAGGATGCCTACCGGTGCGCCCGCAAAAGCCGCACCGAAGAGTCCCGCGAGAGCCGCGAGGAGCACGACAACAATGCTGGCGCGCGAGAGAAATCGCGATTCGAGTTGCGCGGCTTCGTTACTCATCGAGGTGTCGCAGCTCCTCGTCGATACGGGCATCGTAAGTTTCCCGACTGGTCTTGGCGTCGCCATGTACGACCCTAGCGGATGCTCTTCTGGAACGTCGGAGCCAAAAGACGAGGCCGGTCGCGCTGCTCAGTGCGACGATCAGCGGAACAACATAGAGCGCCCTAAACGCGCCGCTGCTGGGCGGTATCGCCAGCGCCGCAACGCCGAAGCGACCCTCGTATTCGTCGATGATCTGACGCTGCGCCACGCCGCGCTCGAGTTTTTCGCGCAAGGTCTGCCGCATCTCGCTCGCTTGGTCGCAGGCGCATGACGACAGCAGCTCGCGTGCACAGCCACCACACATGCACCGAAGGTTGCTAAATAGCGCACGCTCGGTTGCGTTTTCGATGTGCACCGTTCCAGCGTGTTGAGAGGGGGTCGCTTGGGCAAAGGCCGACGATGGAGCGCTCGCAAGCGTGATCGTAATCAAAACGGAAGCGCCGACTGCGGCGGCCGAACGTGCGAAGGCCCAGGCGCGCGATTCGTTCTTTTGAAACTGAGGCCACAGGCAAATGATTGCGCCGAAGATCATGACGCCAACGCCGCCCCATATCCAATCGACGAGCGTGTTGAGGTGCAGTTGAAACGCAGCAACCTTGGTTTCGGGGTTCACGTTGCCGAGCGCGATGTAAAAGTCGGCGGAGGGCGAGCGGCCGATCGAGACCTCGGTTGTCGGACTCTCTGGCATCTTGCTGTAGATATTTTTCCCCGGGGTCAGATCGGCAAAGTGCTGACCGTTTCGCGTGATGGTGACGTCAGCGATGATCGACATCTTGTTGAGATCGGTCTCACGCCGGACGCCCTTGTATGTCATGCGGTAGTTGTCGCCACGGTAAGCATCGTTCTTGAAGAGGCCGACGCGAGAGGTCTCGACGAAGAAATCGATCTCCTGTCCGGGCTTCAGCGTGAGCTCGTGATCGATCGACCACGCCTTGCCTGTGAACCCGACAAACGCAAACACGATACCGAGGTGGCAAATGTAACCGCCGTAGCGACGACGTGCGGGCGGAGCGAGCTTTGCAAACCAATAGAGGACCGCAGGCAACACGACAAAGACGACGACGCCCTGCATGACGCGCGACGCAAGGGCCGCCACACCGGGTACGAAGCGCGAGGTGACGACGCTGATGGCGACGAACGCGATTGGGACCAACGCCACCCAATACAGACTCGCTTTGCCCGTCTTGATGCGTGCTCGCAGCAGCCAGTAAAACTCCTGCACGATAACAGTGAGGTTGAAGGCCGAAAGCGCGATCGAAATCCAAGGCGAGTTCGCCGAGATGAAACGGAGCGTGGTGCCGAAGCCGTTCTCGTAGAGCGCAGTCGACCAGACTATCGGTGGGTAGCCAAAACGTGTGCCGATCGCGAAATGTAACGCAACGGTTACGATTGTTGCGACCGTGGGAACGATGAGTGCGCGACGAAGTGAACTCTCGCTTGTCTTCGTCCAACCGAAGAGCGTGCCGATACCCATGAGCGCGTAGACGACGAGCGCCAACGGCGGAAAGATCGCATTGTAAAATGGAGGACCGACGCTCACCTTGGTATTGGAGAGCGCTTCGGTGAGCATGGGGAACGTCGTCGATACGAGAACGAACACCATGAGAACGAGCAGGCCCCAGTTGTTCAGGATGAACGTGAACTCGCGAGAAGCCGCCGATCGCAGCAACGGCCGGTTGGAGGCGATCGTCGTGTCCTTCGCGATGAATCCGTAGAGAAAGAGAATCGCGAAGAGCAGCGCGCCAAACACGAGAAATACGTCGAGCGCGATGAGCACTGTTGAGGGCACCGCGTTCAGCGCGCCGATCATGCCCATCGGTCGCAAGAGCATGAGGACAGCGCCCGTGAACAGAACGACGAACCAACCGCTTGCGAGCGCGGCGAGGCGCAATCGCCGTGTCGGCGAGGCGTCTCGCAACTCCGGCAGACGATAAAGAATCAATGAGAACGTCGTGACAAAAACAAAGAGGAGGAACCAAACGAAGTACGTGCCAATCGACGACTGAGCAAACGCGTGCACACTTGCAATCGCGCCCGAGCGCGTGAGGAACGTGCCGAAGATCGTCATGAAAAATGTGAGGCAGATCAGAAAGACGTTCCACACCTTGAGCATCCCGCGGCGCTCTTGAATCATGCTCGAGTGCACATAGGCGGTCGCACAAAGAAGCGGCATGAAGGCTGCGTTCTCAACGGGATCCCAGGCCCAGTAGCCGCCCCAACCGAGTTCCTCGTAGGCCCAAACCATGCCGAGCGTGTTGCCCACCACGAGAAAGAGCCACGCAAACAACATCCATTTTCGAGTCGCCACCACCCACTCTTGATCGAGCCTGCCGGTGACGAGGGCTGCAACGCCGAACGCGAACGGAATCGTGCATCCGACGAAGCCCGTGTAGAGGCACGGCGGGTGGATGATCATCCAGTAGTTTTGCAAGAGAGGATTGAGGCCTTCTCCGTCGATGGGTGCACCGCTCAGGTTCTTGGAAAACGGATTCGCTGCGAACATCATCAGGACGCAGAAGAAGCCGATGACGACCATCAGCGTCGCGATCACGTAGGGTTGAAGCTGCCGATAACGGAGCCCCATCCACCTCACACATGCGCCTACGTAGAGGCTCAGCAAGAAAAGCCACCACAAGAGTGAACCATCTTGACCACCCCAAAGGGCCGTAAGGAGGTACCCGATCGGCATCGACCGGTCGGAGTAATGGCTTACGTAGCGAAGGCGAAAGTCATGCGTCAGAAACGCGTACGCGAGACACAAGACCGCGCACGCAATGAGTGCGATGGTGCCATAAGCACCAAGGCGCGCGGCCTGAAGCGTTCCGACCTGGCCGTTCTTGCCCGCGACGAGTGACACGGAAAACGTGTAGAGCGCAGCAAACAGCACGCAGACCAAGAGTGCGGTGCCGAAAAATGGAATGGTGCTCAACATGACACAGCGTACGCGTCTTAGGACCGTTTGGAGCTGGCGTCAGTTGGGGATTGCAACGCATCCTTTCGCGCTCTCGCATCAAGACGCGAAGCGGCGAGCGCATCAACGGTGTCGCTCGCCGCGATAAAATGTAACGACTGTCGCTACTTTACTTCAACAAGCTCACCGTTCATCGTGAGCCGGCTGTACGGGCTCGGCGCGCCCATCTTGATCTTGACGGTCGAGCAGTGATTGTACTCAGTCCCGATGCTCTTCACAGCGTCCCTCTGATCGGCCTTGAAACTCAGTTGAATCCAGAGGAAGCCGGCATTGCACGGAGTGACCGTGATCTGCTTGGCCTTCGTCGCCGTGCGATAAGCCTCAAACTCGGCAATTTTGCCCTTGTACTTCGCAGGGCCGTCCATCAGTACGGCGTCGATCGACCCGTAGTCAGCGCCGGCTGGCGGCTTCTCCGCTTCCTCGGGGCTCACATCGAGAATTTCGACGAGCTCGCCGTGGAAGTTCTTCGTGTAGGGTTGAAACCCCTTGATCTTGAAGAGGATGCGGGGACATGTGTCGCGATAATTTGCGAGCTGTGGCATCGCCCGAACGGTGTTGCGCTGGCTGTCGCTGTAAGAGATAAGGGCGCTGTTGGTCCCGCCTTTCTCGCTGCACGCGTAGCCTGTGAACGCGCTTTCGGTCGTGCTGGTTCGGCGCATGCGCGTGAGCACCGTCTTGCCGAATGCACTCTTGCCGTCCAGGTTTGCGTCTTCGAATCCCTTGTAGTCTGCGGCTGGATCAGGCTTCCCGTCGCCGGCGGGGGTCTTCTTGCCGCCTGGCTTGGTCGTGGCCGTTGTCGTGGCCGTCGGCTCGACGGTGGCAGTCGCGACGGGCAACCCTGCGTCTTCAGGCTTTCTCTTGCTGGTGCCCATGGCGGAAACACCGAAGAAGGCCAAACAGATGAACGAAGCCAGTTTGTTTTTCATTTCTCCCTCGTATGGTCGTCGCGAAGCGTGGGTCTGAGCTTGCAGCAAGTTGTCGTTGGCGCGTACGTTTGGCAAATGCGCCGAAGTGTCCCGTGGTTGGTGCATGTTCTCGTGCCCCTTTCCCTCGGGCTTGGGTTCTACCTCGCTTTTCGGAGCCTCGACGTCCCCATTCTTGCATGGATGGGCCGAATTGAGGTGGTCGAAACCTTGCGAGCGAGGAGCTTGTCGCTCGTCCCGCAGTTGCCACGTTTTGTTAACGACTCCTTCGTCGATGGGCTGTCGGCGTATGCGCTTGGGGCTGCGTTGTCATTGATATGGCGCGCCGATCAAGACCGCAGGAGGTGGTTGCTCGGTGGCTATGCCGTCGCGCTCGGATTCGAGTTTGTACAATGGCCAGACGCGATTCCTGGCGTCTTCGGTTGGACCGACGTCATTGCGATCCTGCTCATGTATCCGCTGGGCGCGATTTTGGCGGGCAACAGCGTTACTTCTTGGCCGCCGAAAATGTTGCCGAGCGGATGACGCTTGCCGCACGCTGCGAGAGTTTCAAGGTTCCTGTAACCTTGTCGCCTTCGACGCTGCCGACGAGCGTGCCAACGAACCCGCCATCGCTCGGATTTTTGCGCGTGATGGTCGCGGTGAGCTTGCCTTCGGCGAGTTGACCATTGATGAGCGCAGGCCCGAGTGGCCCTTCGAGTGAGCCGCTCACACGACCGGTCCCATCGACCGCGAGGGTCATGGGTCCGTCCCCCAGGCCGGCGTTGGAGAGGTCGCCGCGCCACTTCACGGCTTTCCAGTCCTTGCCGTTGGCGACTTCAGTGGGCACATAGATGGTGCCAGGTTCGCTCTTATAGCTACCCGCCCAACCAGCACCCGGCGCAGCGTTGCCTGACAACGCGGCTGAGGCGCTCGCCGGTGCCTGGGCTGCGCCGCTCGCAGATACATCCGTAGCGGCCTTGGTGGGAGCGGAGGCACTTGAGTTCGGCGTTCCTCCACCGGCGGCCTTGCCGTTGTCGCACGCCGCGACAGCGGTGACGAGAATGGTCAACAATGTTGCCTTTACGCGATCTTTCATGTGATTCGCTCCAAGATGCGCACGCCGAGCTCCCCCTCGACATTGACGAGTTCACCGGTTGCGACAGCGACGCTACCGGCGCGAAGAATAACACGCGTGCCAATCGGTAAGCCGGTTGACAATACAGACCCAGGTGAAAGCGATGCCCATTCGCGTGCGGTGAGTTCGACCGAACCGAGCTCGAGACGCAAGGAGAGCGGTGCGCTTCCTAGACCCGCGATGAGCGCGTCGTTGCTGTCGTGAGGTTTCATCGTCATGTTGCTCTCGATAGCCACCACGCTCTCAAGCGTGATTTCGGCAGGACGGGTGATGGCTGCGCGCCATGCATAACTGAAGTCGGCAGCGGCGACGAGAGGGTTGCCCGCGAGTTCTTCGCCATTGCGTCCACTGCGTCCCTCGCGCTCGACATGCCAGACATCGGGGAGCCAGATATCCCCAACTCGGATCGATTCGAATTCCTCATGCGTCAGGGTTCCTTCTGCGCCGATCAGTGGGAGCCGTAGAGGCATTCTGCCCATGCGCAAAAGGTGCTCGCGCAGAAACGGTCGGGTCGGCACTTGCGGGTGGGCACCGATGAGCAACCTGTACGGGTACGTTTGGTCAGCATGGACGATCACGCCGGTGAGCGCCGCGAACGAAATGCCGTGTGCGATCCAGGCGCCACTTACACGCTCGGCCGGTCCCGCCTCAAATGCGACGAGCCCCACGTGACGACTTGAGCCGCGGAGAACGTGCATGAGAACCGCGCACCACGCGCCGGCGAGGGCGTCCGGAGCGACGCGTGCTCGCACGAACGGCGTAGTTTCGCGCGAGAGGACGCGCGAAACGAGCGCGACGGCAAAGGGCGTATCCACCTCGAGGATTGCGCCAGGAGATATGCCGAGGACGTCGGTTGCCGAGAGCCGCACGGCGATCGCGTTCGGTAGCCACGCGTTCTTGTGCGCCGCACGTGGGGGCCCAACAACGAGGTCGGTGGACAACCGTGCGAGCTCACCGACGAATCGCGCGCCATCGACGTAGTGGTCAATTGTGCCCATTGCATTGCGAAATGCGGCCCTGTCCACCTTCGTTACCGAAGGCAATGCGTTCCAATCGAACTCGGAAACTGAGCGCCTCATGCGACATGGAGAGCGAGCGTCCAGTGACGGTCGCTCGTTTGCTTGATCGCGCTCGCGTCGATGCCCACGGACATGGCGACAGTTTGCGCTTCGTCGATCGTTAGCGCGGCGTGGAGCGAAGCCGAAAAATGCCCACGTTGTCGGAGGGCCACTTCGAGTGCCTTCCCCGAAAGATCGGGCGAGGGTGCCGCGTATTGGTCAACTAACTTACCAAGCGCTTGACGTGAAGGAGGTCGCAAGAGATCGCGAACAAAGAGTACGCCCCCTTTCGCCGTCGCGTTGAGCGCTGCGCTGATGAGCACACTCGGCTCCGTCATGTGGTGAACGACACTGTTGCTGATGACCAAATGGAACTGCTTGACTGACATTTTTTTCGCGTCAGCGAGCTCGGTGATCACTCGCGTTTGCATGCCTTCACGTTCGATGTTGCGACGCGCTTGCGTCAACATGGCGTCGGACATGTCGCGCGCAGCAATGGAGAGGTGTTGGGTGCGGCGCGCGAGCTCAATCGCGATCAGTGCGGTTCCGGTCCCCAGATCGAGGGCGCTCACGTTGGCGCTCTCGAGGGTAGGGTCAAAGCGCAAGAGGTCGGTCACGAACGCGCGATTGACGCCTTCGTGGTCCATGGCGTCGTAGTCGAGCGCCTCTTGCGGGTCGGACATGACCTCAGGTTCGAGTATGCGAGGGAGCATGCGTTCGTACGAGGTGTGAAACGGCTCTCTGTCAACTACCTTGACAACCGAGAAGCAAGCGCACCTTGCTGTTGACGTCGTTTTCGACCGCCTGGCAGTTCGACGCGCACAGGTTGATGCTCGTCGGGTTTGAGTTGTTGTCGTAGTACCAGCCACCGGTCCCGCCGTCGGCGAAACATGCGGCAACATTAGTCACTCTGTTCAGAATCTGCGGGGCACCAGCGTCGCCGCTTGGCTCAAATTGAACCTGAATTTTGTTGGGATCCACGAGTCCTGCGTCGCTCGTGGGCACTGCGTAGCTGCAGGAGACCGCAAGCTTCTGGATGAGATTGAGCGTTTCGAGCAGGGCGTTGTTGGTGCCTTCACCGACGTTCCAATGGCGGCACGTTTGGGCGCCATTGCCGCACGTGTTTTGGATGTTCCCGATCGTCGTGTTGTGGACGGCACCGTTGCCGCCGAGCGCCATGGTCTCGAGGTTAGCGAACGTCGCGCCCGTCATGCCGATGATGTAAGTCGGAACGTTGTACGAAGCATACGCCGCTTGGAGCTGCCCTTGTATGTATGGAATGTCTCCGCTGTGCGGCCACACTGGGTCGATGTTGCAGCCGTTTGGATCACCGTCGGTGATGAGAATGTTCACCAGCTTGCGCCCGACGCGATGGTAGAGCGGATCGCCCGCAACCTTGGCGAGGCCACGAACGGCTGCGACGGTTGGGGTATCGGTTGCAGGGAACTCAGCATTCAGGGAAGTGTCGAAAGCGGTGCTGGGCAGCGTAATAAACGTTTTGGTCGTTGGGACGGTGGGCGTTGCGTAGATCGTTCCGTCGCACTGTGAGCCGTCGATATCGAAGTACTGAAGCGCCGCGCCGTTTCCGGTCGCAACAGGCGAGTTCAAATACTGGGAGAGCGAGTTGATCGCTCGGCACCATTTGTCGGGAACGGATTGTCCGATGTTGCAGTCCCAAGGTTTCGATGCCGTGGAGTCGTCATGGGTCCACGTCGGCTCTTTCATCGACGTTGACTTGTCGAACATGAAGTAGAGATCGAGCTTTGCCGGCTCGGCCAGAATTGGGGTGTTGACGCAAACAGCGTCGGCGTTGAACGAGCCGTCGTCGATAGTGCCGACGTCGAATTGGAAGTTCACGTCGGCCTTGGCTGCGTCGGTCGCGCTGTCTTTGACGACGGTTGCATCGCCGCCGCCATCGCCGGACGCGCCGCCATCACCGCCGCCACCGTCGAGCATGCTGCCGTCACCGCTGGTGCTGTCGCTATTGCCGTCAACGGGATTTACGGTTGAGTCGAGACTCCCGTCGTTGCTGCCGCCGTCCTTGTCGCCCGCGCTATCGGATGAGCCGTCGGATGAGCCGTCGGGCGCAGGGCCAGCGTCGCCTCTGAGCCCGCTATCGCCGTCGCCGCCGATCGGATCGCTGCTGCAACCCACGTAGGACAGGGTGCTGCCCAGCAGCAACCAGGTGAAGACTCCCGCGCCGTGCACCCTTTTTCCCATGTCCCACCTTCTATCACATTTGCTTGGGGACGCCCGTCAGCACGGGGTGTTCGTTGACTTATTGGCGCCCGTACGTGCACGGCGCCAAGGGTCTCATTGGCTTACCACCCCGAGCAAGATTTCGCGATTGAGTGCCGCGTGGGCTTCCTGGGTGAATGCGCGGAACGTCGCGTAGTCCTGCCCTGGCGCAATACGCGCGATCGGCATCTCGACCGTACGGTCGACGACGATTGCGTGGCCGAGGACCTTGTCGCGCACCTCAATCCTGAAAAGACCCTGGCCGATCGTTGCGTCGGGTAAGGACGTCGGCATTTTGAGCGCTGCTGGCACAATGACTTCGTAATGGATGTGTCCGGTGAATGTCTGTCGTCGAAGATACGGCGACTCGCGCTCCGGCAGGGCCGCCAACTGTGCAACGTCCACGGGGAAAATTGCCCTCAAAAGGAATCCGTTACCCACTTTCGTCAACATATTTTCGCACTTGCCGCTGAGGCGCACCGTCAGCGGCGAGTCGTAATTCTTAAGGTTTGCCAATTTGTAACTCGCAACGCGACAATTTCCGAGTGTGCTGCCCATCACTTCTCGTTCGAAAAGGTCAACCCGCTTACCGTCCGGCGCAGTCTCCAAAAATTGGCGAAAAGCTGAGGCGCGCGACCCGCTTACCGTCATGGTGAGCTCGGCTGTAGCGTTGCCGTTGTTCGACGGGTCTAGCACTGCGCGGCCGTCATAGACGATTGCGTCACTTTCCCGGTCGTCGGGAATCTCAACAGGGGCCCCTTTGCCATCGAGCGTGTATCCGCTTTGTCCGCGAAGCTCGGGTAAAATGTAACCATAGGGTTGGGATTTATCCGTAACCGAAAGAAACCGCGCCTTGCCGCCTTCGATCGAGACGCGGATCAGGAGTCCATCGAGAGCATCGACCTCGCTCATCGGACCGACGGGAGCGGTGGCGAATTTGCTTCGAACGACCACCGGCGTGGCCTCGATGTTCAAGTGGCGAAGCAAGTGCAGAAGAGCAATGACACGTGAGCCGGCCCGTCCCAAAACGATGCGCCTTGCGTCGCGCTCACGGCCATCTTCAAGGGTATCGAGCACCCATCGGTACACGAGGCGTGCGCGGTCGTCGGTACCGCGAATGCTGCCAATGATTTCGTGTGCGAGTTTCGTGACGCGGGGGTCCTTCGGGCTGGCGTCGAATGCAGCGTCGCGGTAACCGTCAAGAACCTTGTCTAGTGTGATGCCCCACCCCGACCTCACGCTCGGCAAGAATTCGAGCGGCGAAGGACTGCCTGGCTCAAGCTGTACCGGTGGCGACAGGTCCATGCGCCACCGCCGCGCGACCATGGCGCCGAGTTGTGTCTCAGTTGCGTGCGGTACTGGCCCACGCACTTCGGTTGTGAGGGGCTTGCCCTTTGGCGTGATGAGAACCAGTTCGCTCCTGAAATAACCCTTGTCTTGCTCACGGAAGAACCAATGCGGACTTCGGTACGAGCCGTCGCTCGATGGGCCTTGGTGGATCACATGTTCGACTTCAATGAAGTCGCCGATCTCGAGGTGGGGCCACGTGATCGTGGGCTTGCCTGCAACGCCTTCGGGTTCGAGTTCGCGGCCGTCTGGCTTGATGACGCGAAGGCGAAGAAGCAGCCCCTCGGGCGGGGCCATTTCCGACTCCCGTGTGATCGCCTCCTGAGATTGCACGCGCTGCACCTGGTGTTCGAGCAGATCGCTCGAACCATCGCTGCTTACCCAAATGGCCGAGTAGTCGAGGACGCGCGCCATCGTGCCCGCGAGCTCGTGTCCATTCTTCCGCCAGCTCTCAAAGTCACCGATCGCGACCTTGCTGCTCACGCGATACCCCTCAAGAAGGGCGCTTTGCCGGAGGGCCCACGACGTACGTTCGAGTTCCTGAGTGGGCAAGCCCTCTTTCGTGGTGTCGCGAAGTGCGTCGTCAAGTGCGTTGACATTACGCCGTGACTGAGCCAAATCCGCGACAGCGAGTTTCGCAGCGGCATCCCTTGGGAAGCGCGTCTTGAGCTCTTGGGTTAGGGCGTTGGCGCGACCGCTCTCGCCACTTCGGTGCAGCACCTCAATGAGCTTGCGCAGCGCAAGTTCACTTGAAGGGTTCCGTTGCGAGAGCGCCTCGGCTTCGGTGAGCGCCGTTTTCCAGTCCTGCGTCGCGATGGCGCGAGCGAGCGACGCAGCTCGATTCGGTTGGATGCGTTTGAGCGTCGCCGTAAGCTGATCGGCTTGGGCGAGAAAGCCGTCTTCCTCCAGGCCTGCGATGGCCACTTCGAGTCCCGCTGCGTAGTGCGGAAAACGCGCTGCCAAATTGCGTAAAGTGTTTGACCGCTCGGCTCGCCAGCCCATTGCGCCGTAAACCTTGGCAAGTGTTTCATAAGGCTCCGGACGTTCGGGAAAGTCGCCGACAAGTTTCTCAAGCGAAACGACAAGTTCTTCAAGGCTGCGTTCGCGGAGTTCCCGGCGAATGGACCCAAGGCGAATGCGAAGAAAGTTGGCTTCGCGCTCGCTCGCTCGCGTGACGTAAGTCTGTGCAGTCGCCTCCCGAAGCGCTTGGGGGAGTGTCTCGTCGCTGGTTGCAAACTGTTCCGCTGCGAGCAGCGTGATGGGCGTCGCGTCCTTCGGTGTTGCAAGCGGTGCGATAAAGCGGCTTGCGATGTCGCCGTGGTCTTCGAGGATGGCCGTTTGCGCGGCGAAGAAGCGTGCGATGGCGTCGAGTTGTGGTTCGCTCGAAAGAGCGTCGAACACAGGGTTGTCGCTCGGTAACACCTTCGGGCCGATGAGCGAGTAGCGGCTCGTGTCATCCAGCACGCGAATGTTCGCGTTGCGGCCGTCGGCCTGAAGGATGCGAATGCTCGTTGTGGGTTGCGAGAGCTTTGCAACGATGCGATGTGGGCCCCGGGCAACGTTGACGTTGACGCCAAAACGTAGCCAAGAACCCCACGTGAGCGACGATCGCTCAAGGACCAGGTGATCATCAACATAGACGGCGGAGGCCCCGCGCACCGCGATGAGCAGCGAGGCGATGTCGTCCGTCTCGAAGAACGTCTCGACGAAATAGATCCCTGCAAGCGCACTTTCATCGGGCACCAGGTTGCAAAGCAACTTCCGGGCTTTGGTGGTGTGCGGAAAAACGATCGCACCGTCCGGACTCCACGCGGCTTTCCAGGGGCCCGGCGCCTCAGCGGGCCATTGTTGCAGAAGATCACTCGCGCGGTTCTTGCCGAACGGGCCAGCGAAGCGGGCGTTTCCAACGCAGCCCGCACGCGCGGCGACTTCGCGCTCAACGAGGCCGTGCTCTCCACGCGAAGCTTGCCAAAGCGCCCACGCTTCGTGGAGCTCGCTGAGCGCGCGCCATCCGAGGAGCGTGGGGCGCTTGGCCCATTGGTCAACTTCGTTCGAG
Source organism: Myxococcales bacterium (assembly GCA_023248735.1). Classification (GTDB taxonomy): domain Bacteria; phylum Myxococcota_A; class Polyangia; order Polyangiales; family Polyangiaceae; genus JAHFDX01. Next base: position 12,675 of record JAHFDY010000132.1, read on the forward strand.
ATCGCCGCGTAGATCTCCGGAAAATAGCGGGTGAGCTTTGCGAATCGGTTCGCCGCGAACCACGAAGCATTCAGATCGACAGGCGTGCGCGCCGCGAGTTTGATGGCTTGGGTGTAGGCGAGAGCGGCCTGCAGACTTCGCCCTCGTTCTTCGTGAAGAAGAGCATTCGCGATATGCCCCTCAAACGTACTCGGCTTGTTTTCGGAGAGTGAGCGCTCTGCCCGCTTGAGATCACCCCCAGGCACGATGAGCTCCGCGAGCCACGCGCGCTCCGAGCCAGCGTCCTCGTTTCGATAATCGACAATGTTCTTGACAGCTGGCGTCACTGCCCTTGTGCCGCAACCGAACGACGGCGTGAGTAGCAGAGTGGTCGCTGCCAAAAAAAGTGCGTGCCTCACGGCGTCACCTCGATGAGCAAGGGAGTCTCGAGTTCGCGGTCCGCATCTTCAGCCCACTTTCGAAACAGGGGGTACTCGCTCACCGAAAAGCGCGTGCGATCGACGGTTACCGTTGAAGTCACCGTCACCACGTTGTTGCTCACTTCCGTCACCAGCTCAAGGTAGGCTCCTTCCGAACTGACAACGACCTTTCGACGGGCGTTGCCCTCATTGCTGCGAACTCTGGCGCCGCTCGGGAGCTCAATCTTCCACGTGTCTTTCTGCGTTTGACGAGCGGGCAATCGCAGCGAAAGCAGCCGCGACTTCGTTGGCGCCATCGTATGAATCATGCTTGCACGCGGCCCGATGCCAACGGCTAGGAGGTTGCCCTCTTTGCGCGCGAACTGAGGCACCTCGATCGTCAGGTCGAACTGAGGCATCGCCTCGATATCGTCAAGTAGCGAGACCTTCGACTTCAGCACCTTTGAGGAAGGAATAAGCCGCCCGAGCCAGTCTTGAAGTCGCTGCTTCTGCGTCGCCTCTGCGTGAAAGCGCGTGCGAGCGGCTCCGGCCTCGACACCATGGATCTCGATGTGCACCTTCGCCGTCGCGCTGCCATTGTTCGCCAGTTTGGCGTCGACCGTTCGTACGCTTCCGTTGCTCTGCGATGTTGCTTCAGGAAGTGTAACAAGCGATGTGTAATTTGGGCCTACCTGCAGCGCCATTGCGCCGCTGTCCATTGTGGGCAGCTCGCCCGATCCCGTGTATTCGGCCGTGCCGTCGAGATAGAGATCAAGCGAGGGCACATAAGCAATGGCATGATCAAACGGTGCAAGGCTCGCCGGCTTTCGCTCGAACAGGCCTTTGTGCCCGGTCCGCACGATG
>JAHFDY010000133.1 GCA_023248735.1 Myxococcales bacterium
AACGTCCGCTCCCAGTGGCACCGACGTGATCCGAACGTTTTGCTTCGTCCCGTCGAAAACGGTCGCGCACCCCGCAGAGAAGGTCGCCAGGCCCATGATCACAACAATCGCACAAGGCCTTTCCGATAGTCCGCGTACCCACGCCTCGCTACCAAGTTTCTCAAGTCGTTCGTCATGACCCTTTGGGCCCAGCCAACCGTGTTAGTCGCAGTAAATCTCTCAACGTCGCGCCTGCTTACGCACGAAGCGTCCGCAGTGTGCACAGGGAGCCGACCAGGATAATCAGGCTCTTCAGGATCATTGCGAGCAACATGGCAAGTTCGGGAGGGCCCCGTCGAGAACCTCGCTGACGTTCGGAACGGTACCGCCGGCTGTGCTCAGCATGAGCTTGATGATGCCTGCGCGAAAAAATGCTGCGGCCCGCAAGATGATCGCCCCGGTGACCGCCGTCGCGAGTAGAACCTTCAGGATCACAGCTGCAAACCGAGGCTGGGCAAACACAGCGAAAATTTGAAAGGGCTGGCCGGGACTCGAAACTCTCTCAACCGTGGCGGACTTGTCGGATTGCTACCAACACCGCGGCGGACTTGAGACTCGCGTCGTGAGCACGAAGCGAGTCGACGACCTTCGGCATGCCCCTTGTGGCCGCGCAGCTTGCGGAACGTCTTGGCCCCTGTGACGGCTATAGCCAGACCATGACCATCGTGCCGTCGAACCACTTCGCAACGTTGCGAGTGGTTCGACGGATGCGCCCGTTGAGGGAAGACGCGTCACGCGGGTGCAAGTGGAGACGCGCAACGCATGCGTGATAGCATTCGAAGACATGCCGACGGTGCGAGTGGGCGACTTCGAGTGGGATTCCGCAAAGGCAATCGACAACGCTCACAAGCACGGTGTCACGTTCGAGGAGGGGATGACTGCCTTCCTTGATGAGCTCGGCGTTCCCTTCCAAGACGTCGCTCATCCTGAGCGGCTTATCCTTCTAGCTGAGTCGTCTGTGGGGCGGCTGTTGCTCGTTGTGTTCACAGAGCGCGTGCCGAGCGGTATGATTCGGGTCGTCAGTGTACGTCGGGCGAACAAGCGCGAACGGAGAGTCTATGAAGAAGAGCGATGAACCTTCCCCCGCTTCCCTTCGAGCAATTCCGGAGGTCGATTTCTCAAAGATGAGGCGTCTTTCGCGTGGGAAATATGCGGCGAAAGCACGTCGCTCTTTTGCTGTGGCGCTCGTGGAGCCTGATCTTTTTGCGCATTTCGGGAGTTCGGCCGCCGTCAATGTCGCGTTGCGCGCGCTCGTGGAAGCCGCGAAGACCGTGAGGCAAACAGGCCCAACGAAGGTGGCTCGGAAGTCGCGCTCAAAAGCTGCGTAGTCGAATCGCGCTGTGCCGGGCACGATGCGGTCATGCACCTGGCACCTTCCACTCGGGATGACGCCATCCGTCTACTCAACCAGCCTGCCGGGCTCCAAAGGCCTTGGAGATTCGTGGAGAGCTGGGGGAGACGCTGAACAAAACAGGCACATTCGCCTGAAATAACGGTGGGCCGGCCGGGACTCGAACCCGGGACCTACGGATTAAAAGTCCGCAGCTCTAACCAACTGAGCTACCAGCCCTCGCTGCCATCGAAGGCGCAGCGCGCGGAGGTATACCGAATTTCGACCTGCGGTCACATCCTTTTCTCCCGCGAGTCGAAATGAATCACTGAAAGTTACAATATGATCGCGAGAGCCAGGCGACGCCGCGTCAGGGCGATCTGCGAGAGGCACCTCGACATGCGAACGAACGTTCGTATACTACCAACATGATTCAAGAAGAGCTCGTCCTCCCGAATGGCGTCAGACTCAAGAATCGCCTGATCAAGGCCGCGACCAGCGAGCTTCTCGCCACCTCAGCCGGAGCGCCTGCCGACGAGCTCATCCGGCTCTACCGAACCTGGGCTGCGGGGACGCCGGGTCTCATGATCTCGGGCAATGCGATCGTCGATGATCGCTACCCAGAGGGCGCGCGCAACGTCATCTTGCGCGAAGAGAACGCACCGGAGCTCACGCGCTGGGCGGAGGCGGCGCAGGCGACAGGCGTTCCGCTTCTCATTCAGATCAGCCACGCGGGTAGGCAAACCCCTCGCATTATTGCTCCAACGCCGGTTGCTCCGAGTGCGGTCAATGCCGTCAAGGTTCTTTACAGTTTCGGAAAGCCTCGCGCGCTCGAAGCGACCGAAATTGATCAAGTCGAACGACAATTTATCGATGCGGCGCTCCTCGTCGAGCGAAGCGGTTTTGCGGGCATACAGATCCATGCAGCGCACGGTTATTTGCTCAGCCAGTTTCTCTCGCCCGAGACGAATCTACGGACGGACGCGTGGGGTGGGGACATCTCGGGCCGCGCGCGGCTGCTGCTCAACATCGTTTCGGGAATTCGTAAGGCAACGTCAAGTAAGTTTATCATCAGCGTGAAGGTGAGTTCGACTGATTTCGCTGGCAGCGCCGACGATGGATCCTACGTGATGCGCGAACTCGCCAAGCGCGGCGCCGACTTGATTGAGGTTTCCGGTGGCACGTACGAGAAGCCGCTCTTGTTCGATCGCGCGACCACCAAGAAGCGAGAGGGGTTCTTTCGTGATTTCGCCGGGCTGGCCAAGCGCGCGTCTTCTGCGCCGATCATGCTCACAGGAGGCATGCGCACGCCGAGCGGGATGAGCGCTGCGATTCGGGAAGGCGTGACGGACGCGATCGGTCTCGGAAGGCCGATCATTGTTGACCCGGGTCTACCTGCGCGGCTGCTTCGAGGCGAGTCGCCTCCGCCGGATCGTTCATTCGAGCACTTGCCGCACACCTTTCGCACGTTTGCCGTCAACGCGTGGCACGCCGCTCAGCTGCATCGCATTGGCCGCGGACAGCAGACCGATCCGAAGATGGGCATTCTCATCCCGATGCTCCGCCACCTTGGCGCGTTTCACTGGAACGCTTTGACGCGAACCAAACCACGCCCGGTTCTTGCCGAAGCCGCAGCGAGTCGCGGATGAGCAACAAGACACCACGTGGAAAGCGCTCGGTGGACACCGTGCTCGACGCCGCGCTCGAACAGGTGTCGCGAGAAGGCCTCGACTCGATCACGATTGGACAGCTCGCTGTGGCCAGTGGAATGAGCAAGGCCGGACTCTTTGCGCACTTCGGGTCGCGGGAGAATTTGCAACTCGCGACGATTGAACGGGCGCGTACTCGGTTCATCGACGTGGTGATCGCTCCTTCGCTCGTGGGTGGGGGTCCGCGCACGCAATTGCTAAAGATTGTTGACAATTGGATCGCATACCTGGGCAAGCTCAGCGAGGTGGGCGGCTGCCCGTTGGGCCTCGCGCAGATTGAGTTCGCGCGACGAGAAGGGCCCATCAACACGCGTCTTGCCGAAGTGCAACGCGAGCTGGACGCTTTCCTTTCGAGCATTGTTACCGCGGCCGTCGAGGCGAAGGAGATCGCGCCACAAGTCAATGCGGTTGACGTTGTGTTTCAGCTCGAAGCGATCATGGCGCACGCGCTATTCCGTCGGCAGCTGCTCCATGACGAGGACGTTTATGCGAGAGCAAAGGAGCTCTTCACGGCGCTCATTTGAACCCAAGCAAATGCACCACGTACCACTCGCCGCGCCACGAAATGAGCGACGTGACATCAATGTTCTCTTCTTTCCCGCCCGACTCAAACCGCAATTGGCTGTGCAGGGCGCGGTAGTAGCCAAGCTTGTTGAGCTCTTCGTTCGGTTTGACCCAACGCATGCTTTTCTCCGGCAGCGTCCATCCAATATAACGCGCGTCGTCACATTTCTTGCCCAACTGGCCGTGCAATTTGTGAATGTCGCGTTTGAACGCCCGCACGAGCCGACCTTTCCAGTCGCCACTGGGTTCCGGAATGTCTTTGACCTGGTCGTAGGCCTTCGCCGGAAAAAAGAAGGGCAGGGCAGACTCTGGCGCGTCATGACAGATCGCGTCAAAGAGCATTTTTGCGTTTCTCTCAAAGCTCTTGCTCTCAACCTTTGGTGTCTCTCGCGTCTGCGGTTGCGCACCCGGATCTTCGATCGTGTTCACGTCACTGGCATCCGTCAAGTGTGTTGACGAAGCTTGCGCGGCCGCATCATTTGTTGGCGATGATGCAATTGGTATGGGCGCGCTTGCGAGGGGACTGTGCGCCGGATCGAACCCCGGCGCATCGTAAGACGGTGGGGACCCGGGTTGGCAGCCCACACTTTGCAGGCCTATGGCAAGCGCGAATGCCACAATTGCGAACGCGCGGGAACGTTGACGAGTCATAGCTGCTTCGATACCAGTTTCTGTCGGAGGTTCCTCGGATGAAACTCATCGCCTGCGCGACAGCATTTGCGTCGATCGTCCTCGTTACGGTGGCGTGCAAGAAGCAAGATGAAACGCAACCCCCGCTGGCGCCTACAGCGCAGCAGCCATACCCGGGGCAGCCGTACCCTACAGCGCAGCAGCCATACCCGGGGCAGCCGTACCCTACAGCGCAGCAGCCATACCCGACGGCAACGCAGCCAATGCCTACGGCAGCGCCGATGGCGACGCCGGGTCCGCTCGCGCTGCCCTGCCAAAATGACTCAACTTGCGGCACCTTTCGGTGCAACGTGCAATTTCAGAAGTGCGCAATGCCTTGTCAGACCGAGGGCGACTGCATAACGGGCTCACAATGCGCCATGGGCATGTGCGTCCCAAAAATGGGTCAGTAGCAACGCGTTGAGACCGCATTTGGGCGGTCCTCGTGCTTTCAATGTGCGGCGTTTTGTCGGCACACTCCTGACTCGTTAGGGGTGCAAACTTAGGAGTTCGCGATGCGAAGCACTTTGTTGTGCCTGCCCTTGATCTGCGTTTTGGCGTTTGCTTGCGGAAGTGGCGCGACTTCCGGCGTGCCAGCGGATGCGGCGGTTGATGGGTCAACGGACGCACTCACGGATGCACCTGTTCAAGCCGATGCCGCGCCAACAGGTTCGCGCAACGTTCTCTTGATCATCGTCGATGATGTCGGTGCGGAGGAAATTCGCTCCTTCGCGCGCGGCCTTCGCGGCTCTGCGGCCTCCAACGGCAGCGCATACATCACCGACAAGAACGGCAATGGCATTCCCGACGGCGTCGAGGACACCAACAGCGACGGTCAACCCGACGGCGCGATCGCAACGCCCACTATCGATACGTTAGCTGCAGCCGGCATTCGTTTTACCCAAGCGTGGTCGAACCCGCTCTGCTCGCCAACGCGCGCCGGAATCTACACCGGTCGCTATGCGATCCATCACGGAGTAGGCACTCCGATTGGTGACACCAGCGCGATCTGGGCGCTGCCGAAGGACGTTCCAACGCTCGCCGAAGAGATGGTCAAGAGTGGCTCGGCGTACAAGAAGGGGTTCTTTGGCAAATGGCATCTCGGAGCCAAGTACAGTGGGACGCTTCCGACCGATCGTGGATGGGACTACTTCGCGGGTGCTCTCGAAGGTGAGTTGGCGAGCTACACCAACTGGAAAAAAGTCGTCGTCACCGAAGAAGGCAAACGTACCGACAGTCAAGTGACCGAGTACGCATCCACAGTCAACGTGAACGACGCCCTCGCGTGGCTCACAAAGCAAACAAAGCCCTGGTGGACAACCGTCGCTTTCAACGCACCGCACGTCCCTAACGAAGAGCCGCCTGCGTCTTGTCTCTCGGGCGCGACTACGGGAACCACTGATCGTGCGCTGTACAAGAAGATGCTGGAGTGCACTGACAAGCACATCGGCACTTTGCTCGCGGGAATCAGCAAGGGCGTTTTGGCGAACACGACGATCATCTTTTTAGGGGACAATGGAACGGTCGGTGGGGTGAGCGACGTGTACGCGCCCAATCGCGCTAAGGGCAACGTGTACCAGGGTGGTGTTCACGTCCCCTTGATCGTTGCCGACGGCGCGTCTCTCGTTGGCTCGACCGGCTCGGGTCTCGGAACGATCACGAGCGTAGGGCGCGACGTTTCGTCCTTGGCGCAGGTGGTCGACATTTATGCGACCATGGCTGAGATTGTTGGAGTCAAGTCGTCGAGCCAAGACGCCATCAGTCTCGCGAGCTACCTCGGTTCAACCAACGCACCGGCTGCACGCACGCGCGCGTATACAGAGGTCTTCAAGTACGAGAGTGCGTCTCTCTCTACGCTGGAGCACTCGCTCGCCAACCCTGCCGCGGTCACGACGGCAGATATCGCAAAGCTCACACGAACGGAGCTCTCCGCTGCGATCCGATCGACGCAATACAAATTGGTGTACGTCGATGGGGCGTACGAGCTCTACGACCTTGCAGCCGATCCCTTTGAGCAGGTCAACAAGTGGTGCACGTCCGCAACCTACAAGACCGAGGGGCAAGCGTTGCTCACCGCTTTGCGGGCCATCGACGCAAGCGCCTATCCAGCGATCGCCTGTCCTTAGCTATAGTTAACTCGCTTGACTATGGGCGAGGGTGCGCGATTCGTCTTGGAAGAGTACTTCCAGCTTGTTCGCATCCACGATGCGCACAACGATGCCATCACCGAACTTCTTGTGGTTGACGAGCTGACCCTCTTCGAAAATGCCTGACATCTTGTAGGGCGTGAAGTCGCCCATGGCGCGCCCGGCAATTGCCTTCTGCCACGTGAGTTCACGATCGGCGCGCGCCTGTTCGAGCTTGGCTTGCGCGGCGCTTGGCGGTCGAGATGCACGGGTGCCGGCCGCCCGTGGGGTCTTGGCTGTAGCTGCGCCCCCGGGAGCACGAAAAAGGTGCTGCGTATTGCATGTGAGGCACATCACTTGGTGCGGCTTTGTGCCTTTCATCGACACGATGCGATGGTTCAGGTCCATTCGGCATTTCGTGCAATACGAATCAACTTCACCGGCAACGCTGAGAGACTTGGTCATGGGTCGTTATTCCTTCGTCCGACGGCGCTCGCGGCGTCCTTCACGCTTGACGACGACGTCGGTTTTCACTTCTGGGGTTGGAACCATGGCAGGTTCCTCGTTGGCGGCCTGAGTGGCCAGGGAAGGGTCAGTGCCCGAGTTGGGTTTGAAGCGGATGGTGGTGTTGATCTCGAACGAAACCGTCGTCAGCATTTTCTGCATCTCGCCGGCGACGTTGGTTTGCTCAAGAAAATCGCGCAATTCTTTCGCGACTACGCGAAATAAACCATTCTTTGTCTCATCAATTTGCGAGAAGAGAACGTTGGCGATCTCCTTTGGCACGCGTAGGCCGCTCACCAACTCCTTAAGATTGTCGGGAGCTTCCGTCGCCTTTTCCACGCCCAGTTCGACGGCACGTTTGAGCAGGTCGCTCACGCCTTCAAGACGTAGTCGGCGGGGATCGCGTTCGTCTTTGTCGCTCATCTGGAGGTCTTCGCTGCTCGAAACCGCGGGAACGCGGACCGCCATACTAGCCTGTTACGCAGCGATTCGGGACAAGATCCGCCGTGATCCCTCGATTGCGGCGTCGATCGCTGCATCATGCACAAAAGACCGCAGTTTTCCTCTCGCGCACAGGAAAACGCGTTCTCCATCGATGTCGAACGGTCGAACGTCGACGCACGCGTCATCGAGAAGGTCGGCACCGGATGCGAGGAGTGGCGCGTAAGCCGCAAGCTCTTCGCACGCTGCCCAACCACCTGCACCGGCGACGACGAACCCGTCGGCGTTCGCGATTACGAGGGCGTCAAGGTTCGCCTCCGTCCTACGCTCGTTCAGTTGATAGTAAAGCGCGACGAGAGGATCGTCGCTCCGCTGGGTTCGCCTGTCCTCGGTGGAGTCTATTTGTTTCACTTGCGTGCAATTGTCGAACTCTCAGCAAGCGCTTGTCCAGCTTTCGCACTCGCTCGTCGCATGCCCCACGCATAGGCGAGGACCCCTAAGACGATAGCGAGCGGAATGCCGACGAGAAAAGTGCCGAGGATCCAATCACCGAAGAGCGCAAAACCTTCTTCGCTCGCGTGTTGCCAGCTAAGGGCAACCCATGTGTGCGTACGCACGTAGTGCGAGGATTGAATCTCCGCGATGATAATGAAGGGCAGGATGAAAAAGGCTGACACACGCGAGCCGACGAACGCATAAAGCCGATTGAGGCGAAGGATCGTCGCTGCGCCGACCGCCACCCATCCGTGAAAACCAATCGCGGGCGTGCATCCTGCAAAGACGCCGACGGCGACCGCCAAACCCACCTCACGTGGTGTTGCGCGTTCGTTCTTGGCCGCGTGCCAAAGCGTTTTGATACGTTCGCGCACCCGTTCGATTCGACCGGCCAAGATTGGTGATCGTAACACCATTTCTTCGACGGATTCTTGGGACGACGGCGCCAAGGGTGTACGCCTAATCAGAGTGAAGCTGGCCGACGCAAAAGACGCGTTCTTGGTGCACCTTGAGGCCGAACGTCGGGCGTCGCCGAATACGGTTAAGGCGTATGGGCGTGACCTCGCACAGCTCGTAGCCGCCGTCGGCGCGAAAGTGGGTGGCGTTGAAGCGATTGAGACTCTGCACCTTCGCTCGTGGCTCGGACAAATTGCACGCGGCGCGGCTTCGACGACGGTCGCCCGCAAGATAGCCGCCGCGAAGAGTTGGATGCGGTGGCTCCATAAGCGAGGATACATCGTCAAGAATCCTGCCGATTTACTATCGAGCCCTAAGGTAAGGCGCAAACTTCCCACGCTCATGAGCGCGGAGGTCACAGCGGAAGTGATTGCCTCGGCGACCGGCCAGAAGGCAGAGGCAGTCGAAAAAGTCATTGTCGAGTTGCTCTATGGTTGTGGCTTGCGCGTCACTGAGCTCGTGACGCTGAATCTCGAGAGCGTCGATCTCGCCGAAGCGAGTCTCCGTGCCCTCGGAAAGGGAAGCAAAGAGCGCCTCGTTCCTCTTGGGACGCATGCTCTTTTTGCCCTGCGGCAGTACCTTGTGGAACGAGAGCGTATGAGAGGTAGCGCGTCTGTCGCCCTCTTGCTTGGTCCACGAGGCTCACGCTTGAATGTGCGAGCCGTGCAGCGGATCGTCAAGCGGCTTGGCCTTCTCGGGGCGGGGCGGGGTGACCTGCATCCGCACGCCCTGCGTCACGCGTGCGCCACGCACATGCTCGAAGGAGGCGCCGATCTGCGCGCGATCCAAGAGTTGCTCGGGCACGCTTCACTCTCGACGACGCAGCGCTACACGCATCTCTCTATGGAGCAGCTGACGCGCGTCTACGATGCAGCGCATCCGCTCGCGGGCAACGGTCCGCAACGAAAGCTCGCCGGCAAGACCGAAGAGCGATAAGAAAAGCGCGTGCTTCTGTGTTGGCTTAGGCGCATCGCGTACGCAGCTTTTGGAGCGGTGGTCGCCGCTTTGCTCGTCGCCTTGGTCGAAGGTCGGGGCGTGCACGCACTTGAAGACGCGGGTCAGCTCGGCGCGCAAAATGTAACCGTGAGAGCGATATTTGGAATGCTCGTGCCGGTCGCTCTGTTCGCCTCGCTCGCCGTTTCCGCGGGAGCTCTCTTCCTGTGCCCATCTCGTCCTTTCGGCTTGGCGGACGCCGTCGCGAAGCTTCGAGGTCAAACGATGTTCGAGCGCACACGCACTGCGGCGCTCATGCCGCTGCTCATTGTAGGCCTCTTTGTGTGGCTGACGGTGGTTACCAACGTTGCGCGGCGGGTGCTCGGCGTGGGAAGCGCACATGGCGTCGGGCTTGAGCTCGCGGTGACAGGCCTTGCGTGCCTCGTGGTGCTCGCCGCGCTCGCGCTGGGCCTCTTGCTGCCGATGCGTCGCTTGCTCGCGCACGCTTCGAAGTACTCGCCGCTGGCGATCGATCCGGTGGTAACGGGCGGTGCCGCATTGGTGCTTTGCGTGGCGCTATTTGCTGTTGGCGTTGCTGCGGGAGACACGAGTGGCAACTTCGCCGTGCCGATCGGAGTTTTCGGCGTGTTCAAGCGTGCGGAACTCGACTTGCGACCCGTGTGGGGTCTCCTCGTAATCGCCGGTGCAGCATACGGCGCACCGACGCTGCTCTGGAATCATGGCCGCGGCTTCGGGCGCGTCCTCGCCACTGCCACGGTTGCACTTCTGCCCTTGCTCGAAACGCGCGCACTCGGGACGCGTCTCAACGCGGACGAGCTCCTTGCCCGATCCGTCGAGCGAGGTGCGCCGCTTGGCAAAATAGGGCTCTCGCTGTTGCGAAAAGCGACGGACCGTGACGGCGACGGATTCTCACCACTCTACGGCGGTGGCGACTGCAACGATCACGACAAGGGGATGAACCCCGGCGCGATCGATATTCCGGGCAACGGTGTCGATGAGGACTGCTCGGGCGCTGATCTGCCGGCACCCCAAAAGCCAGCGTTGGCAAAGGTCGAAGATACCGCGAAGTTCGAAAATGATCTTAATGTGATCCTTATTACGATCGATACCCTTCGAACCGACGTTGGCTTCATGGGTTATGCGAAACCCGTCACGCCGAATCTCGACAAGCTTGCCGAAAAATCGGTCGTATTCGATCGCATGTATGCCATGGCCTCGTACACGTCGAAGAGTCTGCCTCCACTCTTGATAGGCAAATACCCAAGCGAAACCTTGCGTGACGGCGGCCACTTCAACATTTATGGACCCGGGAACGTGTTTGTCCAAGAGCGCTTGCAGCAAGCGGGCATTCACACGATGGGGGTGGTCTCACACTGGTACTTCGCTCCCAAGTTCGGCTGGGCACAGGGAACGGACACATTCGACGTGAGCGCGATTCCGCCGGGTCCCGCCGGCGACAAGGACAACGCGACGACGAGCGCTCAGGTCACCGACGCTGCTGTCAAGTTGCTTTCCAATAGTGAGCACAGCGGCAAGCGTTTCTTCATGTGGGCGCACTACGTTGATCCTCACGCCGAGTACGTCAAGCATGAGGGCGCGCCCGATTTCAGAAGCGGTGGTCCCGTCGGAGAAGTCAAGGCGCTTTACGATGGTGAGGTGTGGTTTACGGATAAGCAAGTAGGCAAACTCATTGACTATGTTTCTTCGCAACCCTGGGGGAAGAAGACCGCCATCATTGTCACGGCGGATCACGGCGAAGCGTTTGCCGAGCACGGGATGAGCTGGCACGGCGTCGACATGTGGGAGTCATTGGTGCGCGTTCCAATGCTTGTCTACGTGCCGGGCGTGAAAGCACATCGCGTCCCACCTAAGCGTTGCCAGATCGATCTCGTACCAACCCTGCTGAGTCTCATGCACGTTCCACAGCCGGCGACCGGGGAGCTTTCCGGCGAGAGTCTGCTTCCTGACCTCTTTGCCAAAACGGAGGCAGACATCGTCGAGAAGGACGTTTATCTGGACATGCCGGCGGGACCTTACACGCAGATGCGGCGCGTCCTCATTCGTGGCGAAACTCCCGGCAAGAAGCTGGTTCACGTCGGAGGGCGCCAGTACCTTCTTTTCGATCTCAAGAGCGATCCGGGGGAGCTCAAAGACCTGTCACGCGACAAGGCCGAACTCGATCCGATGGTCGAGGCGTTCAATCAAAAGCGGGCGGGGCTACACGAGATTTTCGTCGCAGCGGCAAGACCGGCTGAGTAGCCGCAACGGGGCCGGAAAGCATAACTCCAATTTGTATGCTAAATTGGAGTTATGTACGGCCGAATGCAAACCCTTCCGGAGCAAAGTTTCTTGCTTCTCGGCCCACGTGGCACGGGAAAATCAACCTGGCTTCGCGATCGCCTCTTGGGTTCGGCCTGGTTCGATTTGCTCGACGCTGAGATATACCGGGAACTGATGGCGTCCCCTGAGCGACTCGAACGCCGCATCCCCAAGGGCCACGAGGGCTGGGTGGTGATCGACGAAGTGCAGCGTGTTCCCGAGCTGCTCAACGAAGTGCATCGGCTGATCGAGACGCGTGGTCTACGCTTTGCGCTCACCAGCTCGAGCGCCCGTAAGTTGCGACGCGGTGGCGTCAACTTACTTGCCGGTCGCGCGTTGTCGATGCACATGCATCCGTTGGTTTGCTCGGAGATCGGTGCCGACTGGGACCTCCGAAAGGCCCTCGATTTGGGCGGGCTCCCCCTCGCTGTGACCGCAACTGATCGCACCGCCGCACGTGCCTATCTCAGCAGCTACGTCGGCACGTACCTGCGTGAGGAGGTGCAGCAGGAAGGCCTCTCTCGCAACCTTCCCGGATTTGCGCGGTTCTTAGAGGTCGCCAGTTTCTCTCAGGCCGCGCCCCTCAACGTCACCGCCGTCGCATCAGAGTGCGGCGTGGAGCGCAAAGTCGTCGAGAGCTGGTTTGGGATCCTTGAAGATCTCCTCTTGGCAACCCGCCTTCCCGTTTTTGCGCGTCGGGCGAAACGAGCCGTGACCAAGCATCCAAAGTTCTTCTATTTCGATGTCGGAATCTACCGCACGCTGAGGCCTCGTGGACCATTGGACGCGGTCTCCGAGATCGACGGAGCCGCGCTGGAAACACTACTTTTTCAGGAGGTGCGTGCCCACAATGACGTCCACAACCTGGGTTATCAACTCTCCTTCTGGCGAACCCGCACCGGCCTCGAGGTTGATCTCGTGCTCTACGGCGAGAAGGGCTTATTGGCCTTCGAGGTCAAGCGCGCCGATCGTGTGCGACCTGAGGACCTGAAGGGTCTGAGGGCGTTTGGAGAGGAGTATCCTCCAGCACAGTTGTTCTTCCTTTACGGTGGAGACCGAGAGTTTGTCGATGACGGCGTGCGGGTCGTGCCCTTCAAGCGTGCCATTGAAGCGCTGCCGGAAATTCTCACAGGGCCTCGTCGTTTGTTGCTTTGAAGGCAACGACCAATGGAGGTCGTCCGGCGAAGCTTTTGCCATCACCTTCGAGTCCTTTTTGCGGTCGACAGAATGGTAAACGACCGGTGAACCACACCCTTTAGTGGCCGACAAGTGTTGCGCCACGGCGATGTTTAGTCTCGCTCGCAGGCTTTCTTCGAGAAGAAAAAAATCCGATCGCTAAGCGGCCGATCGCCGACAGACGCGTCGTCGCGTTCTGCCCTGTGCTCCCTGAGTTGGAACTTGTTATCGGTGAGTTCGCGTAAGTCGTAGTGCTCAAGGCCGCAGCAGCCGATTGCGACCTCCCCCGGCCGAAAGTAAGGATCGTTTTCGGCGAGCTGTTCCATGACTACTGTCGCAGCTTTACCGGCATGTAGAGACCACGGGTAGAGATAGGAACCATAGAGTCGAACGTCTCTCGCGTTGCTTTTCGCGACGTGTCGGAAGCACCTCTTCTTTTGGTCCGCCCCGTCCATCCTTTCCCACAGCGCATTCTTGCGCGCGAGCACCTTGAACAAAGCGCTGCGACGCTCGACTGCGTCACTGGCTTCTTGCTTCAGTCGCGCCGCAACCTCCTGATGCCGCCGAACAAACTCATTGCGTGCGACGCTCGACAACGCATCGGGACACCCAAGGGGGTGTATCGGGGCTGCCTGTTGGGGATCGAGGCAAGCTTCCTCGGAAAGATACCATTCACCAGACGAACCCTCAGGGCATTCAATTGGTCGGACGCTCTTGCCGATGCGCGCAACCGCGCTCACGGTGGGAGGATTGCCTTTGTATGTGAATTGAAGTTCAAGCTCGCCGTAGCTTTCGTTGACTTCGGGGGCGACGGTGCCTTCGTATGCGGAGGGCATTCCTTCGGGGTCCAAATGGAAACGCTCGCAGCGCAGCGATCCATCTGCTGCCTTGAAGCGTCCATGCGCAACGCGTGTTCCGCCGATGATCTCCCATAGCCAATCTTTGGTCGCGACGCGGCCTGGGGGAGCACTCTCTAGGGACTGTTTAAGTAATCCACAATCCGCCGCAGCCCTCGCCGCAGGCCCCTGCCGCGCACGCAGCCGAAAGCCACAGCTCGCGCACCGACACATGCGCGAGCTGTGAGCATTTTTGG
>JAHFDY010000134.1 GCA_023248735.1 Myxococcales bacterium
TGTCAAACGACATGGGCGGCGACCAAATCGACGATGTCATGGGCTCGTTCGGCGAGGAAGACATCGAGATCGTCGACGCTACGACGCAGGTGAAGATCGCTCCGAGCCGGCTTGCTCAAGAAGAAGCAGCCGATAAGAAGCCGGTTGTGCGTCCTGGCGGCAAACGCGAGGAGAGCGTTGACGACAGCTACTCGAAGTCGAACGACCCCGTTCGCCTCTACCTGCGCAAGATGGGAAGTGTTTCGCTTCTCACGCGCGAGGGCGAGGTCGAGATTGCCAAACGCATTGAAGAAGGCGAAGTGATGGTCCTCACGGCCATCTTGAATTCGCCCGTTGCGGTTCGCGAGATCATCGAGCTCGGCGACAAGCTGCGCAAGCACAAAATTCGCGTCAAGGACATCATCCGCGATGCCGAGGACGAGAACGGTGAGTTCGACGAAGAGGAAGCGGACCGTCGCATTCTTCGCCTGATCGACAAGGTCAAGCATCTTGACAAAACCGTTCAGGACCTCAACGAAGCGCTCGTCTCGGCCGCAGCCGCGAAGAAGAAGGCGCTCGACGTCGAGATGGCGGACGCTCGTTTGAAGATGGTCGAGACGCTCGAAGAGATGCGGCTCAACAAGAAGACCATCGATCGCGTCGTCGCTAAACTGACCTCACTCATTCAAAAAGTCGAGCGCGCGGAAGGCGGCGCGACTGAAATCGAGCGGCGCACCGGCGTCGACATGGAGCAGCTTCGCAAGGAAGCTCGCACTTCGCGCGGCGATGCAATGGGCGAGCGCAAGTTCAAGCGCAAGCACGGCGTCACGCCCGATGAAGTTCTCGCAAGCGCCTCGGCCGCGCAAAAAAACCTACGCCGAGTCGAAGAAGAGTTGAATCTCGACGTCAAAGAACTTCGCCGCACCTATGGTGAAATTCGCGAGGGGCAGCGCATCGCCGAAAAGGCGAAGGCAGAGCTCGTCGAAGCGAACCTCCGCCTCGTGGTCAGCATCGCCAAGAAATACACGAACCGCGGGCTTCAGTTCCTCGACTTGATTCAGGAGGGCAACATTGGCCTCATGAAAGCGGTCGACAAGTTTGAGTACAAGCGCGGTTACAAATTCTCCACGTACGCAACGTGGTGGATTCGTCAGGCCATCACGCGCGCCATCGCCGATCAAGCCCGCACGATCCGTATTCCAGTGCACATGATCGAAACGATCAACAAGCTCATCCGCACCAGCCGCTATTTGGTGCAAGAGTTTGGTCGCGAGCCTACTCCCGAAGAAATCGCGGAGAAGATGGAACTTCCCCTCGATAAAGTCCGCAAGGTCTTGAAGATCGCAAAGGAACCCATCAGCCTCGAGACGCCGATTGGCGAGGAGGAAGATTCGCATCTTGGCGACTTCATCGAAGACAAGAGCATCATCTCTCCTTCGGAAGCCGTGATTAACAACAACCTCTCCGAGCAAACCCGACGCGTTCTCAAAACGCTGACGCCGCGCGAAGAAAAGGTGCTGCGCATGCGTTTCGGCATCGGTGAGAAGAGCGACCACACGCTCGAAGAAGTCGGTCAAGACTTCGAAGTCACCCGCGAACGCATACGTCAGATTGAGGCGAAGGCGCTTCGGAAGTTGCGTCACCCGTCCCGTAGCAAGCAGCTCAAGTCGTTTATCGAGTCGTAGTCGAGGGAGATCCTCGGTCCAAAGCGCACGCGGAGCAGATCGCTTCCGTGCGTTTTTGCGTTTCATCGCCTCTCCTCCGATTTCGCGCTACATACGCGCCTGCATGTCCATTAGCGCTCATATTCGACCTTGGGTGGGCACCTGCCTCGTGTTTGCGTTGCATCTCCTTGCGATGGGGTGCTCGTCAAACGATTGGGAGGTCGATGGGATCGTCAAGAGTGCGACGACGAACGATGCGGTATTTCACGCGAAGGTCGCGCTGGTGTGCGGTCAGCACGGCCTACCGGACGCTCGCGACCTGATCACGCAGACGGATGATCGCGGCCGCTTCAGTTTTGCCGGCAAGGGCAAGACGCCTTCGGACTGCAGCGTGAAGATCGAAGAGGAGCGCTTCGTTCGTCAAGAAACGAAGCTGTCTGAGGATGCCTTCCGCAAAGGAAGCGCGAACGGAAAGCGCCTCGTGCTCGAAACTTCTTTGTCCCCGCGGAAGTGATGCGCAGCTGGGGGCTCTGCGTCTTCTGCGTCGTTGCCCTGGTGGCTTGTCGCGGTGGCTGTCGAAAGAACGACGAGCACCATCGTGCGATCGTAGCGGCCGGTTCGAACGCGATTGATTGCCCACCCGGCCTCGCGCGATGTGAGGGCGGGAGCGTTTGGGCGAGCGCACAACGAACCGTGGCGCGCGACTGCACAAGTCCTGAGACTTGCGTCTGCCCGTGGACGCACGTGGGCTCTTGCGCGCACGCATGCGTGGCGGACGACGTCACGGTCATCGCGGATGAAAGCGTCGCGTTGGCCCAATTGTGCCGAAGCGATGGACGACCGATCATTCGTGATTCAACGCGAACGATTGCATGCGATGGACCAAGTTGGGTTTGCCGCGACGCGCTTACGTACCGCTGCACCGACGACGCCCCTCGTGCCGATTCCGAAGCGAGATGCGAGCGGGGTTGCGCGGCTGTCAGCGGTGTTGATGAGATACTGCCGGCGGAGATCGCTCACGCATTGTTGTGCCTCAAGTAAACCGTAAAGATGAGAGACGCAGTGCCTCGCTAGCTCGTCGCAATGGCGCGTTTGAGCGCGCTCATGTTGGCGCGATCGGCCACCAAAAAATAGCCGGCTGCGAGCACGGTCCAAAGGAACTGCACAGCATAGAGAATGAACGCATACGCGCGGCCTTGCGCGAGAATGACGCTCGCCGGAAAGTACATCGTTGTTCCGCAGTAGATTCCCGCCTGAAATACGCCGGCAAGGCCCGGAGGACCTGGGATCAAGATCGTAACGCCGAGCATTCCCATCAGCGCGCACGTTTCGCCGAAGCTAATTGCCGATCCGTCCGCGTGGTGAACGCCGCATCCCCACGCAAGCAGCCACATACCGAGCGCGTTCGCGCCCCAATAAAGAGTACTTTCGAAGAGGAATCCGCCCGCGTCTCGCTTGCTGCCGAACATCGCGAGGCCCGCCGAGAATTTCTCAAAAGTGGCAACGAGCTTGTCCGTCAATTGAGTTGATATTCTGCCAAACGTCAGCCTCAACACGCTGGTCGCAAAGGTGGGAGCGAAATAGAAAATCGCGATGCTCACAAACGCCGCGGCGAAGATGCCGAGCATCACGAATCCGTAGATCCTGACGTTTGCGACTTTGACGCCTTCGAGGCCAACAACGTACTCAGGCAGTGGATGGATGGTCGGAACGAAAATGAGGGCGAGGGCGAGAACGAGTGACAAGTAGAGCCCGTCGACAATGCGCTCCGCGACCACCGTGCTCATCGCTGCTGTGAGCGAGGCCTTGCCTTTTTCGCGCAGCATCATTGGCCTTACGAATTCCCCGAGTCGAAGGGGCATGACCAAAATCGCCGCGAACCCGATCCATGAAACGGCCAATATGCGCCGGATCCCGAAATCGCCGACGCCACGAAGCAGAAAGCGCCAACGAACCGCGCGAAAGTAGTTCATGGAGACGCACAACGCGACGTAGGCGGGTAGGGTCCACCACCGAACGTCGACGAAATCAGCGCGTTCCGGCGTAAACTTGAAGCCCCCGCGAACGGCGATGAAGACGAACCCAACGGTAATGAGCGCAGACGCCGTCAACTTCCACGCATGGCGACGTACGAAGCCCGCTCCTGCGGCTTTTATCGGAATCGACGGAATCGGAATCGATGGAATTGGTTCGCTCACGCGCGATGACTCCAGGACGCGGTGCCCCTCAGTAGTGGCGGCGGTTTCATATGACGTTGACATCGTAATTGCAAGGCACGAGGCACAATGCGTGCCTGAACGCGCATCCGCTTAATGTCCGTTGACTTGCAACCCCATTTGCCAAAGTTGAGTGCCAAGTTGTGTCAGCCGATCAACTCCCGCCACCGGAATCGGCCCCGCCGTCCGTGACAGGCTTGTCGCGCTCTTTTTTGCGCCGAGGAGGGTCTCCGTACTCGGCGCGAAGCTTGTTGGCGAACGCGTTCAGCAGCGCCTGTTCGTGATAACTGGGCATCTCTTTTAGCTGAACCATCACCCGGACATCGTCGTTGGCACGGACGAGCTCCATTGAGCCAATGGATACCTTCGAGCCGCTCTCTGACGACGTGTACTCGAACAGCAAGTAGCCCGTCGTGTCGTCCTTTTCGATCAACTTATAGCTACGATCCACACGAATAAAGCGGACCGCTGCATTCCACGTGCGATCGAAGCCATACGCCGAATCGTACGACGCTGTCGCCTGAGCCTCATGTGTCGTTGCTGCGAGCGCCCCCACAACGACGACAGGCGCGGCGAGCGCCGCGAGTAGCCAGCGACGGATCATCGTTCTCGCGTAACGCAGCTACTCAAAATCGGCAAAGTTTTCAGAGCTCACCGCCTCAGCCAGACGATTTGCCGATTGCCGCCTGGCGCGAGCGTGCCGTCGGCCGTGCCAAATATGACCGCTGACGCATCGTCAGTAAACTTGACGAACGACACGAACGATTGACCGCCGGTGCTCGCAACGCGGGTGATGGTGCTGTTCGTCCGATCGCGCACATAGACATGGAGCAATCCTCCCGTGGAACCGCTCGTGAGGTTCTCGGCAGGGGAGTCGAACGCCACGAAGCGCCCGTCAGCCGAAATTGCGGGATACCAACTTTCGCGGTCGCCTTGAACACCTGCCGCCGATTGACTCATACGCGTTGTCGTCGCTGCGCTCGTGTCGTGAACGTAAGCGTCCAAATTGTATACACTAGGAGTTACGAATTGGTAAGACCACGAAGTGAACGCGATGACATCGACGTCAGCCGCGAGCGCGGGCGTTGAGGATAGGTGTTGTCCTTGCATGCCGCCGGTTGCAACCGACACGCGAGAAAACGCCTGCGAGGCGCGGTTGTACGTAAAAATATCGCGCTCACCGTTGGTGTCGTCCAACACGATGTTTGACGCGAACGAGTCAAAGGCGATGCGGCCGCCATCTCGCGAAATCGCGGGATACCAGCTCTTGCCATTGGCAAGACGCGTCACAAGCGTGAGCGTCTTCGCTTCGCGCGCGTAGAGGTAGATATCGCCATACGAGTTCCCATCGTCGGACGTAAGCGCGGCATCCGACTGAAAGACCACGTAGGCACCATCGCCCGAGATGCGCGCTTGAAGACTCTGACTTGCTGCGGTTTGGCCAAGCGCGTTGCAGCTGAGACACGTTAGTCCATTTTCTTGACGATCGAGAAGGAAGACGTCCCACGTTTGGTTTGTGTCTGTCTTCGCGAAATTTGACGCCTTCGAGGCAAATGCGACGAACCGCCCGTCGTCTGAGATTGACGGATCGTTGCTGAGCCCATCGCCCTCGACGCCGAGGGGGCCGACGCTAATGCGCTCGGTTGTTTTCAACTTCCTATCGCGAAGAAAAATGTCGCGAACTCCGTTCGTATCGCCGGGCGCGAGGTTCGAAGCCTCGGAAGCAATGGCAACGAAACGCTGGTCGCGACTCATCGCCGCAAACAGGCTCTCACCGTTGCCGCTCGTTCCGTCGGTTGCCACGCTCAGCACCTCGACGCGTGGCTCACCGGCATCGGCGTCTGCATTGGTGATTGCGTCGCTCGAGTCGGCCATCGCGTCGACAGGCCCGTCGATAGGCCCGTCGAAGACGAACGTCCCCGCGTCGTTAGCGGAAGATATCGGCGGCACACAACTCGCTAGCATCCTGAGGGCGATAAGCCCGAAGGACCCCCAGAGTCCCGTTGTATGCGTCATGTAACTTTCGCACTCGTCATGTAACTTTACTTCGCGCTGGCGCCACCAATCCGCTCGTCACAAGCTCCAATACCGAATGCCACGCTGCATCTTCGAAGGATGCGACGCGCTCTTCACGTCGATGAAGATGCCACCATTCTTCACCATCCCGAGAATCTTCTCGATGCCCATCTCGATGTACGGCTTGTGACTAACAGCCCAAACGACCGCGTCGAGATCCTTGAACTGTTCGAGCGGAGCGAGCGATAGGCCGTACTCGTGCTCGGCCTCTTTGCTGTTCGCAAAAGGATCATGAATGAAGGCGTTGACGCCGAACTCTTTCAGTTCCTTGACGATATCGGGCACCTTGCTGTTGCGAAGATCGTTGATGTCTTCCTTGAACGTAAGGCCCAAAATACCGACCTTGCAGCCGCGGACGGGCTTGTCGGAATTGATCAACATCTTGACCAATCTTTGCGCGACAAACGCACTCATCGAGCTGTTGATGCGCCGACCCGCAAGGATGACTTCGGGCTGGTAGCCGAGCTGTTGGGCCTTCATGGTGAGGTAATACGGGTCGACGCCGATGCAGTGACCACCCACCAGGCCGGGCTTGAACTTGAGGAAGTTCCACTTCGTTCCTGCCGCCTCAAGGACGTCGATGGTGCGAATGCCAAGCTTGTCGAAAATGACGGCGAGCTCATTCATGAGCGCGATGTTCAGGTCGCGCTGAGTGTTCTCGATGACTTTTGCGGCTTCGGCCACCTTGATGCTTGGCGCACGGTGAACTCCGGCGTCGATGACTGCGGCGTAGGCGTTGGCAACGCGTTCGAGGGTGGGCCCGTCCTCACCTGAGACCACCTTGACGATTCGCTCGAGGGTGTGCTCCCGATCGCCAGGATTGATGCGCTCTGGTGAGTAGCCAAGCTTGAAGTCTGTGCCGTGCTTGAGGCCCGAGACCTTTTCGAGAATAGGACCACAGATTTCTTCGGTCACGCCCGGGTAAACCGTCGACTCGTAAACGATGACGCTGCCCTTGCTGATCGCGCGACCCACCGTCTCGCTCGCTTTCACCACAGGCGTGAGGTCGGGAACGTTGTTGTCATCGACGGGTGTCGGTACCGCGACCACGAAGAAGGTGCGTCCCTTCAGGTCTTCGGCGTTGCTCGTCATGCGAAGCTTGCTCGCCTTGAGCTCGGCCTCGGGCACCTCATGGTTGCGATCGTAACCACGCTGAAGCTCAAGAACCTTCTCTTGGTGAATGTCGAATCCGACGACGTCGTCGAACTTGCGCGCAAACCCAAGCGCCACAGGAAGGCCGACGTACCCAAGGCCAACGATCGCGATCTTCTCACTCATCTTCTTGTCATCCGTTAGTTAGGGGTTGCTCTGTGAAAGCCCGTCGAGGATCGCCGTTGGGCCAGTAATCAGCAAGCGTTTCGCTTCATCGACACCGACAAGTTTCTGAAGGCGTTCAATGGATCGAACCACGTCGTCAACATCTGCAGGTCGATGTGCATCAGAACACGCGGCTTCGTAGGCGTCTTCGGCCAAAAGCTTTTCTGCCGCCTTCTGAGGCGCCTTGCCGTATTTTCCTACCAAAGCGCACAAATCGAGGAGTAGATGAGCGCCGACGTCAAGCAAATCGTCCAAGCACTGATCGTTTTCCCATACCGGCTGGTAGCGCTCAGGATGCGCGAGAACCACCCCGAGTCCTTTGCGCTTTAGGTCCACGAAGCGCGCCGCGACGCGCTGCGGAAACTGCGTTGGGGGAAACTCGATGAGCACGTGCGAGCGATAAGGTAACCCTTGGTGTTGCAAAAGACGTTCGAAGACGACGTCATCGAAAAAATGCTCACTCGCAAGAGAGTGCGTTGGCAGTGGTCCTACGTGGGTGTGCAGTTGGGCGACCGTTTTTTGGTAGGCGGCTTCAAGAGATGCCTTGTCGTTCTCAAACATGCCAGGACGCATGTGGGGCGTCGCAACCACGTGTGAGAAACCAGCCTGATGGAGCAAGGAGAGCAGCGCGATGCCCTCGTCGATTGTACGCACGCCATCGTCGATGCTGGCCACCCAGTGGGAATGGAGATCAACGAAGCCACGCATGCGAACAAAGAGGGTACCAACGTTCAGGCGCGCGGATGAGTCTTTCGATGGGTGTTTCGCACATGATCGTCAGTGATGCGTGTGTAGATCTCTGTGGTCCCCAAGTCAGCGTGGCCAAGCATGGTCTGCACCGCACGCAAGTCGGCACCGCGTTCGAGAAGATGCGTCGCGAATGAGTGGCGCAATTTGTGAGGCGAGAAGTTGAGCGTGATGCCTGCGACGACCGCATAGCGTTTGATCAGTTTCCAGAACCCTTGGCGTGTGAGCGGCTTCGCTCTGGAGGAAACGAAGAGCGCGAGTTCCCCCGCCTTCGCCCAAGCCGGCCTAACCGCCTCAAGATAGGCACGCACGTGATCGAGAGCGCGCTCAGCGGTGGGAACGATGCGCGTCTTGCCGCCCTTGCCTCGAACGACGAGCAAACCACGTGCAAGGTCCACGTCGGCCAGACGCAGCGACACCAACTCTGTCACGCGCAACCCCGACGCGTACATCAAATGGATCATCGCGGAGTGCATTTGCCCTGCGGCCGTGTGAATCACTGGTGCCGAGAGCAGACGGTCAACTTCTGAAACCGACAGAACCCTAGGGAGTTTGCGAGGGACTTTGGGGCGATCCAGAAGGGAAGTCGGGTCTTCAGGGATCACGTGCTCCTTGAGAAGAAAGCGGAAGAAGCCTCGCACCGACGAGAGACGCCGCGCGCTGGACCGAGCCGACTGACCCCGTTGGTGCTCTTTCGTAAAGAGGCTCGCAATGTCATCCAACTTGACGGTTTCGACAGGCTTGTCGTCCGGCAAGTGCGCGAGCATCAGGCCTAGGTCCTGCGCATAGGCAGCCAAGGTGTTCTGCGATAGCGCGCGCTCAACCCTCAAATGATCGAGATAGGCATCGACCCAGCCGTGAAGATTCACGATGGGAACGATGCCTAATTCCGCTGGCTATCGCCAAGTTTTGGTCGGTCGCCGGCCGGGCTATTTCTTGCCCTTCTTGCCTTTCTTGCCTTTGCCACCCTTGGTGGAGTGCTTGTCCTTGTTCTTCTTGGAGTCCTCGCGCGACTTCTTAATGGCTTCCCCAGAACCTGACTTACCGCCGCCCTTATCAGCCTCTGCGTCTTGTTCGCTCACGAGATTGAGCGGCATATCGTCAAACTGAAAACCAGTGCAGGAGATCTTCTTATGGTCCTTGGTCGAAATGTCGCAGTTCATCTTCTGCAACAGACCCTTGCCCTTCACCACAAGATTATCTTGCCCTCCCTTGCCGCTCTCGCCGGACGCTGAACCTGTGTGTCCGCCTTTCGCGATGACGGGCTTGCCAAAGCTGCACTTTGACAGGTCGGCGCCAGGCATTGAGGCACCCCCGAGATCGTAGATGATGCCGCTGTCACTACCGGTGAAACTCGTGTCCTCAGCGATGTGAAAGAGGCCCTTTTTCCCATCCTCGGCGATCTTGATATCCATCGACGCTTCCAACTGCTTGCCCTTGGGCTTCACCGAGAACGTCGCCTTCACCTTGACTCTATTGTTTCCAAAGTTGTCATCCTGACCGTGGCGATTGTTCACGTGAATGATCGATGGGAACCCGTTCGCCTTCCAGGCCTCGGACTTGAGTGTGAAACCGGAACACGTGGACGTGTAGCGCGGAGGCAGCTTCTCGTATTGGTCAGCCGCGTCCCATTTTTCCCACTTCGTGAATAGCGCTTCACATTTCGCCCCGAACTCGGTGTCGCAACCCTTGGCTTCCTTGCGGAGGCCCTCGAGCGCTGCCTCGAAGCCGGACGTCAATTTTTCGACCTGGGTGAGGGTGCCCTTACGCGTCTTTTCCTCGGTACCCAACGCAAAGATCTTCTCGTTGTGCTTGATGAACTTGAGATCCGTGATGAGAGAAATGTGCGCGAACGCGACCGTTGCCAACTTGTCGAGCTTCTCGTCCGACGTCATGGGAGCGAGTGGATCCTTCATCGGCCAGTCCGCCACGATCTCCTCGTAGGGAACGGCAATAACCTTGACGATGTTCTTTTTTCCCTTGGTCGCAAAAGCTTTGTACTCCGCCTCGAGCTCGTCGATTGTGGTGACGGGTGAGTTGCCACCTGTGCTGATCGCGTTGACGGTGAGGTTGAGGTTCTTGTTCTTCGAACCATTCTTCTTTGCATAATCGAGGCCGAGGTTTGCGCTGTACGGCCCGTAGTGGCCGCTCGCTTTCGTGCTCGTCGAAAAGTCCGTCAGCGTCGTCGTGTCTTTGATTTCATACTGCACGGTGCCGTAGAATTCGGATCCTTCCTGCATGCCGAGGACGAGGTAGTCGCCGCATTTTTCCTTGAATTCGCTCGGCTTGAGGCTCTTGTATTCATCCCTGAGCTTAATGTCGCCCTTGATGAACTTCGGTGCATCGAGGTTCTTGTAGACCGCGAGAATCGTCTGCGAGAAGAAGTTGGTCTGCGTCTTCTGGAGGAAGTTGACCTTGGTGTCGACCTGAGCGCCTGCAGCACCCATCGACACCTTAAAGCCGGCTTGGACGCCGAGGCTCATCTCGTCAGCGAGCTCCGAGTTGTTCATGATTTGTTTGTAGTGAGCGTCAGCGCCGCCGCCCTGCCCCTGCTCGCGTTCCTCTCCGAAGGTCACGCACTGCTGAGGCTTGAACTCCTGCGCGATGCTGTTGTAGCCACTTCCGAACGACGCTCGCGTCTTCGGCGGTGACAGCTCAAGCGTGCGATCGGTTGCGAACGCCGATCGCGTGGCACCCGTGAACGCTACCGCGGCCAACAAACTACTCGTGACATACTTTCTCATCGCTTGATCCCCTCCATAAACGGCTCAAATCCAAGATAAGACATGGAGCCGGGTGCGAGACGTTTGTATCCCCTCGATCTCCACAATGGTTTAGACGGAGCTGGCGCGAAATTGCTTAAGCTTTTTTGGTAGAAGTGCTCACGTTGCCCACAAAAGCCGACATCCAGCGCACCCAGTGGGGATTCAAGACGCGTCGCGTTGCGCGAAAAGACAACGCTCGAAGCTGAGCATATAGGGTTGCCTCCTTCACCAAAAGTGAGGCCTAGCGACGCTCGCTCGCCGCGGCCACGAGCATTGCGGTCAGCAGCGGCCGTGGGTCTGCTGTACGCATCAATGCCTCCCCGACAAGTGCCGCATCGGTCCTGCCTTTCGCGATTTGCTGTACGTCGAAGGGCGAGCGCAGGCCGCTCAAGTGCATCGCCACGATGCCAGCGGGGATCTGCTCGAGAACATGCTTCGCACGTTGCGCATCCACTCGCAGCGTATCGAGGTTGCGCGCGTTGACGCCGATCAGACGCGCCCCGCTCGAAATTGCCAGCGCGAGCTCGGGCTCGGTCGCAACCTCGACGAGCGGCTCGATGCCAAGCGCGATGGCATAGGCAGTCAGAGACGCGAGCATCGCTGGCTCGAGGATGCGCACAATGAGGAGCACGGCATCCGCGCCCATCGTCGCAGCGGCACGCACTTGCGCCTCATCGATCACAAACTCCTTCGCGAGGATTCTGGTGTGGTGCCCCGCGCGCTCGAGGGCGCTTCGCACTTGGGAAACGTGAGCGTATGAACCGCCGAAGAAGCGTTCGTCGCAAAGGACACTGACGAGCGACGTGCCACACTCCGCGTAGGCGAGCGCACGCTCTTCGATCGACAAGACAGTTGACAACTCTCCCGCGCTCGGACTCTTGAACTTTATCTCTGCGGCAAGCCGCAGTGGGTCGTTCGCCTCTCGGCGGAGAACGTGCAGAGCGTCGCGTGGGGCGAATGGTCCAATAAGTTGACGAACAGCATCGAGCTCTTGTCGCTTTTGAGCAAGAATGTCGTCAAGCAAGCCCACGATTCGCCTCACGTTTCCAGCGCTCGAGCAATTGAAGTGCACGCCCGGAGTCAAGCGCGTCAAGTGCTTGGGCCGCGCAAAGCCTCGGCGCGTCGCCTGACGCAACGGTAAGCGAGGCCGCGGCGTTGAGCGCAACGGCGTTGCGCGCGGGGTGATGCTTCCCACCGAGAATTTCTAGAGCGATGGCAACGTTGTCGGCGGCATCTCCTCCAGCGAGCACCTCAAGTGGCGCTTCAGGCAGCCCAAATGTAGCCGGTGATATTACCTTATGCGTGACGAGGCCCGACTCGACGACGCGTACATGCGTGCGAGCGGCGGGGCTAATCTCGTCGAGACCGTCCTCGCTTCGTACAACCCAAGCGCGCGTCGTGCCGAGCTTTGCGAACGCGCTGGCCGCGATGTCGAGGAGTGCATCGCTGTAAACGCCAACAAGTTGATGCGTTGCGCGGGCCGGATTGCAGAGCGGACCGAGCGCATTAAACACCGTGCGAAAGCCGAGTTCACGACGCGTCTGCGCGACGTGCCGCAGGGCGGGGTGAAAGGCGGGGGCGAAGAGAAATGTGATTCCGATCGTTCTTAGTAACGATTGGTGCCGTTCGATCGAAAGTTCGATGGGAAGGCCGAGAGCCTCGATGAAATCGGCAGAACCCGCGCGACTCGAGACGCTGCGATTTCCGTGCTTCGCAACGGGCACGCCGCACGCCGAAACGATGATCGCGGCAATCGTGGATACGTTGAGCGTGCCTCGCCCGTCTCCGCCCGTGCCACACGTATCGAACAACAACGGGAGCCCATGATCGACCGCGATCATCGCTTCGCGCATCGCGACCACTCCGGCGACCACAACGTCGGAGCTCTCCCCGGTGATTCGAAGAGCGGTCGCAAACGAAGCGGCTTGTGCCGGCGTCCACTCGCCTCGAAGAATTGATGCGAACGCATGGTGCAAAGCGCCCTCAGCCAGCGGCTTAGACGACGAAAGCGCGTCGACTATTTCGGCAAGCGAGGAGGTCATGCGCTAGCGACTCCCGACAGCCAATTGGCGAGCAGGTCCTTTCCGCAAATCGTCAAGATACTTTCCGGATGAAATTGCACGCCTTGAATCGGAAGAGCGCGATGCGACAACCCCATGATCTCACCCTCGGCCGTCCACGCGGTGATCTCAAGCGACGGAGGAAACGACGCACGTTCGACGAGAAGGGAATGGTAACGCGTGGCTTCAAACGGCGAGGGGAGGCCGCGAAATAGGCCCTTCTGTGCATGCTCGATGGGTGACGTCTTCCCGTGCATCAGGCGACCTGCGCGAACCACCTTCCCGCCGAAGGCTTGTCCGATGGCTTGATGACCGAGGCATACGCCCAACAAGGGCACGTGCTTGTTTGCGGCGATGACCGCGAGCGAAATGCCGGCGTCGTCGGGCGTGCATGGTCCCGGAGAGAGCAAGATACCGTCGGGTTTCTTCTCGAACAGCGCGTCGACAGCGATCGCGTCGTTCAGCAGGACTTCGCAATCGGCACCGAGTTCGCAGAGGTATTGGACGAGGTTGTACGTAAAGGAATCGTAATTATCGATGATCACAATACGCGGAGGCACTGGGACCTAGCGTACGACTCGGCCTCCCAGGTGTCATCATGATGACCTCCGCTAGTGAACCACGACCCAAGCCCCAGCCCGATCGGGGCTCGACCACACGCCGTGCCACCCTTCGGGCAATTCTGGACTCGTCCACGCAAAGAGCGCCTTCGCATCGAGCGGCGCGAGGTTTACGCAACCATGGCTTTTCACGTGACCGAACTCGTTGTGCCAAAACGCGCCGTGCAGGGCGTAGCCACCGTTGAAATATTGAATGTAGGGTACATCTTGAATGGAGTACGGGCCGTCGGCCGCGGTGTCGGCGTTGCCATCCATCGTCGCTGAAATGTGCTTTTCGCGGATACGAAACGTGCCCGCTGGCGTTTCGTGATCCTTGCGTCCCGACGAAACGACCGTGGCGAAAACTGCCTTGTCACCTTCAAACGCAACGAGCGTTTGGCGTTCAAGGTTGACGTCGACCCA
>JAHFDY010000240.1 GCA_023248735.1 Myxococcales bacterium
ACATCGGCGAGTTTGCGCTCGCGCACGATGCTTCTCTGCACCCGCTGTACGTCACGCGGAGCAAGCGCTTCACGCATCCGGTCATGCGTCATCTCATGCCCGATGGCCTCGTTTTTCGAATCGATGTCGAACCGCGCGCCCAAAGCGAACGTCGTCGTGCGCTCGAGTCTTCACGCAGAGAGAGGCAAACACTGGTGCTATCGACCGAGAACGCGAAAGACGCAAAGCTCACCGCGCTCACGGCGACCTTGTTGCGCGAGCAGGTCGTCGCGGCGGCGGCTGGAGGCGATCGTGAAATCGTTCCAGCGCTCATCGAGGATCTCATCCGAGTGCAGCCGGATCACGATGTCGTGGAGGCCCTGAGGCGGCGCCTTGATTCTCCTTCGCAGGTCGAGCTTGATTAGCAGGCCCGATTCGGGAAGAGTGAAATCGCCTTGAAGCGCCCAAGCCAGTGGCCGATCACTGCCGTTGCCGACAACTTTGGCATCACTCTCGCGCCGCTGTGCGAGGACCAACTCGTCTTGTGGCTGGACACGCTCCTCGCGTGGAATGCGCGCCTTGATTTGACCGCAGCGCGGACCGTCAATGAACTTGTCGATCTCATGTTGGCTGATGCGTTCGCGGTGGCAAAGACAACTCCAGAAGGCGCGTCTCTGGTGGACGTTGGGGCTGGGGCAGGCGCTCCTGGGCTCGCACTGGCGATTGTCAGGCCCGATCTCAAAGTGACGCTCGTTGAACCTTTGACGAAGCGGGTGAGCTTCTTGCGGACGGTTCTTGGTAAGCTCGGACGAACAGACGTGTTGCTTGTTCGTGCACACGCCGAGGACGTGACGATGCACTTTGACGTCGCGATTTCACGTGCAACCCTCCCGCCGAGCGTGTGGCTTTCCTTGGGTCTAAGCCTTGCCGATCGCGTATGGGTGCTCCTCGCGAAGGATGACGCACCGTTCCACCCGCGCGCTGAAATAGTTCAGGAACTTGCCTATCAGTGGCCACTTACAGGAGCTCCCCGTCGCATGGTGGGCTACCGCACCACTGAATGAATGACTTGTCTCGTCGCATTGGCGGTTGTTCGGGGATAATAGGAAATAATGAGTGGCGTTGTATCTCTCATGCCGGAACCCGCGCACGCGTTTGACGAACGCGAATTGTGCGAGTTGCTTGAGGCCTTTGCGCCTGAGACGCCGTACACATGGAAACCCATGGCAGGCGGCGCTTCGAGCCGAAAGTACTTTCGTGCCGCCTATGAGAACGGCCGCACGGCTGTGGCCATGTTTGTGCCGGAAGGCGCGAAGGCCGAAGAACTCGAGAAGTCGCGGCCGTCCGCGCGCTGGCCATTTCTTGAGGTGCGCGATTTGCTAGCGGCCTCGGGCGTGCGCGTGCCCAGAATTTACTTGGACAAAACGGATCGCGGCTGGTTGCTTTTGGAAGACCTCGGAGACGACACGCTGGCCAACTACTTGCTGCGTGAGCCATCGAAGAAGACTCAGATTTATCAGCGAGCGGTGGCCGATCTTGCGGCAGCGCAGCGGTGTCTGGCGGCGCTGCCGTCCGAGAGCGTCGTGTGCACCCGTGTTTTCGACTACGACCTCTTGCTATGGGAGATCCACCATTTTCGTGAATGGGGTTTGGAGGCACGCGGCATCCTCCTCAGCGCGGATGACAGCGAGACTTTTGATCGGCTCGCAGGCAGACTCGCAGGCAGAATCGCCTCGTGGCCACGCGGATTCGTTCACCGTGACTATCAGTCAAGAAACTTGATGGTCAATGAAGGCGACATTACGTGGATCGACTTTCAGGACGCCCTTCTCGGTCCGCGCGTTTACGATTTGGTCGCGTTGCTCAACGACAGTTACCAGGTGTTTGATCGCCCATTTGTTGATTCGCGCATCGCCGAATTTTCCTCCGCGCTTGGTGTAGACGCGTCACTCCTCTCGTTCGAATTCGATGCCGTGACGGTGCAGCGGAAGCTCAAAGACGCCGGTCGCTTTGTGTTTATCGACCGCGTCAAGAACAACAGCACCTTCCTTCAATTTGTGGAACCAACTATCGCGAAGGTGTTTGCCTCGCTCGAGCGGCTCGCGCCGCATGACGCAGACATGGCAGAGTGGATTTCGCTCTTGAATCGGATCTTGAAGAGGAAGTCGTAGATGCCGAAAACGCGTGTTCGTCTTCATCCGCACGGCGTCATTCTCGGCGACGGCGACGTAACGCCGCTGCGATCGGGAGCGATGCACTATTGGCGGCTAAATCCCGACGACTGGGCGCGCGGTCTCGACGCGATGGTGGCGGTTGGCTACCGCCTTGTCGACACGTACGTGCCGTGGGCCGTGCACGAAACGGCGCCCCGAGTGTATGACTTTGGCGAACGCGATCCGCGCCGCGATTTGCGCGGGTTTCTTACCCTCGCACACGCTCGCGACCTTGCGGTGATTCTGAGGCCTGGCCCACACATCAATGCCGAGCTGACGTATTTCGGATTACCGGAGCGCGTTGTGTGGAATGCCGATTTTCAGGCGCGTACGGCAAAGGGCAATCCGGTTGTGCTGCCGATGATCCCGCTCGCCTTTCCGGTACCGAGCTACGCGAGCGACGGTTTCATGGCCGAGGTCGAACACTGGTTTGCGGCGGTGGGCGAGATCGCTTCGCCGCTTCGCTTTCCTGAAGGCCCGATCGCACTCGTGCAAGTCGACAACGAGGGGGCGCTCTACTTTCGCGATGGTCCATACGATCAAGACTACCATCCGGACGCAGTCCGCCTGTTTCGCGAGTTCTTGCGCGCAAAGTACCCAAAATTGATCGATTTTAGGCGCGCGTGGGGTCAGAAGACCGTTGGCTTTCAAGACGCGCAACCGCCGCGCATGTTCGACGCAAAGACCGCCTCGGAGGCCACCCGTCACCTCGATTGGATGGAGTTCCAAGAACATCTCTTATCGTTCGCGATCGAAAAAATGGCCAAATCGCTCGATCAATCCGGGCTCTCGGGCGTTCCTACGTTGCACAACTTTCCGCCAGGCGAAGCCGCGACGCCGCTCAACGCTTCACGACTTGGGTCGATCGATCTGGTGGGCCTCGACTACTACCACCGCGCGACGCCCTTCGAGCACCTCGCCATATTTCGCCGAACGACTGAACTTGCGTCGCGTTGCGAAGGTCAGGGCGTCCCCGCATTTGCGGTCGAAATGGGCGCGGGCTTCCCACCGTTCATGGGCCCTTTCGACGAGGACGATTCTATCTACGTTTGGCTTACCGCGATGGCGTACGGCCTCATCGGTTACAACGCGTACATGGCTGTCGATCGCGATCGATGGATCGGTGCGCCGATCGATCCGCGTGGCAATGTTCGCGCTTACGGAGAACGCGTCCGCAAGATTCACGACGCGCTCGATCGATTGTCGTTTCACACGCTTCGAAGGCAAGCCCCAGTGAAATTGATCATTCCGCGTTCCATTCGGAGACTTGCGCGCGCAACGCACGCATTTGGTTCGCTAACGCCCGCACTTTTCAACGTCCTCGGTGGCGGTTTCGCCGAGAGTTGCTTCGAGGACGACTTGGGTCTCGGCAAGAGCGTCGTTCTCGAGGCCGAGCGATTCTTGCGTGTGTTTGAGCGGTCGCTCTTCGCGCGTGGTGTTCCGTTTGGCTACGCTGCGGGCGAGAGCTTGGGGCACGCTGCAGTGCACGCCAAGTGGCTGGTGGTCCCAACGGTCGGTGGCCTCAAGTCTGAGTTATGGACCGACCTCCTCGATCTATCGGCATCGGGTAAGAACGTGACCATTGGCCCGTCGGTGCTCGATCGCGATGGTGGCATGCGACCGGTCAAGAAGCGTGACGCGCGCGACTTCGAAGTCGCGACGCTCGATGACCCCAACGAAGTTGCCGCTATCGTTGCCCGGCGCATC
>JAHFDY010000135.1 GCA_023248735.1 Myxococcales bacterium
TTGCATCGTACAGTGCCTTGACGATCGTGAGGACGCCCGCCCTGGTGCTGCTCGCTCTCCTCGGCACCGCAATCGCAGGTGGCTTCATGAAGCCTGTGATCACGGGGACGGTCGTGCGCACGACGAACGACGACGAGCGGAAGGCAGGGTTTGCTCTCTTCTACCGCATGGTCAATCTCGGGTCCGTGCTCGGTAAGGTGAGCGCGTTTTTCGTGCGTCGCACGTTCAGCCTTAGCGCCGTCATCGTGAACTCGATCGTCGCGTCTGTTCTCGCGCTCGGGATCACACTTGGCATGTTCAAGGAGCCGGCCACGAAGGGCGAAGTGCCGAAGGAGAGCTTCGGAACAGCCTTGCGAGGCTACTGGACGGCATTGCGAGATCCCGTTTTTTCGATCGCGCTTTTGACGCTTTCGGGCTTCTTCTTTATGTACGAGCAGTTCTACTTCACGTTTCCGAAATACCTCGAGCGGCACATCTCCAAGGATGCACCCTACGAGATCATTGGCTTGATGAACCCTCTTCTCATCGCGCTCTTTCAGGGGCGCATTACGGAGTGGTCAAAGCGCTTGCTCCCGACAACGTCGATGCTCATCGCGATGTTGGGCGGTGCGTTGTCGATGGCGGCGATGGGCTTTTTCCCGACGCTCGCTGGCGCACTTGTGGCGAGCGCTCTGTTTGCCACGGCCGAGATGGTGTTCGCGCCGAACTACTACAGTTACATTTCGTCTTTCGCGCCCGAGGGAAAGGCGGGCCTCTACATGGGGCTGGCGTTCGTCCCGAGCGGGATTGGTGCTTGGATTGGTGGTCAAGTATCTGGACGGCTTGTTGCACACTACTTGCCGAAGGAGGGGCCGAGAGCGCCACTGACGATGTGGCTCGTGTACGCGGCTTGTGGAGCAGGTTGCGCGCTGCTACTGGTCGCCTACGCGCGATTTGCGGCGCGAAGGAGCGCTTAGATGACGACGAGGCAAGCAACGTGTTCCTGCGGGCAACTTCGTGTGACGTGCGAAGGCGAGCCCGTTCGCGTGTCGATGTGCCACTGTTTCGCCTGTCAGAAGCGCACGGGTAGCGTGTTCGGTGTGCAAGCGCGTTTCGCGTCGGAGGGCGTGCGCGTTGAAGGAAACGCGGCTGAGTACGTTCGCAATGGCGACAGCGGAGGGCGCGTCACCTTGCGATTTTGCGCAACGTGCGGATCGACCGTTTGTTGGGAGCTCGACGGGCTGCCAGGATTCATCGCCGTCGCGGTGGGTGCGTTTGCCGATCCGGAATTTCCGGCGCCAAAAATTGCCGTGTACGAGGCGCGCCGGCATCCGTGGGGGGAGATGGCCGCGCTCGACGTCGAGCACTTTGATTGAATGCGAAACGCGACGTCTCAACTGGGCAAGCCTCCTTTTTCGCGGTTGCGAAAAAGAGCTCGGAGCAAGTATCGGCCTTCGAAGGGTGATTCGAGGCTGCCGCCATGACCACGTTGAGCTGACGTTGGGGGAGGCGTAAATGGAAGTGCCCTGAATCATTTGCGGCGTAGAAGGGCCAGAATCAACCCTGCCACACCGGCGAGGAGAAGCGCGCCTTGCGTCGGAGGCTGGTGACCTATGTTGCAACCGGACGAGGGGACCGCGTTAGACCCGGCGTCTACGGATGGGTCGGGTGTCGTTCCGGCGCTCGACGCATCGGCTTTCGTCGAAGCGTCGGGTGCGCCGGCGTCAGCGGTCGTCGTCGCTGTTGGGGGGCCACTGAAAGTCTCAAGGACGCACTGCGTTCCGTCGTAGCCAACGAAGAATCGCTGCCCATTTAGTGCGCCTGCATACCCGCCGCCCCTGACGTTGTCCAAGCCGCCCTTGGCGCCCGGGTTCACATCTTTGAGCATAGTGGTGCCGGCCTTCGTGCCGTCCGTAATCCAGAGTTCTTGACCGTTTGTTCCGTCGTCGAACGAAAAGTAAGCAACTTGACCATCGACCTTCAGGATCGATAAAGCCTTTCCTCCGCCGACCACCAATGTCGAACCGGTCGCGGTGAAGTCGTTGATGTAGAGCGCTGCGTTGCCGTTCACATCAGTGCTTGCGACGAGGAGCTTGCTGCCGAAGGGCGTCGATCGAAACCCAGAAATTCCCACCGGTAAACCGAGGGGGGCGTTTGTCGTTCCGTCCCAAAGATAGAGGGCGGCCTTCTTACCTTTCTCGGTACCGCTGAAGATCAGCTTGCCACCTTGAGCTGCGTAGACCCCTACGGAGTCGAACGCTGGCGTTGTGGCCAGTGCGGCGGCACTCCATGTGCTGGCCGAGAGCTTCGCTTGAAACACCGTCTTGTCGAAGACCGAGGTGTAGTAGAGATCGTCACCGTCAATGACTGCATCGGTGGGGGAATAGCCGAGGCCGAATCCTACTTGGGTGAGCTGGCGTGTGCCTGCGGTGGTGCCATCGGTGAGCCAAAGTTGGGTGCCGTTCACTTGAAACCCGCGCACCACCGCGCGCGTTTCGTCTTGGGCGACGATGGCCGCGTCTGAAGTGCCCGCTGGGAATGGCGCGTAGGTTGTCGTGCCGGAGATGGTGCCGTCTGTCGTTTGAAAGCCGCCATAGCCGACGAGGAGCAAACGATTGTTAAGCCGTGCGTAAGAGTTCACAGAGACCGTTGACCCCAGAGTGCCCGCGACGGTGCCGTCGCTGAAAAACGCCGTTGATGGGCCCATGCTCCCCAGTCCGCTGGTGTCACCATAGGAAACGGGAATAAACACGCCGTTCGCGGCGACGCGGCCGCCGTACGATCGCGAGTACGCTGACGCGGTTGGTGCGCCCAGCAACTTGATCCCTTTTGTGCCCGCGGCGGTGCCGTCAGTCCTCCAGAGCTCGACGTTGTTCGCGTGCGTGTCAGCAAACGTTTCGTGGGCAACGGACTGTGTGAACAACAGCGCGCCGTTGAACTCACCCACCTCGTGCGTTGCGCATGAAGTTGTCGTGCCGCCTATCTTGTTGGTTACCGGTGTAACTGTTGGTGTTGCAAATGCACACTGTGCGACGCTCGCAAGCGCGAAAGGCGCGGCGAGTCGGCGAATGAAAAAAACACTCATGGTGGGCGCACCTCTGCTTCAACCTTTGTGGTCGAAGCCTCATCGGTACCAGACGTCAAGCCCTCGCGCCCCCGAACAATGAGCGATCTCGCCTGGACCTCGCAGCGTTCAGCGGGCTCGCAGATCTCGCGGCTCAATGTGGTCAGGGCCGGCGCACCATCTGCGCCGCATAAGTTGATAAACCAAATACCTGCGTACGGATTGCCGAGATTTGCGGCTTGCGGAAAATAGCGCACGAGCAGTTCCAAAATGCGATTTCCTAAAGATACGAGTTCATGCCCAAGCGCGGTTTGCATCCGCGTGAGCTCTCGCATCATCACCACCATCAACCAACTTGAGCAGACGCTCCGCCCAAGCCGAAATTTCCTTTGCCGAATGCTCAAAGACGCTTTCGAAAAGACGTTTGCCCTCGTCATCCAACACCATGCCCTGGTGCTTGCTGCGCGCCCACGACTTACGGCCGCGGCACAACGAAGATGTCGTACTTGCCGTTGGTGTCATTTGCGACCATGTTGGTGCCGCGACCTTCGAACGCGAGCCATGCGCCGTCCCCCGAAATCGCGGGGTATTCGGTGGCGCCGTTGGGAGCCACCGAATCGTAGGTGCTGTGAGCAGTCGTGGCCTTGGACAGCAGGCGATCGAAGACCCATATCTGCTTCACGTAACCCGCCGTAGGTGGCGCGAACTCAAACACTACGTAACGCCCATCGGTAGACAGCTCACTTGTGCCTGCCAAACCTGCGGCGAGGGTCGTGATGCGTGAGGCAAGAGTCACCGTTGTTTGGTCGCCGCGCTTTACCTCATATACGTCTTCGTCGGTATCCGTGTCTGAAGATGTGGCGACACTCGTGGTGGTGAACGACAGGTAGTTGCCGTCGTTTGACATGGCACCCGCCGTCACCCCGTTCGCAAGCTGGGCGCCCGCGCTTGTGGTGCTCACGCGAACGGGTATCGCCGACAAATTGTTCATGTCCACAACGTACAGATCGGCCTTGCCGTTGCTGTCCGCAGGGTCGAGAGTGGATGTAGTGACAATCGAAATGTAACGACCATCATTACTAATGCTGGCCGCGGTACAAGAAGCCACGGTCGCTACCGTTGTCGAGGATGAGGACGTCTTGTCATAGCGCTTGACGAGCGTGTTGCCCCCGCTCGGTTCGGTAAAGACGCTAAAGACGCCGTCGGACGTGATGTCGTAGGGCACGCAGCTTGTCGACGTCGAAATCTGAAACGTGGCGCGCGAACTCGTGTCCATCAAAACGCAACCCGGAACTACGCTGGCAAAGGACGAGAGGGTGTGAAAAATCATGAACGCACCGCTCGCCGATATCGTCGGGCGACTGCTTGCGCCTGTTGCGGTTCCGCTCGTCATGAGCGTCGTGGTTCGTCCTACGCGATCGAAGATGAAGACATCGGCAGCGCTGTTAGTATCCGTCCCCCCAAGGTTGGATGCCTCGGAGGAGAAGGCAACGTAGCGACCATCGCTCGACACACTTGGGGCCCCGAGTGTCACTGACGTCGTGGTGCTGACGCCACCACTCTGACCATTGCCCGCAACGCCCGCCGTGCTGACACTCGCACGCTCGAGCACCGGGACGTCGAGGCTGGTCATTGAAATCGTAGGCACGGTCGGTGTCGCCCACACCGAATCGCTGCATGAGGTGGCCATGTTGATGGCGTAGGACTTGTTGCCATCGGTGATGTTGTCTTGCACTCCAGTGACGGTGACGGTTTGGTCTGACGAATAATTGGATGCGTTGAAGGTGAGTGTCGACGGGCTCACAGTTCCTTCGCCGGGCAGGGACGACGTGAGGGAAACCGTTAGCGTCTGTGCCGGCGGTCCGTTGAGCCGAACAGTGAATGGGAACGTTCCCGCATTTTCCGACGTTTGTCCTGAGGTTGGGCTTGCGACAACCCGCGGAACGTCAGAATCGACGGTAGTGCCCGTTACGTCGGGCGGATCGAAACCGTTGAACCTCGAATCTTGGCTGACGGCCTTGTCGAGCTGAATCTTCCACGTCTGATTTCCATCGAGCGTGTTATCGGGAACTCCCGTTACGGTGAAGATCTTCGGCGTGCTCCAGTCTGATGCGGTGAACGCGACTGAACTCGGGCTTACCGATGCCTCCGCTGGACTCGTACTTGAGGCCGCAATTGTCACGCTGGACGCGGGTGCCGAGTCCAGGACCACCGTAAATGTTTGAGAGGAACCCGAGCCCGACTCATTGATTGAGAGGCCGCTTGTCGGATTAACGACGACCCTTCCGGCCGCACTGCTGTCCATCGTGTCGACTGAAACATCCGCGGCATCGGACGCATCCGCGACCTCAGCAACATCAGGAACGTCCGCAGCGTCAGCCGCGTCGCCCGGGCTATCAACGACCGTCGCGTCTTTCCCAGCATCGGGAGTTACATGCGCATCACCGCCAGTTGCGTCGGAGACAACGGAACCATCAGTCGTCGGCTTGATGCACTTGTTCTCCACACATGCGAATCCGCTTGGGCACAGCCCGTTGTTCGCGCATGCAAACGGGACAAGTTCATCCAGAGTGGGCGCGCCGCATCCCGAAAGCACTGCAGCGATTGCGAGGATCCTCCACCCCTTCATCTCCCCCCCACGAGGAAGAACGGAACTGCAGCGACGAGAAGAAGTCCACCCGAGATGATTCCGCCCGCCCCAAGGGAACGGGTCGTCCCGGGAAGTGCCACGGCAACGAGTGCAATCGCAACGCATCCCGATCTCATCATCCCATGATAGACGTGCGGTCACCTTGCGTGGCGAACTTAAGGCTCGAACCGAGCGTTTCGGAGGGCCATTGCGGACCTCAGTGCGGGGTCCCTTTGTCGCAACCGCTCATGCACGAGCGAATGAGTGACTCACTCCCGTCGTTCGGCATCGCCATGGTGCGTGACTGGATCAACCAGGGCGCGTTGAATAATTAGGATCCGAGCTGCGCAACCCCACCGTTTCCGAAACGAACCATCGGCAACAGGTCGCCGGATTGCCTACAATAGACCCCAAAGACGACCGACGAAAATGTAACCAAGGCGATGCTATTGGTGCGATGATGGGCTTGGGCGGACGGGAGAAGCTCCTTCGAAGCACGCGTCGTTCCCTATGATTTTCAAGGAGCGATGTCGACCGCGAGGCGTGCAGTTGGAGCGTGAATCCCGCGTGCTCTTGCGCGAAGGAGGAGTTGCATGATCGGAAATTCTCGGATTCGTGGGGCGACGGCGAGTCTCGTTCCGTTGGTTGCGGTGATCCTCGCGGGTGGAGTGTTCGCTCCGGACGGCACGAGCTTGGCGTATGCCGACGACACGGGCCGCATGCCTCGGGCGGTTCCCAATATGCGGATGGGCTGGGGAGCGAAACCAAAGCCCTTGCCGGCAGGTCCCCCATCGCCCGCGCTTCCGCGAGTGCCCGCACTTCCCTTATTGCGCGCAGTTCCGCCAACGCCCGCGCTTCCGCGAGTGCCCTCATTTCCGCCATTGCCCACAGTCAATGCGAAGGTCGACTGCAGCAACCCGACGAACGAGCTCTGCAAACGAGCGGATTTTCTCATTGCGTGCCCGACACAGAACGATCTGAATTCGTACTGCGCTAAGCATCTTCGAAAGCTGGCGGAAGACGCGTACGAAGATGCCAAGAAGAACGCGCAACAAAAGCTAAAGCCCATCGTGGCTGCGCGCACCGGCTCGCTGGCGGGTCCGAAACAGTTGGCGATCGTCGAGTCCTTCGATCCAAACGACATCACTTCTTCCGGTCTGGATCATTCGTTCCGTTCCCAGGCAGCTCGCATCAGCTTTCCCGACAATCCCTTTGGAGAAGAGGAAGAAGCGCGAAGCCCGGTGGAGCCGGGCCGGCCCGTACTCTCGTGCGAAGACTACGTTTACCAAAAGTACTATTCGTACAACCGATTCGAGAGCGAACTCACGAAAGTTCACAACGATCCGCGGAAGACGTACGAGCTCGCCATGTCTCCTCAATGGAGTGCAGTCGTGCGCGGAGACGTCACGACCTTCGGAAAGCAGCTAGCAAAGCCTGCCCCGATTGAGAACCACGATGAGTACGCCACCGTGGAATTCCAACCGAGCAAGTTGCGCGATCACGACAAGTGGCCAAGGGCGAACAACGCCTTTCGCGGGCAAGCCCCTCAGTTCTATTCGAGGGACGCAAACGGAAAGCACGCGGGGTACTTCGGGTTCGATTACCCCTACCTCGATGCGCAGCGCCTCCCGGTCACGTTCAACAACGCCATCTTTACGAAACGCGGCTGGAAACAGAAAGGGACGGGAGGGGACGGCATCGCATGGACGTGGGCAGCGCACGAGGAATACAACCGCGAGCTTGCGACGCAATGGATCGATGAAGAGCTCAAAATCCGCTACATGAAGCAGCGCGAGGTCGAGCAGCTGTCCGTACAGCGAGCAGACATCCTCGGCCGCTACGGACGCTCTCTCGCCTACTGCGTGGAAGAACCCAAGCCAACCGACAGCGCAGCGAAGGGCAAGCTTGCCGATTTGACCGAGGAGTGCAAAGCATCGTTGGACGATTGCATCAGCGTGGCTCTGCAAGGCACGGCTTCGGCGGCGAGCCCATCATCACGCCTCAGCGTCGAACGCATGTGCAACGTGTCGGTTGCAAAACCTTGCGCTGCAAAGACAAAGGAACTTTTGGGCGGCACTGAAGCAAACGCAAAGGCCTGGATCAAAGAACGCCAAAAGCAGCGCCTTGCGGCCTGGGACGCGCGCAAGAGCGAGAAGACGTTGTTTTGCAAAGAAGTCGGCTACGGAAGGCTCCTCGAGCGTCCTGTGAACATGGATAATCCGCTCAAGATTGCGAAGTACCCTGACTCGGGCGTGCTGACCAAGGTGCTCGACCGCGTTCACAGGGAGCTTCGCGCCATCGATGAGCAACTCGTGGAGCTTTTCGATCACGGCGCCGACCTTTCGTGCTTTCAAGCCGGCAAGTCGCCATGCGATTGGTCGCCGCAGTTGTTCGTCGACTACCTCAACTACTTCCGAAGGGAGATGCTTCAAAACCGCGAACAGGATCTCGCGCGCTGCCGAAAGTACACACAACCTCGCATTCCCGGAAAGAAGGGCACGTTCACCTATAGGGGAACATTCGCAAACGTGCTCGGACCACCCGGTAGTTATGCCGCGAAATGGAAAGAGTACACCGTGCGCCTCTCACCCTTCGAAAAGTACCTCCAGGACGCGGAGGGGCAGGTCATGAACATGGAGGCAGAAAAAGAGCGCGTGAAGCCGTTCATTCAAGCGGTTGATAACGCGGGAAAGAAGACCCTTGGGTATTGGCCCGAAACGCATGCGTACGAGGGCTCGAAAGACTTCGGCGCCGGATACTCGCTCGGCGGGGGCATTCGTCTTTTTGGATACACCGCACCGTCGGACAAGGACAAGGACCTGGCCCGCGATGGATTGCAGTGCAACACGAACCTGCAAGCGGGCGTGATCGCGACGGCGTACGTAAAGGTGTTCGGGGAGCAGCAGTCGTTCCTCGACGCCAAGGCGGCAGCCACAACCGAGGACGCGAAAGCCAATGTCGACCTGTACGCGAGAGTTCTCAAGTATGACTTGTTTACTCCGTACCAAAGGAGCTTTGGGCTGCGCTTTACCGCATCGAACGAGCCTCATGACACGAAGTCGGTGTTCGATGTGTCGCAGCACTTCACCGTCGGTCCGATTCCCGTCAACGTGCGTGCCTGGGCGACGATGACCTATGGCGTCCACATGGGCGCAACCGGCGAAATCGTGCGCGTATGCGGCAAAAACGACAACGAGTCCCGAATGGTGGTGCGCGCCGGAATCGAACCCTATTTGGAGCTCGATGCGAATGCCGAGCTCAGCGCCGGTATTCCCGATATTTGCGAGGTGGGCGTCAGGGGACACCTCGAACTCTTGCGCGTCGGCCTGCCGCTCGAAGGGCACATCGGTGTTTTGTTCAAGTCGATTGACCAGATCAAACAGGAGAAGATCGACCACCCGAAGCGCAGCGACCACAAGCCGGCAGGAATGTACCTCGACACCGGAACAAGCTTCTTTTTCAACTTCGGCTCGCTCGATGGGTACCTAAGTCTCTACGGAACGATCGATTACCTTTTCGATACAGCCCACTTCAGCAGAACCATTCTCGCGTGGGATGGGTTGCATGAACGGGTTCCCCTTATGGATGTCAACTTCGACGCCAACCTGACCGCCGCAGCGACGGCTGCTGCGCAACTGGGAGAGGACAAGTGAGACAGGGGCGCGCAATGCTCATCATCCTTTCGAGCGCCCTCATGCTCGGCATCGGCCCGAGCAGGTCGAGTGGCGAACGCAGCGATGCACTCTTGGGTCGCGCTCTTGTGTTCTCACCTTCGCTCGACGACGCACAGCAAGAGGTGCTTCACGAACTACCTTGGAACGTTCTCCCAGAACGAGATCACCCCGCGCCGAACGCCTCGTCTGTCCAAGCAAAAGAACGCACGAAGGCGCTTGAAGAACGAATTTCAGGACTCACCCCCGAGCGGCTCCACGAGCGAATTTGGAACGTCTCTGTCCTGGGACGGATTTCTCAGCAAAACCAGTTCTTTTTCCGAGCCACGGGCCTTCTGCAATTACGCCCAGAGCTCTCCACGTCCCTCATCCCATTGTTCGACGACGACGCGATGACATACGAAGGGCGCACGTTCATCGTCGATTTGTTGGTCGGCGCGGGGCATGGCGAGGCGCAACGCGTGCTGCAAACCCTTCTTGAATCGGAATCGCTGAAGCGGAAGAAGTTCTATCCGATCCTGTTTCAACGCATTTCATGGGTCACAAATCCTGAGCCTGCGCTCGTAGCGTTTACAGCTGCGGAGTACGCCGATCTGAAGACCGTTCCGTACGTCACAGTCGATGAGCCGGGTGACACGGAGATGTCGGACGAAGCCGCTCCGCAAGAGAGCAAGGCGTTTCGAAAACTCGCGTCGATCTATGCCCTCGGTTCCGTCGTTGGAAATCTCTATCGAACGGAGCGGCAAGGCCTGGCCCTGGAGTACAACGGTTGGCTCTTGCATGATCTGCGGCGCGCGACCACGCTGCGCGAGAAGGAAGCGTATCTTGCAGCGATCGGCAACGCAGGCTTGCAAGGCAATGGGACGACCGTGCTCGCGTACGTATCGCACCCCGAGAGTGCATTGCGCCGGACGGCGGCCGATGCGTTGCGGCAAACCAACACGAAAAGCGCACGCACGGCGCTCCTAAAATTACTGACCGATCGCGATCTACAGGTTCAGCAGCGGGCATTGGCATCGCTCACTCCAGTTTCGCTTGGCGGCCAAGAAATGCAGGCCGTGGCTCAAATGGTGGCGCGAGGCAAAACCAACGCAGGGTTGGATGCATCGCTCGTTGCGTTTTTCGCAAGACAGGCCCCCGCGCCCGAGCTCGCTCAACCAGCGCTCGTGGCGATGCTCAATCGTCATACGGGCGATGGACAACTCGAAGCTCGAATTAACACGCTCTACGGAGAGCTACAGAGGCGGGTGCACCCATGAAGGATGAAACAACGCGTACCAGGTGCCTTCGAGCGGGCTCGTTGTTGATGGCGATGGCGTCGATGCTCGTTGCGCGGAGCTCCGCGGGGAACGGGCCTGATGTTGGACGCGCTCTTACAAACCAAGGAAAGTGGAGCGTCGAGAAAGGCATCTACTTTACAGACGAGATCAAGGTGTACCGCGCGTGTTTGGAGTTGCTGAGGAGCAGAGCAGAGCTCAGCGGATGCCAACTCGGTGTCGATGCCAGCACGCTCGCGTTGAATGACCCAAACGTCATGATCGTTCTCCGCGCCTGCAAAGTGACCGGCGGATCGGCCCAAGCCGGCACATCCAGTCTTGAATTTGAATGCCATGACGACACGGGACACGCGCTTTGTGTCGCGTACGCGCGAGGCGGAGCGGTGGCATCGTGCGCGCTCAAAGGCGACCCACAGAGGACGGCGGGCAAAGTGACGGCTATCGGGCAAACGTCATGCGGCATCACGAGAACGGGGCCTGGAGGCGCGAAGACGATTGACGATCCTTGCCGGGACGAGCTGGGATACATCCAGTGCTTAGGTTCCCTCCGCGCAGGCCGAGTGGACCGGTGCTCGCTCCACTCGACGCGCGATGTAGAGGCCACACACACGCTTCCTATGTCGCTCGTTGCCCCGGCACTTGGTGGCTGCAAAAGGGCGCCCCGTTGGATCCGTTGGCACGGGCAAATGGTCAGCCTCCAAACAACGTCGAACGAAATCAGGGCCGCATATTTCGCTGCGTTGAAAAACGAAAAAGCGAAGCCCGCGGCGGAGGGACAAAAAGTGCCTCCGCCTCTGTTCAATCCGCTATCGCTGACCCCGATCGACGCGATGTACACGTGCGTAGGGGATGCCGCCTATCAGGCGTGCCTCGCAGAGCTGCGTGGAGGCAACGTGCAGTTCTGTTCGACGTCCGATGACGAATCCTCGTTCGCGCGCGCAACAACGCCCAGCATTGCGCGGGCGATCTTGTCTGAGCACTGTGAGCTCAAGGGAGGCTTGTATACTTGCGAGGACAACGATTCGTATTCCACGTGCATGTCCTTGCTCCGTGGGGACAGCGTCCGAGGCTGCGTCCTTCGCGACTACGAGACGACGATGGCGCTGTCGGCGACCGCCGAAGAGGCTCGCGACAGGTTACGCACGTGCGTATCCCCATCTCATTCACACTACGTGTGCACCAGGGCGTCCGAGTTCACGGAATGCATGGCCTATTTTCGCGGCGGCACAGTCGCTGGGTGCTCTCTTCAGAGTTTTCCGTCATTCAACGTGCGTAGCGCTACAGTTGCGCGCGCAAAGGCTCTTCTTCCGGACTGCACGATTGCAGCCGATGAACAAAGTGTTGCGTGCCCCGCGGCAAAGGGCGATCAACTTCAAACGTGCGCGGAGCTTGTCCGTGGGGGCGTGTT
Organism: Myxococcales bacterium; assembly: GCA_023248735.1. Taxonomy (GTDB): domain Bacteria; phylum Myxococcota_A; class Polyangia; order Polyangiales; family Polyangiaceae; genus JAHFDX01. Next base: position 12,029 of record JAHFDY010000135.1, read on the forward strand.
TACGGAATGCAAAGCGCAAGGGTCGACCACCCCATTCATCCTTGGAGGCAACTACGAGCGCACGTTCAAATCGCTACGAGCGCTCAAGTGCTCCACGACCGACACGATTGGCTATCACGAGGGATTCGTTTGCAACGACGATGCCGGAACCAATCGGTGCCTTGCCTACCTAAAGGGCGGAGCCGCTTCGGCATGCGCGCGGAAAGACGCGTTTCAAGCAACGTTGGTCCGAACGGGTAATCCCGATGACGTGGCCAACTTTGTTCTCGGCGCGGGGTGCCGCCACAGTATTGACAGTAAAACCAGGACCGAGAAGAAGGGCGCGTATTCCTGCGACTCGGAGCCCCTCCGCGAAATGGTGTGTCGCCCGTTCGAGCGCGGCGGAGCACTGCTAGCCTGCGACTAACCTGGGACTTGCGCCCGTCGATGACCGAGGTCGACATTGAATGTATCTTGCAACGAGGGCACGAGAAGTTTCCCGTTCAGAATCCGCGCATCATCAGCGACAACGGAAGCCGGGCTTCTCACGAGGGCGAAGATTGAGTAGGGTCAGGACCCAAGCTCGTAGCTCCCGGCTGCGCCGCTGCTACGCTATCGGCATGCCTCGCACGCCTCCTTTTTCGCTTGCGCAAAAAATAAAAGGTGACCTCGCAGGAGAAGCCGAGACCACTACCTTCGCCGAAACGACCGTAGTGGTCCAAACTGGTACAGGAGCCTGGATAGAGTATCGGCCTTCGAAGCCGGCTTCTCAGCGAGGCCATGATTGAGTAACGTGCGGGACACAAGCGCTCGTAGCTCAGCTGGATAGAGTATCGGCCTTCGAAGCCGGGTGTCGTAGGTTCGAATCCTACCGAGCGCGCTGAGATTCCCTCGCGAATTGGCACTTTTGCTAGCCGCCAACGAACTTGGCTCATTCGACACCTTTACGGTACACCAATATGGTGTACCGTAAACACTGTGCTCAATCGTGTCGTCTTGTCGCGCGAAGCTCGGAAGGATCTCGCGTCGGTCCCCCGTCACGTCGCCGTCAAATTGCAGGATTGGGTTGAAGGTGTTGAAGACCGCGGGCTCCACGAAGTGCGAAAGATTGCCGCTATCACGATGAGCCGCTCAAGGGCCGATTGAAGGGGCTTCGGTCGATTGAGCAAAGGCTACCGCGCCTACTATCGCACCCGTGAGGGACACGGTCGAATTCGTCCGGGTGGAAGGGGTTGATAAGCATGTCTACTAAGAAGAGCGAAGCTGTGCGGTTCCTCGAGAAGCTCAACGGCGGGTCCGTGACGTTCGGCAAGTTCCTCGAAGCGGTGCGCAAGGGCGAAGAGATGACCCAACCCGCGTTCGCCGAAACGCTCGGCATCTCGAAGTCTCACCTCAACGACATCGAGAAAGGGCGCAAAGCTGTCAGCCCCGAACGTGCCGCTCGGTTTGCGATCGTGCTCGGCTATTCGCAAGCTCGCCTAGTGAAGTTGGCATTGCAGGATCTCGTTGATCGCGGCGGCCTGAAGCTCCACGTCGACGTGAAGGCCGCATGAGTGC